>PLZX01000016.1 GCA_003152325.1 Bryobacterales bacterium | reverse complement strand
CTCGCTCATCTGCCGGACTTGTGGCACCCCGCTTGAGCGCATCGACGATCTGGGGATTGGGTAATTACTGGCGAAATCCCAGGCCATCGCCTCGCACTCAGGCACTCTGGCCGCAAACGGTGTTTTAGGGAAACGTGTCGGGGTGCCTGCCACGCTTTGAGTGAACCGTAGTGGCTCTACTCCGTCCTACTCCGGCGCCCACGTCCGCAGAAACCGCGCCGGCCCGCGCACCATGGGTTGCTCGCCCGATTCCGGCAGCAGCCACACTTCGCCAGTCCGAACCGCTTCTGCGCCGATCATGCCGCTGCCTTCCACGCAAATCCACAACTGGCACTTCTGCGCGGCCGGCACAAACTGGCCCACCCGCAACAACTCCGTCACAAAGTGCTTCGACCGCACCAGCAGTTCGCGGCCCTCGGCAATCGCCACCGGCTGCACCGGTCCCGGATGCACTCCCAAGTCGGCAATCGCCGCCGCCTGCTCCACGTGCAGTGGCCGATCCCGCCCGTAATCCCACAGCCGGTAAGTCACATCGGAATTCTGTTGGATCTCGCATAGCACAATCCCGGCGCCGATCGCGTGCACCGTGTGCGCCGCGGTGAAATAGGTCTCCCCGGCCTTCACCGGCATCCAGTTGATGAGCCGCTCGATTTCGCCCGTCCGCGCCGCTTCCCGCAGATGGTCGCGCGTGATTGGCTCCCGAAACCCCAGCGCGATGGTCGCGCCCGGTTCCGCCGCCAGGATGTGCCACATTTCCGATTTGCCGCGTGGGCCGTCCTCCCCATCGTCCGGATGCACCTGCACGCTCAGCCGTTGCGATGTGAAGATCAGCTTGACCAGGAGCGGCAGATCGCGTTCGGCCAGGAACCAGGCTTCGCCGATGGGCTGCGCCGAGTCTGGAAACCATGGGGCCAGGCGCGTCGCGCCCCACACCTTCTCCCGCAGCGAAGGCGTGAGACGAATGGGNNATCCGTATGTGCCGGTCCGTGCCGAACGCCTCGCCCGGAACCACCGCCAGGTGTACTTCCGCCAGCAGCCGCTCCGCCAGTTGCTGCATACTGCCGATCCCGTTCTTGCCCAGCACCACTCCCACATTCGGATACGCGTAGAATGCCCCGCGCGGCTCCTGGCACGTCACTCCCGGAATCGCCCGCAGCCGCTCCACCACGAAATCGCGCCGCCGCCGGTATTCCGCCAACATCGTCGATACCGAGTCCTGCGGCCCCCGCAGAGCCTCCACCGCCGCCTTCTGCGAGATTGACGTGGGGTTCGACGTCGAGTGGCTTTGCAGCTTGGTCATCGCTCCGACAATCGGCGCTGGCACCAGCGCGAACCCGATCCGCCAACCCGTCATGGCATAGGTCTTCGAAAGCGACCCAGCCACCAGCACCGTTTCCTTCGCTCCCGCCACCGACGCAATCGAGTACGGCTCGCTGTCATACAGGAACTTGCAGTAACATTCGTCCGTCAGCAGATAGATTCCCCGCGCCGACGTCATCCGGAAGATCTTTTCGAACTCCTCGCGCTCCACCAGGGCGCCGCTCGGGTTTGACGGTGAATTGATAATCACCATCCTGGTTCGCTCCGTCAGGTGCGGCTCGATCATCGCCGCCGTCAGCGCAAATCCGTTGTTTTCGTCCGTGTCCACAAACACGCACTTGCCGCCGGCGTAGTTCACCACGTCCTTGTACGTCACCCAGTAGGGCACCGGGATCACCACTTCGTCGCCCGGGTTCACCAGCGCTTGTGTAAGGTTGAAAATCGCGTGCTTGCCGCCCACCGTGATCAGGCACTCGTTCGGCTGGTAGCCGGTGCCGAAATCCTGCGCGTGCCGCTCGCAGACGGCTTTCTTCAACTCCGCCGTGCCGCCCGCGGGCGTGTACTTCGTGAAGTTCTGCTCCAGCGCGCGAACGGCCGCCTGCTTGATGTTATCCGGCGTCGGAAAATCGGGCTCGCCCGCTCCGAAGTCCACCACGTCTACGCCCTCCGCGCGAAGCTTTTCCGCGTCCGCCGCCACTTTCAGAGTGGAGGACACGCTGATCGATGAGATCCGTTCCGCGATTGGGTTTTTGGTCGCCTGCATTCGTTTGGCTACGCCCCTTTGTGTTTGGTTTTCGACAGTCTCCGGTGCATCCGCGCCTCTACCGATGGCGGCACCAGCCCCGAGATATTCCCGCCCAGCCCGTATACTTCCTTCACCAGCCGGGAGCTGATGAACGAATAGGCCTCGTTCGCCATCATGAACACGGTTTCGATGTCTGGCCGCAGGCGCCGGTTCATCAGTGCCATCTGCAGCTCGTATTCATAATCCGAAATTGCCCGAATCCCGCGCAGCAGCACGGTGGCCTCGCGCGCCGCCGCGTGATCCACCAGCAGCCCGTTGAACGAATCCACCGCCACATTCGGGTACACGTGGACCACCTCCGCGAGCATGGCCTTCCGCTCTTTGACTGAGAACAGCGGCTTCTTGGTGTCGTTTTGCAGAATCGACACGATCAATTTATCGAACATCCGTGCGCCCCGCTGGATCAGATCGAGGTGTCCGTTCGTAATCGGATCGAACGAACCCGGGTAAATCGCAATCACGCTGGGAGGCTTCTGCGACATGGATAATGCCTCATTTTACCCTTTCTTCTTCCCTGCGATCTGCCATTCCGTGAACGGGGAGCGTACCCCTCGGATCTTGACATTCAGACAATACGGCACGCCCGCCGCGAACGCCCGCTCCACCGCCGGCGAAACTTCGTCCAGCCGCTCGACAGTTTCGCCGCCGCCGCCGAATCCTTTCATGATCAGATCATAGCGGGCCGATTGCAACTCGCACGCCACCGTTGCCGCTCCACGCGTGGCGGACCTCTGCAACTCGCGCTCGAGTCCCCACCCCGCATCGTTGCCCACAATTACCACCACCCCAAGCTTATGGCGCACCAGGCTGTCCATCTCCGCCAGGTAAAATCCCAGCGCACCATCACCCGTAATCATCGCCACGGGCCTTCCCGGATGCGCCAGTTGCAACGCCACCGAGTTCGGCAGCGACGAACCAATCGTCCCCAGCGGCCCTAACCGCAGCCATCCGCCCGCCTGCCGCGCCTCGAGCGACGCCCGTCCCCAATGCGCGAAATCGCCGCCGTCCCACGAATACAGCACGTCCCGCGGCAACGCCCGGCGCAATTCCCGGAAGAACGCCGCGGGATGCATGACCCCGCTCTCCTCCCTGCCATGCTCCCCGAGGCGCGCCAGCCATTCGGCTCTCAGCGCCCGCACCCGCGCCAACCAAGGCCGCGGCGCCCACGGCTCCGGGCCCGCCGCTTCCGTCATCGCCTCCAGCGCNNCCCCCATAGCCAGCCGGTAATCGATCCGCTTCCCCACCACCAGGAACAAATCCGCCTCGCGAAACGCCGTATGCACCGCATAATTGAGCGCCGGGTCCGCATATCCCATCACCAGCGGATGATCGTCCGACACCGTTCCGCGGCCCATGGTAATCGTGTAAAGGGGCAGGGAAGTCCGCTCGACGAACTTCCGCAGCGCCTCTTCAGCCCCGGCCCACCACACCCCGCTCCCGGCAATCACTACCGCCCGCTCGGCGTCGCGCAGCATCTCCAGCGCGCGGCCGATATCCCCCCTCCCCAACAAGCCCGCCGGGTCTGGCGGCGCCGGCGTTTTTGCCGAGGGTGCTTTTCCGCCCTCGCCGGTAAACACATCCACCGGCACCGTCAAATGCACACACCCCCTGCGCCCCGCATTCGCCGTCGCGTAGGCCTGCCGCAAGTACCGCGGGATCTCGCCTGCCTCCGGCACCTCGGCCGCCCACTTCACCACCGGCCGCGCCATCCCCACTTGATCGATATCCTGAAACGACTGCCGGTGCGCCATCGTGCGTGGCCGGCTGCCGCTCACGGCGATCAGCGGGCTTCCAGCCAGGTTGGCCGTCGCCAGTCCGGTCAGCGAATTCGTATGCCCGGGGCCGCCGGTCACCAGCGAAAGCGCCGGCCGCCGGTGAATCCGCGCCCACGCATCCGCGGCATGCGCCACAGCCGACTCGTGGCGCATGTCCACCACCCGCATCCCGCTTCGCGCCGCCACCGAAAGCACTTCGTTCAGGTGATCGCCCACCAGCGTGAAGACCGTATCGATCCCCAACTCCACGGCCGTCTCGACGAACAACTCCGCACCATTTGGCATAGAACCGCCATGCTACTACAATCGAGTCTTGGACTCCCGACGCATCCTCGTTACCGGCGGCGCCGGCTACATCGGCTCTCAGACCGTGCGCCTGCTGCTCGAACAGGGCCACGATGTCACCGTGGTCGACAACCTCTCGAAAGGCTACCGCCACAATGTTCCCGCCGGCCGCCTTTTCGAGCTCAACATCGCCGATACCGCCGCGCTCGCCGGCCTCATGCGCCGCATGCGCCCGCAGGCCGTCATCCACTTCGCCGCCTTCATCGCGGTCGGCGAATCCATGCGCGAGCCCGCCCGTTACTTCACCAACAACCTCGGCGGCTCGCTCTCGCTCCTCACCGCCATGGTCGAAACCGGCGTGCGCCACATGGTCTTCTCTTCCACCGCCGCCGTGTATGGCGATCCGCCTTCGAGCCCGATTCTCGAAACCTTCCCCATCAAAGCCGTCAACCCCTATGGCGAGTCGAAGGTCATGGTGGAGACGCTGCTCCGCTGGTTCGATGAGATCCACCGTCTCACCAGCGTCAGCCTGCGCTACTTCAACGCCTCCGGCGCCGATCCCGCCGGCCACTTAGGCGAAGAACACGATCCCGAGACACATCTCATCCCGCTGCTGTTCCGCGCCATTCTCACCGGCCAGCCCATTACGGTCTTCGGCGCCGATTACCCCACTCCCGACGGCACCTGTGTCCGCGATTACATCCATGTCGACGACTTAGCCCAAGCCCACATTCTGTCTCTGGAGTATCTCCTCAACGGCGGCGCATCCGACCAGTTCAACGTCGGCACCGGCGCCGGTCATACCGTTTTGGAAATGATCAAAGTGGTGGAAGAAGTTACCGGCAAGAAAGTTCCGTACGTAATCGGCCCGCGCCGCGAGGGCGATTCCCCCAGCCTGGTCGCCGATCCGAGTAAGTTACGCAGTCGGCTTGCATGGCAGCCGCGTTATGGCGATCTGAAGACAATCATCGAGCACGCCTGGAAGTTCGCCAGTTCTCACAGCAAATAACCACTCCATCTGGCCGCTCGCTGACGCTCACGGTTCTG
>PLZX01000060.1 GCA_003152325.1 Bryobacterales bacterium | reverse complement strand
TTTTCGCAAGCCTGCCGCTGCGTGAAGTCGACGCCAGTCTGAAAGAAATCGAATACGCCTTCGACACCTTGAAGTGCGACGGGATCGTGCTGATGACCAACGCGGGCGACAAGTGGCCCGGCGATCCTCTCTTTGCACCGATATTCGATGAGCTAAACCGGCGCAATTCCGCGGTATTCACCCATCCATCCACCCCGAATTGTTGTCGTAACCTGGTTGCCGGAGTGCCTGATTACGTTGTCGAATACGACTTCGACACGACACGCTGTATCACCAGCCTGTTGTTCAATGGCACATTGGCGCGCTGCCCGAACATCCGTTGGATCGTCAACCATTCCGGCGCCGCCGTGCCAGCGCTGGCCGGACGAATCAAGGACCGGGTTCCCGGGGACAAGGGCAATTTCAAGGGCCACGCCGAAGGCAAGAACGACAAGATGCCCAACGGTGCTTACTACGAACTGAAGAAACTGTATTTCGAGTGCGCACACGCGGCCTATCCCATGCCGATGGCCGCCCTGCGAGCATTCGCTCCGCCTACACAGTTTCTTTTTGGGACCGATTTCCCCGTGGAAGCCTACGAAACTACTGTGGACCAGTTGCCGGAACTGGCGCTCCCGGCCGAAATACAACACGCTCTCGATCGCGGAAATGCCGAACGGCTGTGGCCGCGTCTCCGGGCGTAAGGCGGGTGTCCCGTATAGTTTCGGGTGGAGCTTTTGGCTATTGCCAGCCGCCGCCCAGTGCCTTATACAGTTCGACGACGCTCAGCAACTCATTCAGCCGAAGTTGCGCCAGCGTCAACTCCGATTGAAACTGGTCCCGATCCGCGTCGAGCGCATTCAGCAGGGTATCCACGCCGCCGTGATAGCGCAAGTAGGCCAGCCGTGTCCGGTCTTGAATCGCCTCCACCAGGAGTTCCTGTTTCTCGCGGCTCTCCCGCAATCGCTGGCGCGCGATCAACGCGTTGGAGACTTCCGCGAAGGCCACCTGAATGGTCTTCTGGTATTCTGCGAGCGCGCTCTGTTGCTGGGCATTCGCCAACGCCACCTGGGAATGGACTCGTCCGGCGGTGAAAATGGGCTGCGTCACTTGCGGGATCACGTTCCAAACGGAGCTCGGGCCGGCAAGCAAATCGGAAAGCTGAGTGCTCTGGCCTCCCAGAAGGCCGGTCACGCTGAGTTGCGGAAAGTAGGCCGCCCGCGCGATACCAATTTGCGCATTGGCTGCGATGAGATTCTGCTCGGCCGCCAGAATGTCGGGGCGTCGTTCCAGAAGGCTGGACGGCAGACCGGGTGGCACTGCGGGCGGGACTTTCTGTTCTTCGATCCGGCCTCCGTGAGCCAACTCGCCTGGATTCCTTGCCAGCAGAACGCTGAGCTGGTTTTCAATCACTTCGCGCTGCCGTTCCAGGGCCGGAATGGCTTCTTGCGCCGCATAGACCAACTGCTGTGCCTGGCGTACGTCGAGACGCGTCGACACGCCTCCCGCGCGGCGCGATTCGATCAATCGAAGTGAGTTCTCACGAACTGCCAGCGTGCGCCGGGCGATATCCAATTCCTCATCCAGTTCCTGCAAGTTGAAGTAGGCGCTGGCCACTTGGCTGACCAGGGTCACAACTACCACCTTCCGCACTTCTTCAGCAGCCAGAACCGCGGCGCGGGCCGCTTCGGTCGCACGCCGCAGCCGTCCCCAAAGGTCAATTTCGAAGGAGAGCAGATTCAGCGTCGCCGTGCCGAACGTCCGATTCTGATTCGGCATGATTGCCGGAGGCAACGGCGTCGCGCCATTCCGGCTGAGACGGGCCGAGTCCACACTCCCGGACGCGCCGGCGTTCGGCAGTTGATAAGATTCGGTTACACCCAAACGCGCGCGTGCCTGTTCTACCCGGGCGGCCGCATCCCGGAGATCGTAATTCTGCGCCAGCGCGACGCGCACCAGTTCCTGGAGCCGCGGATCCTGAAAAACTTCCCACCATTTGAGGTCCGCTAACGAAGCCGATTCGGTGGCGGAGAGCGGAGCGGGAGCGCGGAACGTGTCGGGCGTGTCGATTTTCGGTCGGTTGTAGTTCGGGCCAACCACACAGCCTGTGAGTGATATCGCGATCACTACGGTGAGGACAATCAGCGGCTGCCGCATCTCACTCTCCGTCCGCCGGCGCTGGTTCCGGGTCGATGGAGACCACGCGCTTCTTTCCTGTGCCCGCTACGGTTCCCACCAGTAGGAAGATCGCCGGGATAAAGAAGACGCCGATCACGCTGGCTGCCAGCATGCCGCCAATGACGGTGGTTCCCATGATCTGCCGTCCCACCGACCCCGCGCCCGAGGCAATCCACAGCGGCACGCAGCCTAGAATGAACGCAAACGACGTCATCAGGATGGGACGCAACCGCAAGCGGGCTCCTTCCAGCGCGGCCTCGATCATAGGCCTTCCTTCCTCGTGCGCCTTCTTGGCGAACTCGACAATGAGGATGGCGTTCTTGCCGGCAAGCCCGATCAGCATTACCAGTCCGATCTGCGAGTACACATCGTTCTCGATCTGTGCGACATTGCCGGGCATCAGGAGTCCGGCCACTACGCGGCGCAACCAGAGAGCCGCAAAGGCGCCAAAGACCGCAACCGGCGTACTGAGCAGAACGCTGAACGGCAGCGACCAGCTTTCATAAAGCGCCGCCAGAATCAGGAACACAAAGACCAGCGAGAATCCGAAGATGGCCGATGCCGGCAGGCCCTCCTGCGCCTTCTTTTCCTGGAAGGACATGCCCATATAGTCGAATCCCATTTCGCGCGGCATGGTTTGCGCATACACGTCTTCGAGCGCCGCCATCGCCTGGGCGGAACTGAAACCGGGGGCGGCACTGCCCGTAATCTGCGCCGAGCGGTATAGGTTGTAACGCACCGTATATTCCGGCCCGGACCGCGACTCAATATTGCTCAGCGCTGAGAGCGGCACCATGCCGCCCTGGTTGTTCCGCACGTAAAACTGGCCGACGTTCTCCGCCTTGGTGCGATAGTCCCCCTCGGCCTCCACGTAAACCTGCCACTGTCGTCCGAACCGGTTGAAGTAGTTTACGAACGAACCACCCATAAAAGTCTGGATGGTGCGATAGACGTCGTTGAGCGGCACACCAAGTTTGAAGACCTTGTCCCGATCCACATTGACGAAGAGTTGCGGGACGTTCGGAACCCAGAGACTGTTCACGCTGGCGATTTCCGGCCGCTTGCGAGCCGCAGCCAGGAATGTGGCCAGATTGTCCGCCAGGAACTGAACGTCTCTGCCGGCCCGGTCTTCCAGCATGAAGGTGAAGCCGCCGGAAGTTCCTACGCCAGGAATCGCCGGCGGTGCAAATGTGAAGGCCGTTCCCTCCGGAAGCTTGGCCAGCGCACGGTTCAGGTGCTCGCGGATCTGCTGATACTGCTCCGCCCGGCTCCTGCGATCTCCCCAATCCTTCAATGTGACTGACATGAACGCGCCATAGCTGCTGCGCACGAAGCTCAGCAAACTGAAGCCGATTACGGTGGTGGAACTTTCCACTCCCGGAGTCTCAGCCAGAATCTTTTCGATTTCCGAGCAAACGGCATCGGTCCTTTGCAGAGACGCCGCATTCGGCAACGAGAGGTTTACGTAAAGGTAACCCTGGTCTTCATCGGGCAGGAAGCTGGTGGGCAGCCGGGTTCCAAAGAAGGCTCCCGCCGCTCCGAAGACTACCAGAGCCAGCGCCACCAGAACCGTCTTGCGGACCAGAGCACCGCACAGCCGCACGTATTTTTCAGTGCCGCTCCGGTACATCCGGTTGAACCAATCGAAGCCCCGGCTCAGCAGACCACGGCTCTTGACCTTCGGACGCAGGAGCAGCGCCGCCAGTGCCGGGCTAAGCGTGAGGGCATTGAAGGCGGAGAGAATTACCGAGATGGCGATGGTTACCGCGAATTGCTGATACAGCCTGCCGGTGATGCCCGGGACGAAGGCGGTGGGCACGAATACCGCACTGAGCACCAGCGCGATGCCGATCAACGGACCGGAGATTTCCTGCATCGCCCGCAACGCCGCTGGCTTTGGAGCCATGCCTTCTTCGATGTGACGCTCCACCGCTTCCACCACCACGATGGCATCATCTACCACCAGTCCGATTGCCAGCACCAGGCCGAACATGGAAAGCGTATTGATGGAAAATCCAAAGACCGGGAAGAACGCAAACGTGCCGACCAATGAGACCGGCACCGCCAGCAGAGGAATGAGGGTGGCGCGCCAGCTTTGTAGAAAAATGTAGACCACCAGCAACACCAGCGCCACCGCGATGACCAGCGTTACCAGGATTTCACGCATGCCTTCCGTTACCGCTCGAGTGGTATCGAGTGCCACCGAATAGTCGACATCCTCGGGGAATCGCTGTTTGACCTCCTTCAAAAGTTTCTTCACGCTGGCGGCGGCCTGTACGGCGTTCGAGCCGGGCAATTGGTAGAGCGCGATGTTCGCGGTCGGCTTGCCGTTGAACCGGCCTCGCGCGGTGTAGTCGGCCACTCCTAACTCAACCCGCGCTACATCTCGGACGCGCACGATGCCGCCGTCCGGCGTCTCGCGGATGATGATGTTACCGAACTCATCGGCCGATACCAGCCGGCCCTGCGCGCGAACCGAATAGTTGAATTCCTGTCCTTGAGGCACTGGTTCACCGCCGACCTGTCCGGCCGGATTCACCGTGTTCTGCGTTTGGACGGCGCTAACAATGTCCGGTACGGTGATGCCGAGCTTTGCCAGGCGGTCTGGTTTGACCCACAAACGCATCGCGTACTGGCCGGCCCCGAATACCTGCACGCTGCCGATGCCCGGTATGCGAGTGAACTGGTCGTTGAGATTGATGACGGCGTAGTTCGCCAAGAACCGTGGGTCGCGGGTTCCATTTGGCGAGTACAACGCGATGAACATCAGCGGCGCGATCACGGACTTCTTCACCGTGATGCCGTAATTCGTCACGTCCGTGGGCAGTGCCGCTGCCGCTAATGTTGTCCGGCTCTGCGCCAGAATCAGATCCAGGTTGGGATCTGTCTTCACATCGAAATTCACCACCAGGTTCATCTGGCCGTTCGCACTCGAATTGATCGAGTACATGTAATTCATGCTGTCCACGCCGCTCATCTGCTGCTCGATGGGCGCCGCAACCGATTGCTCCACCGTTTGCGCATCTGAGCCGACATAGAATGCGCCAACTTGAATTTCCGGCGGCACAATGCTCGGAAACTGAGCCACCGGCAAGTTGACGACGGTGACCGCGCCCGCCAGAACCATCAGAATGGAGATGACGATCGCGACGATGGGGCGGTGGATAAAGAACCTGGACATGGCTACTCATCCTTCGTCGCGGCAAGTGGATGAAACGGCCGCGGATTCACCTGCGATCCCGGGCGAACTTTCTGCAGCCCTTCGGAGACCACGCGTTCGCCGAGTGCCAGGCCGCTCTGTACAATCCACAGGCCGCCAACGCGCTCCCCCAGGCTCACTGTCTTGATCTGAACCTTGTTCTCACCGTTCACTACCGCCACCTGGTAAACGCCTTGTAGTTCCGTAACGGCCCGCTGTGGAATTAATAGCGCCCCTTTTTTGGTCGAGGTCACACCGCGCACGCGGCCGTACTGGCCAGGCCGCATGACGTTCCCCGGATTCGGGAAAAGGCCGGCCAGCCGGATAGCGCCCGTGGTGGAGTTCACTTGGCGGTCGGTGAAGAAGAACTTGCCGGGGTGCGGGTACACCTTTCCATTCGCCAGAACCAGCTCCAGCGGCGCTCCGGATCCGCTGGCTGTGAAGAGCTTTGAGTAATCCAGGTATTCCCGTTCACTGACCGTAAAGAACACTTTAATGGGATCCAGCGTCGAGACCGTTGCCACCGCGGGACTGTTGGGGCTCACCAGGTTCCCGACCTGCTGTTGCGCGGCTCCCGCGATCCCGTCAATCGGCGATATCAGCCGCGTGAAACCAAGATTGAGCGACGCGGTTTCCATGGCAGCTTTTACCGATTGGACTGCGGCGTGCGACGCTTGAACCTGCGCCTTCGCAATTTCGATCGCAGCCTTGGCCGTTTGAACTTGAGCCATTGCGGCCAGGTTGTTCTCACTGGCGTTGTCGAGGTCCTGCTGGGTGACGGCTTCCTGTTTGACCAGCGGCGTGTACCGTTCCACATCACGCTGGATTCTGTGCTGGTTCGCTTCGGCCACCTTCAATTGCGCCTCCGCCTGCGCCAGTTGCGCGGTGGTCTGCGCTACCTGGCTGTTCGCGAGCGCCAGTTGTCCGGTTACCTGGTCTACCGCCGCTTGGAATGGCCGCGCGTCTATCTCGAATAGCAATTGTCCCTGCCGGACGAATGCCCCTTCGGTGTAAGCTTGCTTCATCAAGTAGCCGCTGATCTGCGCCTTGACGTCAGCGTTTACCAACCCCTCCAGTGTTCCCACCCACTCTCCATAGATCGGCACGTCGCTTTGCGCTACCTGGACTACTTCAACGTCCGCGGGGCCAGCCCCGCCTGTCGCTGCTCTGGGTTTGGTGCAACCCGACATGGCGAGCCCCGCCAGGCAGGCAATCATGAAGCCCGCAATCGTTCGAAAAGCCGGCGCGGGCGTGGCGCGTAGCCGCCTGAAGTCAGCGGCCCGCGGTGGCAGGTCGATCCCGTTCGGTGGATTCATAAGGATGATTAGCTGCTCCGTTCCGGCAGGACCGGCGAGGATCCCCGCCGCGTTGGCGCGCGGCAGGGTCGATGAGGCTAGTGGAATTATTTAGATACATCAGTATCGTAATACAGTACATATCCAAATGCAATGCCTGTTTTTGGTAGTTGCGGGCGGGTTCGGACGAGGGAATCCGCCGACTATTAGTCCCCCGATCGAGCTTTATTAGAGTATCAAGATACGGTACGATAGTATCGGCAAATCGAAAAGGACAAGACTCCGCATGTTTGAAAAATACATGATCATGGTGCAGGACTTCAAAAACGTCAGCCATGCCGGACAGGTTGACGGCTTTCAAGTGAACATCCGTATCGACTACTACCGCGGTGTTTATCTGTCCCAGGTGGACACGCTGAAGCTGATTGTCGATGGCGAAGAGATTCCGCTCGACAAAATGACTTTCTCGGTCGCGCAGCACGGACCAAACATTCCCAGTAATCGTCTCACTTTCACCTTCGCGGAGTTGGCGAAAACGACCAATGTCAGATGGTTCTTTGGTGATCCCGCTACACTCACCATCAGCAAGCCGGGCGGTCTGAAGCCAGGGAGCCACACCGTGCAACTCGGCCTCTTCATCAGGAACTCCTACAGACCGCGCATCGACAAGGAAGGTCTATATGCCACGCCGGAGCGTCCGGTTGGTCCGGACGGTGTGACTCACTACGGCGAGCCCCCGGCAATCCTGCCTCTTACTACCAAGAAGATGACTTTGGTGCAATGAACAAGGAGCTGAGACATATGGATATGACACGCAAAACATTCTTGCAGACGGTCGCCGGTGCAACCGCGGCCCTCGCCGCATCCTCCGTCGCGGACGCCGCACCAAAGTCCAATCTGCGGCGCGGCATCACGCTCTATAGCTACCAGGAGGTATATTACACCCGGGTGATGAGCTTGGAAGATTGCCTTCGGGAAGCCGGCTCCATAGGTGCCTCTTCCATCGAAATGCTGGCGGAAGAGATGGTTGTCGATTTTCCGAATCCGCCTGAGGCCTGGGTCACCCAGTTCAAGAACTGGATGCAGAAGTATGGTCTGGAAGCCGACACATACACCCAGTTTCAGGAGACGGTGATGATCAAAGGCCAGGACCAGCCCATCGACAAGGGCGTCGCCATGATGGAGAGGGACCTGAAACTGGCAAACCGATTAGGCTTCAAAAACATGCGCCTGCTAATCGGAACTCCCATCGACGTGGTTGAAAAAGCCATTCCGCTGGCAGAGAAGTATGGGGTCTGGATGGGCTTTGAAATCCACGCGCCCAACCAGATCGCCTCCAAGCTGATAACCCTCTGGGTGGAGATGATCGAAAGAAATAAGACGCAAAACGTCGGCATCATCCCGGACTTCAGCATCTTCCAGAAACGGCCCAACCCGGCAACCCGTGAGCGCAATATTCGCGAAGGCGTATTGACCAGGGACATTGCCAGTTACATCGAAGATGCACGCGAAGCCGGCCAATCCAGGGAGCAGGCACGGAACGAAGTCGCCAAAATGAACCCCAAGCCCGGCGACACCCGCTACGTGGATCAGGTCTACAACATCGTGATGCAGGATCCCAAATCCCTTATTCCGCTGAAGCCATACATCCGGCACTGCCACGCCAAGTTCTGGAATATGACAGAAGACTGCCACGAGTCCAGCATTCCCTACAACGAGGTCATGCCAGTTCTCATAGAGGCCGGCTTTAACGCATCGCTTGCCAGCGAGTACGAAGGACAGCGCGACAAACAGGATATTTCAACGGATCCTTACGACGAGTTGGAACAGATCCGCCGGCACCACGTGATGCTCAGAAGATTGCTCGGAGAAGTGTAAGGCCAGCGTCGTCGTTCGCTCAAGAATCAGTACCGCCCCGGCGGTCATAAGGAGATTCAACATGAGCAGATTGAAGTTTGTGGAGCCAGTCATGGTCGCTTGCGCGTTGTTCGGAAGCCTGATCCCCGCGTGCCACGCTCAGGCCGGACCCCAGGAGCGCGCGTGGAACATCGAACGGGTCGGCGTCGCGACCCTGGCAGACGGCAAACCGGATCTGATCGCCTATTCCAAACTGGCGCCTTGGCCCAACACCGATGGAAGGTATCTCTATTCCGGCTGTTACGATCCCTCGCCGCTTGCTCCTGGCGATCCGGCGGCCAACCGCTGCTTCATGACCGTCGACCTGGTGAATCCCGAGAAGCCCCGGCGCCTTGCCACGGTTTACGCGTATGATCCGGTTCGTTCGCCCGCACCGCCCATGAACCATATTGTCTTCTCGCCGGATTACCGGTTCCCCAACCTACCCGTCAAGATCCCTTGCATGGTCAATTGGAGCGATCCCGATATCGCGGCGGGCAAGAAGGCTCCCGGCTGCTGGGATCCCGGCTGGAACACGCACACGCACTACGTCGCGGAAGCGCCGGGGAAGATTCTCGCCGTCAACCAGGAGCGATTGCGCGGAGGTACGGACCGCCAGGCCGGTTATCACGGCGTCAAATTCTACGACATTTCCGACCCCGCCACCCCGAAGTTCCTCTCCTACTGGGAAGCGCCCACGACACCGCCCGATCGCGCGACCGGTCTATGGGCGGATGCGCGCGGCTCTCATCACTTCAACTTCAAGGGCCGGTTTCTCTATCTGGGGACGGAATACAAGGGCTTCGTCGGAAGGATTCTGGTCATTCTCGATGCCACCGACCCAAGGCACCCGAAAGAGGCCGGCAAATGGTGGGTCAAGGGCCAGAAGACCCCGGAAGAAGACGCGGCTCGCGATTGGACTCAGCCGGAGACACCCTATTACCCGGTCTTCAAAAACCCGGACGGAAGGTGGACGAAATACGTGGCCTTGCACTACGTGAGCATCGAAGGCAATGTTGCCTACCTTGCGTACCACCAGGCTGGCCTCATCCTATTGGATATCGCGGACCCCGCCCACCCCAAGTTGCTTTCCCGGACCGACTATATGGTCCCGGGATCAGACCCGACCAACCCGGATATTGAGGCCTGCCGTAAAGCTGCGGGAGGGAAGGATGCGGCATGCGGGAATACCCACTCCGGGAAAATGGTGCCCGGCACCAACCTGCTCATGGTCAGTGATGAATATTTCACGTGCCCGTACGGCCATGCCCGCATATACGACGTAGCCGATCCCAAAAATCCCAAGCTTCTCTCCCACTTCACCACCGATCAGAACACCAACTGCAGCGCCGACAAACCCCAACAATCGGCCGACCCTTCGCGTTTTCCCAAGCGCAGCGCCTCCTCGCATCTCGGCAATGCTCTCGGAAGCGGACTGTATTTTATGGCGTGGTATGGGATGGGGTTGCGGGTGATGGACATTTCCGACCCGCGCCATCCTGTGGAAACCGGATATTACGAGTACCGGATTGATCGGGATCTTCCCGCGGAAGACCGCGCGTATGCCGGTGCGGACACCTACGACGTCGTTCTAGGGCCGAAGGGCTATCTCTATGTAACGGACGGGACCGCCGGTATGCGCGTCTTGAAATACACAGGCTCCGTGAGCCCGGCGAAATGAATCGCTCCTGCAAAACGAACTGTGGTCGGGGAATGCTCCTTATGCCAGGCCACAAAAGTGAAAGAGGTACTTCGTGCATCGTAACTTCGCTGCCTGCACCCCTTACGTCCTTTCCATCGTGCGCATCGTTTTCGGCATGATGCTCTTCTTGCACGGTTGCCAGTTGTGGGGATGGATCGTACCGCCCGGAGTGCGGCACCACGCCACTCCGCCGCCGGGAGTCTCAGCAGGCGTCGAAGCCGTTCTGCACGTCCTCGCCGGAACGTTTGCCATCGGCGGTGGCACACTCTTGATTCTTGGTCTTTTCACGCCGGTCGTGGCGTTTATTCTGTCTGGTGAGATGGCAGTGGCATACTTCCTGTCACACGGCCAACTGGGATGGTGCCCGCTGTTCAATGGCGGAGAGAGCGCTGTGCTGAATTGCTTCGTTTTTCTGCTGTTCTCCTTCACTGGTGCAGGAGAGTGGAGCCTCGACCGGTACCTCTTCCGTTCGCGGCGAAAGGCGGTGCCGGAAACCGCGGCCGACCCCATCGGCGCGAGTCGCGCCGGCTTGTAATAACCGGGGCCGGAAAGAGCCGGCCCCGTGTAACATTTCAGGCCTAGGCCAGAAGTTGCCGCAGCATTAAGTGCTGGCGGCGCAGTTGATCCGCGCCGCGGCCTAGTTCTCGGATTCCCTCATATTCGCTCGACAGGTAACCGTCGAATCCGCTTTCCACCAATACCGGCAGCACTTTCTCGTACGGTATGCTGTACTCGCGAAATTCATCGGTCATCTCAAAAAACTTGGCGTGGTAGTGGAACGTATAAGGCAACAGCGGGATCAGGTGCTTCGGATCTTCCGCGAGTTCTGAAGGGATCTCCCCGGCTGCCCTGGGCCGTGGTGGTACGTCGCGGCGCGGCCGCACCTGAAAGACACTGAAATCGATCACGAAGCCAAAGTACTTCGTTTTGGTCTTGGTGATCAACTCCATGTAAGTGTCGGTGATCTTCGATTGCAGGGCGGTTGGCGAGTGGATCTCCGGCGCGATTTTGACGTTCAGCTTCTCCGCCATCGGAAGTGCCCGTTCAATCGTCTCACGCCACGCCGGATCCGGCATCAGGTCCGGCGTCACAACGCCCAGCTTGGGCCTCATGATTTTGAACCCCAGCCGGTTGGCCAACTTCATGTCCATCAGAAGAAAGTCGAGCGACTCCTGCACTGTCAGCGTGCGGTCTTTATGCAGCCGGGAGTCGATCCAGCAGTCATAACAAGTGGGCTTGGTCTGGTACTTCGCCATCAAGTTGTGCCACTGGTCTATCCACTTGCTGTCCGGATTCGGATAACCGGGGATGTGCGTCTCCGACAGGATCTCAATCCCCTCAGCGCCAAGATCGGCCGCGTCGGCGATGCAATCTTCCAGGGACATCGTGACCTGGTAGTCGCCCGTGTAACTATACAAAGTCACACCGAGCTTGATCTTAGACTTCTGTGCGGGTGCGGCGGATAAAGGCATGGCAGCCACGGCTGCGGTGCCGGCCATCACTTCAAGGAAGCTTTTCCGAGTCATTTCATATCTCCTTTGGCCCTGTGCCTCACTGCACCAGTACCAGTTTTCTACTCGCCCGGTTGATCCAGGGCTGCATCTCGATAGGCATGTAGGAGGCCCGGAAGATCACCGCGATCTCAAAATCGTGGAAGCCCGGTTTCAATCCGCCGGGCTTGTTAATGGTGAGCGTGGCAGTCTCCTCAAAGGGCCAGCGCACATTGGCCGCATTCGGGAAATCTGCAACCGTGAAAGTACGGGTTCCGATGGTCCAGGTAACTTGTTCCTTGGGAAACTTTTCCCCGTCAACGGTGACTTCGGCGCCCTCCAGCAGAGAGGCCCAGATACCGCGATAGTAGAGCGTGCGAACCGCTACCTGAAAGCCGGTGATCTGTCCGTTTCGGGAAATGTTTTTGAATCCCTTTTCCTGGATCATTTCTTTTTCAAGCATTGTTCATCTCCTTGGTTCTCAAAAGTCTTGGTTAAGATTCCGGCCGGCTTTCAGGAGGTTGCTGAAGAAGTCCGGAAAGAGCAAATTGAGCCGCCGATGAACGCTGATGAACTGAACGCTGATGAACGCCGATAAGGCAATTGTTTTCAATCCGCGTTCATCTGTGTTCATCGGCGGCCAGCTATGCTTTGGCTTTTTTCAGCAAGCTCTTTCAGGCCGGTTCGCTTCAGCGCTGAGACCTAAGCCAAAAGCTCCCGCAGCATGGCGTGCTGGCGGCGGATCTCCTCGCAACTGTCGGTTTCCTTGGCGTCTTGTGTCCAGCGTTGGCCTTCGTATTCGCTGTTGATGTAGCGATCGTAAGTGCTGGCCTTCAGGACGGGCACGATGTCGTCGTACGGAATGCTGTATTCGTGCAGATCTTCCGTCATTTCATAGAACTTTCCGTGGATGTTGTAGCTGTACGGCAGCACCTTGGCGAGCTGCTTGGGATTGTTGCTCGCGGGGCCGTAGCCGCTGGCGTGGGCGGCGCACTCGCGGTCCTTGTCATTGGCGCCCATTTTCGCGATCTCAGCCACAATCTGATCGTTCGGCGTTCCGTTCTGGAATGCGGAGTCGATATACTCCACCACCTTCTCAGTGGCGCCGTGGCGTACGAAGTTCTGGAACATCACGCGCGGAACCCGCTTACAGAAAATTCCCATGTCCGGCGTGAAGCCGAAATGCTTGGTTTTCGTGGTCGAAATCAGATCCAGATACCCCGTGATCTGTTCGGAATCGAGTTGCGCAGGCGCGTGGATTTCCAGCGCGAGCCGGACGTCGTTTTCTTCCAAATGCGGAATCGCCGCCTTGACCAGCTCCATCGGATTCGTGGTCCGCCCGCCAAACGCCGGCCGGAACGTATCGAATCCAAGCCGCTTGGCAAGCTTCATTTGGACAACCAGCGTATCCACGGCTTCCTGCTTGGTCATGTTCCGCCGTCCGCCCCAGGTGATGTCGACAAACGTGTCGAGGCAAGCGGGCTTGGTGTGATACTTTGCCAGTAGGGCCTTGAAGTGTTGTACCCAGGCTTCCGGAGGGTTCGGGTAATTCGGAACCATCTCTTCCCCGATGATCTCGATTCCCTCGGCGCCCATCGACGCCACCTCCGCAATGCAATCCTCCAGGTTCATCGCATGCGTGTAATATTCTTCCTGGTAGCTGTATAGCGTTACGCCCCGTTTCACCGTGGTGCGTGCCGTTTGCGCCTGGCCTTCGCCCTGAAGCATGGTCGCCGCGGCGGCGGCTGAGAGTGTTTGTATAAAATGTTTGCGAGTCATCTTCAAATCCTCCTGTGCCCGGTCATGCCACCAACGTGATCTTTCTCTTGGTACTGCCTGTAAAACCATTTGGCATATACGATGGCTTGACGGTCTGAACCACCTCCAGATCGTGGATGCCCGGCTTCAACCCGCCCGGCTTCAGGATGGTGAGTGTGGCCGGCTCGCCAAAATCCCAATGCACTTTCTCGGCCTTGCCGATTTCATCGAACGTATAGGTGTGGCCGCCATACGTGAAACGCATGTTTTCCGGCTTGAACTTTTCCCCATCTACTGCGACGTCGAATCCCGTCAGGAGTGGCAGGAAAACGCCGCGATAATAGGTGATACGAACCTTCATTTCGAATCCGATGATTTTCCCGTTCTGAGAAGTGTTCTGGAATCCTCGGGTCATCACCATGTACTTGTCGAACATGCAGCTTCCTTTCTGTCCCTGCTCTGGTCCCTGTTCTTTCCGGGGTCGCCTGCCCTGAAAAGCGCCAGGTAGCGGTGGCGCGGTGAGGGACGGCTCACTGCGCTCACTTCACCATGCGATACAAGTGGTCCAGTATAGTGTACACCAGACACGCGTGTCTGAAAAGGAAGTTTTTTGGGTTCTGAAGAGATCGCGGTGCGCTCTAGCACCCTGTCAAAACGCCGGCCGCGAACAGTCCGTCGAGGTCCGCTTGGTCGAGTCCCAGCAATTCCGCGAGAGCCTCTCGGGTGTGTTGGCCTAACGACGGTGCCGGCACGTCATGACGGCCCGGCGTGTCGGAGAGTTTCACAGGTGTGCCCGTGACGCGATGATCGCCCGCTACCGGGTCCGCGACAACCGGGAACATCTCTCGGACGCTGGTCTGCGGGTTCTCGACTACCTCGGGAAATGTTCGGACCAGCGAACAGGGAATTCCAGCCGCCTGCAGCCGGCTCACCCAATCATCCGCGCTGCGTTGCCGAAATACGCCATCTAACACCGGCTCCAGGGAGTCTCGATTCTGCACGCGCAACGCGTTGGTCGCATAGTCCGGATGGTTCTCCAGATCCAGCCTCTCCATCACACAGCAAAGAGCCGACCACAATTTCTCGCTGCCAACCGCCAGTCCGAAAGCCCGGTCGCTCGCGCTATAGACGCGATAAGGAACGATCGTGGGGAAGGCCGTGCCGAGCGGTCGCGGAGTGTTGCCTGATCCCAGATGCGTCATGAAATTCGAGGTCATCGTGGAGATCATGGAGTCAAGCATGGAGACGTCGACATACTGGCCATTGCCGGTCTGTTCTCTCGCCCGGAGCGCCGTCAGAATCCCGATCACCGCAAAGAGCCCGGCCGTCACGTCCGAAATGCCGTGGCCGCAGCGAACCTGCTCTCCTGCTTCCGTGCCTGTGATACTCATCAGTCCGCTGGAGCATTGGACAATCAGGTCCATGGCAGTCTCGTCTCTCGACGGACCGTCTTGCCCGTAGCCGGAGATCGAGCAATAAATTAATCGTGGGTTCCGCGGGCGGACCGTTTCATAACCCAACCCCAGCCGTTGCATGGTCCCCGGCCGGAAGTTCTCGATCAACACGTCCATTTTCTCGATGAGACTTAAGCAGAGCTCAATGCCGGCAGGCCGCTTGAGGTCAATGGCAATGCCGAACTTGCCGCGATTCAGGCCGGCAAAGAAAGCTGAATGATCGCCGATGAATGGAGGACCCCAGCCGCGACCCATATCGCCGTGGCCCGGCGGTTCGACCTTATATACGCAGGCGCCATAGTCGGCCAGGAGAAGGGTGCAATAGGGACCAGCCAAGGCATGCGAGAAATCGAGTATGCGAAGTCCATCCAGAGCAGATGTCATGTGCTTTAGGGCGCGGGGGGCGTTATGAGATTCTTGGTGTGGCATCAACCTTCGATTCGGTATGATGAATTGAACCCATCATGCGACATTTTATCAATGATACTGGAGATGGGCACGCCATTCTCATGCAAGCTGCAATCAATCGCGGAGCCAAGCATCGTTCGGGATGCCGACGCGCCTTCAAGAAGGTGATGCGATGACCAACATCCTGGAATTCGCCACGCACCAGCACGTAGCGGTGCTGACGTTGAATGATCCCTCCACAAGGAATTCTCTGGGGAGTGACGAACTCTTCGAAGCATTCGAGAAGGCCGCAAGCAAAATCAATGCCGATATGACCGTGCGGGTTGTGGTCCTTACCGCAACCGGGACCGTTTTTTGTTCAGGCGGCAACCTCCGGCAGATGCAAGCCAAAGAAGGCATGTTCGGCGGCACGGCTCCGGAAATCGCGAGTCAGTACGAGAGAGGTATCCAGCGAATTCCTCGTGCACTATTCCAAATAGACGTACCCACCATCGCCGCTGTCAACGGGCCGGCGATTGGTGCTGGCTGCGATCTGGCGTGTGCATGCGACATTCGAATCGCGTCGACCAAGGCGCTGTTTGCGGAAAGCTACGGCAAGGTCGGTCTGGTGCCTGGATTCGGAGGGACATGGTTCCTGCCACGCATTGTCGGATATTCCCGGGCGGCAGAGATGGCGTTTGGCGGGGCACCGTTGGATGCCGAGGAGGCACTCAAAGCCGGCCTCGTTTCTCGCGTACTCGCCCCGGAAGCCCTCATGCAGGATGCCATGAACCTTGCGGAACGAATTGCCGCCAACCCACCGTACGTCCTTCGATGGACCAAACGTCTTTTGCGCGAGTCCCACAGTCTAAGCCTGGATCAGACGCTGAACCTGGCGGCTGCCTATCAGGCTATGGCGCATGGTACGACCGATCACGCGGAAGGAGTAAATGCGCTTCTGGAAAAGCGGACGCCCGTATTCACCGGAAACTGACACATGCCCACCTCTGACGACTCGAATAACGACTTCGTGATGGTCGAACGTCCCTTCCCGCAAGTTGCCCTGGTACGGCTCAATCGGCCCGAGGTGCGCAACGCCCTCAATCTGGCCACGCGCATTCAGCTCTCCCAGCGTTTTCGCGAATTGACTGAAGACGACGCCGTGCATTGTATTGTCATCACCGGTGACGATCGCGCATTTTGTGGCGGTGCCGACCTCCGCGAGTACTTGAATGCCACCACGGTCGACATCGCCCAAAGGAACCTGCGCCAGCTTTGGTCAGCGATTTCCGGGTGTCCCAAGCCGATCATTGCCGCCGTGAACGGATACGCGTTGGGCGGAGGCTGCGAACTGGCCATGCAGGCCGACATCATTGTCGCAGGAGAATCGGCCCGATTCGGGCAACCGGAAGTGCGAGTTGGCCTGATGCCCGGGGCCGGTGCGACCCAGCGCCTGACTCGAGCTGTGGGCAAAGCTCGGGCCATGAAACTGTTGTTGACGGGCGAGATGATCTCCGCCGCCGAAGCGCTCTCGTTCGGGCTCGTCAGCACCGTCGTACCGGACCAGGAAACCTTGGACTGCTCGATGGAACTTGCAAAGCGAATCGCGGCGTCTCCCACTTTGGCCGTTCGCCAAATTAAGGAGCTGGTGATCGAGAGTATGAACTCCACTTTGGAGTCCGGTGTGCGCCTCGAAGCCAAAGCCTTCCAGATTCTCTTTTCCTCCGAAGATAAGACAGAAGGAATCCGTGCGTTCTTGGAGAAGCGCAGCCCAGTCTATCGCGGCCGTTAGTGTTATTCAAGGATGATTCCGACAGGGCGAGCCGCCTTAAGCCCCCATCATGGTCAGCCCGCCGTCACAGATCAGGAAGCCGCCGGTAATGTGCCGGGAATCCTCGCTGGCCAGGAAGAGCACAGGCCCCATGACATCCTCTGGTTGCGCGATGTGCTTGAGCGGAGTCTGCGAGAGGATCTGTTCCCGCCGCCCGGTCTGCCAGTCCTTGCGGGCGAGCAATCTCTCGGTTTCAATGAAGCCGGGGCCCAGCGTGTTGACTCGCACTTTCGGCGCGAAGGCCAGTGCGTAGGACTTCGTCAGCCCGATGATTCCATATTTGCCGGCCGCATATTGCGGCGCACGGGGGCTTCCGGCCGCTACCACCCGGGAACCAATATTCACAATCGAGCCGCTGCCCTGGTCCAACATTCTGGATCCAACTTCGTGGATCATCAGCATGGTGCCTTTGATATCGACGGCCAGCACATGGTCGATGGCTTCTTCGGTGATTTCCCGCCAGGAGTTTTGACCGGAAGCCATGTCGCCCACATTGTTCACAAGCACGTCCAGCCGGCCGAATCGAGAGAACACCGTCTCGGCAACGTGCTTCACGTCCGCCCACTTCGTGATGTCGCCCTGTACCGTGAATGACTCGCGACCCGACTGTCGAATGGCTTCGGAGACTGCCTCGGCTCCCTCGGCTGAACTGTTGTAATGTATGGCGACGTGCGCCCCTTCTTCCGCCAGGGACTTGGCGATTACGGCGCCTAGGCCGCGGCCCGCTCCGGTTACTAACGCATATCGATCTTGAAGTCGTTTCATAAACAATCCCCTTACTGAATCGAAATAGTCTCAGGCCGCGAACCGGCGAACGCGATGCAGGCTGCGCCCACCAAAACCGCCACGCTGATGGAAACAAAGAGTCCTAGCGAACCCGGCCAGGCTTGCTGTACCAGGCCGAGCAGGAAAGGTCCGAGCACGCCGCCGAATCGTCCGATCCCCAGCATCATGCCAACCGCGGTGCCGCGCACCTCGGTTTCATACCAGCTTGCGGTGAGGTTATTCAGCGTGCCCTGTCCGCCTAATACAAAGAATCCAGCGCAGGCCATGGAAAACAGGTTCAGCCAGTGTCCGTTGGCGACGGCGAGCACACCGATTGCCAGCGCGCCGCCAATCCACCACAACATCAGGGCAGTTCGTCCATTGGTCCACCGGTCCGCGCAGAATCCGCATCCCAGCGTGCCGAAGAAATTCATTCCAAGGATCATGGCTCCGAACGCGAAACTGGCGCTAAATGTCTCGCCCCGTTGCATCATCGCAGTCGGCACCCAGCCAGTGAGGCCATAGACCGCGAACAGGATAAAGAAAGCGGCGGCCCACACGGCCAGGCTGGTGCGGCGATAGCGCGGCGACAATAATAAGGATATGGACGCAGGCCGGTCGTTGCGCTCGGGAAACGTGAAGCGGACCCCCGGGGCGCGGTACCGTTCCGCATTGGCGGGATCCAGGCGGCCGAGTACGGCAGCGATTCCTTCGGTATCTCCGCGCATCGCTCGAAATTGCAGCGACTCCGGGAGCGCCACGTGGCATACCACCGCCAAGACGACCGAAAGACTGGCGACATAGTACAGAGATTGCCAGCCGAACGAGGGAGTCAGGAACACCCCGACCGCCGAAGCGGCCACTCCGCCGGCGGAAAAGCCCAAGCCCCATCCCCAGGTGGAGAATGTGTGTTTCAGCCGCTTCGGCGAATACTCGTTCATGTATGTGATGCCGAGCGGCAGCAAAACGCCCAAGCCAATTCCCGTGCAGAATCGCCAGATGCAGAAGGTGAGAAATGAGGTCGCTGTGGCTGTCGCAAAACTGAAGACGGTGGCCACCCACAGAGCGCATAGGATCATGATGCGGCGTCCGAAGCGGTCGGAGAACTTGCCTTGCGCCAGGGAGCCGAATGCAAAGCCGATCATGCCGCTCGATACCAGCAGGCCGGCCTGTCCATGCAGCAGATGCCACGGACCCATCACATAGGGAATCACATAGGCTGCGTTGAAGTTCCCGTAGCCTTCAAACAAAACGATCAGAGCGATCAGCGAGGCGAGAAACAAATGGTAGCGCCCCACCGGTGCATTCTCAATCGCATCGCGGACATCAATGGCGGGGCCATCCACGCTGTGTCCTCCGCTACCGATTGACTGCGGCGAGCTCCCGGAATTCGGCATCTGTCAGCAGCCCCCTTTTCCGAATTGCCAGTCCTTTGACCGCTGCGAGCAATGCTGCGTGCCGGTCCTCGGGTACATCCAGTCCCAATTCCTCACACTTGATTCGGATGGAAGCGACCCCGCTCTTCTTACCCAGCACCACCGCGCGTCGGGTCGCCAGAATCTCCGCGGAGTAAGGTTCAATGGCCTCTGGGATATGAAATTGCGCTGCTACCGCGCCGGTCTCACGAATAAAGAGGTTGTCACCCACCACCGGCTTCCACGGCTCCAGATCGTATTTCGCAATTTCGCGTAACCGGGCCGAGGCCGCGCGTACCCGGTCCAGGCGCAGGTTGGTCTCGGTGCCGTAGATGGCGCCTAGTGCCAATGCCACTTGAGCCAGATTGGCATTGCCCGCCCGCTCTCCAATGCCATCCAGCGTGCCGTGAATCCACGATGCGCCCGCTTGCACCGCCGCGACTGCGGATGCCGTCGCTAGTCCGAAATCATTGTGTCCGTGAAAATGGACTGGGACGTCCTTCCCCACCCACTGAATGACTCGCATCACCAGGAATGCCACGCTTTCAGGTGCGGCGATGCCAATGGTGTCCACCACCACCGCTTCCTTCGCACCCGCATCGATCGCTGTTTTGTACGCCGCTTCCAGAAAGTGCAGGTCTGCTCGCGAACCGTCCACGCCAAAGAAGGCCACGCACAGGCCCTGCCGATTAGCGTGAGTGATGGAGTCCGTAATGCGCTGCAGAATCTTTTCCCTCGACACACCGAGCGCGCTAAGCTTCCGGTCTGCCAGCGGCGCTTCGATGATGGTGTAACGGCAACCCAGCTTCGCAACCGCATCGACATCTTCGATGAGCGCCCGGGCAAAGGCCCAGACTTCCGCCTTGAGGCCGGCGGCGAGAATCATCTCGATCGCCCGGCTGTCGTCCTCTGAAACGCGGGCGAAGCCGGCTTCAATGCGGTCGATCCCCATCGAATCGAGCAGCTTCGCCAGTTCGAGTTTCTGTTCAGGACCGAACACCACTCCCACGGCCTGCTCGCCGTCGCGAAGCGTCGTGTCGTACAGGCCGACACTGGCCGGCGCTGGCTTGGGCATGGCTATGCGGTTCAAGTCCCCGGACCATATTTGATTTGGATTCAGTTTTGGCATCTTTTCACCAACGAATTCTCGGTGGGGCAGGGACACCGTGACCCTGCTCCCAGGAAATGATCGGATTGCGAAGTACCCCGATATGTTCGATCTCGGCTTCCACCACGTCGCCTGGCTTGAGATACTTCGAGGCTGGATCGTCACTGAAGGCCGCCACTCCGGAAACCGTTCCGGTGCTGAGCACGTCGCCGGCGGAGTAACCAAGCGGCGAATACTGCGCCAGAATTTCCGGAATGGTCACGGACATCCTGCCGGAATGCGAAACCTGGCGGGATTGCCCGTTCACACGAAGTTCCATGCGGAGGTCGCGCGGGTTCGGGATCTCGTCGGGTGTCACAATCCAGGGGCCTAAGGGGCAAAATGTGTCAATGCTTTTGCTAAAGCAGAAGTTCGCCGATTGCATTTCCCGTCGCTGGATGTCGCGCGCCGTAATGTCGTTGAAGATGACGTAACCACCGATGTACTCCTCGGCTTCAGCCGCTGAAAAATGCTTGCCCGGCTTGGCGAGGATCACCGCCAGTTCCAGCTCGTAGTCCAGCTCTTCGGTGAGATGCTCGGGATATATCACAGGAGCGTCCGGGCCAATGATCGCGTCGATGTTCTGGAAGAAGACGATCCACGGCTTGATGGGATGTACCCAATTGGCCTTCTTCCCCTCCTCTGCGTGTTCGCGGAAATTGCCTGCCGTATGGAAGAACTTCTTGGGGATGATAGGCGCTTTCAGCGTGACGTTCTTCAGCGGGATTCGTTCACCCGTCGTTAGTTTGGGCGCGTGTAGTTGCGGCGGGCCCAGTTCGAAAAGGGCCCGCATGTTGGGGATGTTCAACGGCTCCACGCAATCGTCAACAACGATCCCGGCGCGCTCCTGGTTTCCAAAAACAAAAGTTGCGAGTTTCATAGATTGTATTGCTCAGCGTCGTCAATCAAGCTTCTAGGATTTGGGAACCTCTACCCACGCATGCGTCCGGCTGCTCTCCAACTCGGATTCGACGACTGTCAACTGACGTAAGCCGTCCGCGAACTGCGGGTATTCGGGTTCTGCGCCAGGATCTTCAATGGACTGATAGAACCGGCGAAAGACTTGCTTGAATGTATCGGCATACCCTTCGGCATGTCCGCCCGGCAGGTCCGCATAACAGCGCGCTTGCGGCTCCAGTAGAGACGGATCTTTGAGCAGTGTCTGGTTCGGTGCATTGCGTTTACCGATCCATAACTCGTTGGGACGTTCGCCGTCCCAGGCCACTCCCGCTTTTGATCCGTACACTTCAAGATTCAGGCGGTTCTTGCGCCCAGCCGAGACCTGACTGGCCGTGAAGCCGCCGCGGGTGCGATCTCCCATCCGAAATACCATCGCGCCGAAATCCTCGGTGTCGATGGGAACTTCGTGGTAATCCTCGGCCGTCAGCAGTTTGCCGGCGAAGGTTTCAATGGGGCTCTTAGGCTGTTTGCGCATCTTGTGGAACGTTTGCAGGTCCGCGCAAAGAGAAGTAATTCGTAGGCCCGTGACGTGTTCGGCCATATCGCACCAGTGCGAGCCAATATCGGCCATAGTGCGCGAAGGGCCGTTTTCCTTCGAGTCCAGACGCCAGTTCCAGTCCGTATCGAGGAAGAGCCAGTCTTGAGAATAGGTGCCTTGAACCACCAGGATCTCACCTAACTCGCCGCTCTCCCGCATGCGCCGCATTTGCTGCACCAGGGGATAGAACCGGAGGTTATGGCAGGTGCAGTTGCGAAGCTTCTTCTCGGCGGCCAGCGCCACCAGTTGGCGTGCGGCCTCGGCTGAAGTCGCTAAGGGCTTTTCACACAGCACATGCTTTCCTGCCAGCAGCGCGTCGCTAGCGATGGCCGCGTGGAAAGAGTTGGGCGTACAGATGTGGACCGCATCGATTTCGCGGTCCTCCAGAATCCGGCGGTAATCGGTTTCCACTCTCCCGATTCCAAACTCCGCCGCAAGCTTGTGTGCCTGGTCCGGATCGGCGGTGCCCAGCGCGGTGACATCCACCTGGCCGATCCGCCGCAGGTTTTCCAGGTGGACCCGCCCTACAAATCCGGTCCCCAGAAGTGCCGTCTTCAATCTGGTTCTCATCGCCGTTCCTTAGACCCACCAGGCCGCAGCGGCCTGTTCGCGAATCACAATCTGCTGCAGGAACGTGGCTGCCTTCCGCAGGCCTTCTTCGGGGGAGAGCAGGCTGTCTTCGTGCTCGATGGAGAGAGCATAGTCATAGCCAAACATGCGCAGCGTGGAAACGAATTCCCTCCACCATTCTTCACCGTGTCCGTAGCCGCACGTCCGGAAGATCCAGCCGCGATTGCGTTCGTCCGTATAAGGTTTGGTGTCGAGTACACCGGTTTTGGGCAGGTTGACGGGATACATCTGTGTGTCTTTCGCGTGCACGTGCAGAATCGTGTTGCCCAGAACGCGAATCGCGGCGATCGGGTCGATGCCCTGCCAGAACATATGGCTTGGATCGTAATTGCAGCCCACCGACGGTCCTGTGATGGAGATGAGCTTCAACATGGTCTCGGGGCTATAGACCACGAAACCGGGATGCATCTCGATGGCAATTTTGACGCCGTGGTCGGCTGCGAACTTGGCATGCGCAGTCCAGTAGGGAGCAACCACTTCGTCCCACTGCCACTTCAGAATCTCCAGATAATCCGGCGGCCACGGACAGGTCACCCAGTTAGGCCACTTCGCCTTCGGCGAATCGCCGGGGCAACCGGAGAAATCGACCACCACCGGGATCCCGAGCTTTTCAGCCAGCAGGATGGTCTTCCGCGAAACTTCCTGATCGTGTTTCGCGCGATCCGCGTCCGGATGAAGAGGATTGCCGTGGCTGCTGAGCGCGCTGATCATACAACCACGATCAGCCAGCTTCGCCTGGAAGACAGCCAACTCGTCTGCCTTGTCCAGCATGGACAATTTGCAGTGAGCGTCGCCGGGATAATTGCCCGTACCGAGTTCGACGGTCTGGATCTGAAGCGACGCCAGTTTTGTCAGCACGTCCTCAAGCGGAAGCTGCGACAACAGTGGAGTAAAGACACCGATTCTCAAAATATCCTCCTATTTCTTGCTCGCCTAAGCGTGGCTGGCAGCCGGGACCGGTTCCGTCATGGGTGCGGCTTTCGGCTCCAGGCCGGCCTTCGCCAGCACGGCGTACACAACGAATCCTGTGATGTAACTGTAGATCACCGCCGGTTGCAGGTACGGCTTCACCTCCGCCGGCAGCGGAAGGAATGGCAGGATTCCCACAATGAAGCCCAATGCCCAGGCCAGGTATCCGGCCAGGTTCACGCCCTGCCTCGGTCCCGCCCAGCGTCGTCCAGAGAGTAGATAATCCGCCGTCATCGCGCCGCAAATCGGTCCGAACGATGCCCCCACAATGGTGAAGAACGACGCCAGATTCGCCGCGATCCCCGTAACCGCCAGAATGATGCCCACAAACGCTGCCGCCATCGACGACGCCACCCGCGGGACGCCCGGGATCATAGTAGAGAAGCTGTTGCCTGCGATAAAGATGCAGAAGCACGTAGGTGGAATTGATGCGATCGCAAACAGGAAGAACATGGCCGCCGCAATCGGCCCGCCGATGGATTGCAGAATGTTGTCGTAGTCGAAGCCGGCCAGTGCCGGATTTGCGCCATGCGCGCCCGCGATGGTGATCAGCGGTAGTCCGCCGGCGATAATCGCGGCCAGCGTGACGCCCACCAGTCCGCCCCATTTGACATCGGTCTTGTGCCGCGCGTTCATTCCGAAGTCCGCGCCCGCCGCGCCTGCCGTTGCAAAGAAGCCGGCGACGATCGCGATCATGGTGGTGAAGCCGCCAAACGCGTTCTCATGTCCTGCCGGAACCCGGTAATTTCCTATCCCTCCCGCGGTCTGGAACAGCACCACCAGCAGCATCAGCAAGGGGATGGCATTCAGTAGCAGGGCGACTTTTGAAACGTACTGAATCCCTTTCGCGCCCACCCAGGCGAACACCAGCCCCCACACCACCCCCGTAATGATGAACGGCATACTGCCGGGCTGGGCATCAATGCCGAGTCCCTTCAGGATGAAATCAGCGGACACCAGAGTGGCGATGGCGAACCAGCCGATCTGCAGAAGTCCCATCAACAACCCCGGCATGAAGTATCCGCCCTTGGTGCCGAAGGTGGAACTCCCGACGACATAAAGGGGATAGCCTGTGCTCATGCCCAACGTCGCCGGCACCCGGTAGTAGAGGAAGTAGCAGAGCACGGCAGCCACCACTAATGCCGTCAGGCACAGACCGACCCCCGCCTGGGTGATGGTCCCAGTGGCAATCGTCTTGTAAAATGCGATCCAAAGAAAAATCCCGGCATAGCTGGGTGCCGTGTTGGTATACCAGGGAGCGCGCTTGCTAACGGGATTCGGGACTGCCTTTGCGAGATAATCTGGCAACATTAGGTGCTCCTCGACTCGGAAAGCGACTCAAAACGGGGTCACTGGGCAACGGCAGAGGCGATTTCCGCCCTGAGCCATGGAAACGAAGACTCGACTGGAACTCGAGTCTTTACAATTTAGTGCGATTCGGCTTCGTTCCTAAGCCTCAAGCCAATTCTGCGGGCATTAGGTTTCGGGCGCAAGGTACGTAGGAGAGTCAACCCTCAGTTGAGCGCCTCTGAGAGCGCCGGCAGGCCCTTGTTGGCAATGGATATTCATATCTCTTTAGTTCTAAAGGGTGAACTGCTCAAATCTCTCTCTGCTAGCCGCCAATCCGCGCCGCCCCGCCGCGATCCGCCACACCCTGTATCACCCGTGCGTTACCGTTCAGAACGTCTCGGTACGTGTCCCGACCGGCCTTAGTCAGCTGTAACTGCAACGCCCCGAACCAAAATCCGCCTCCTTCACAAACTCCCGTAGGACACCTTGTCCGTTGCACTCATCCAGCGCAAAATGCCTTTAGATATAAAAAGTTCAGGGCCTTAGCCTGCAACCAACGGGGGTTGCCGGCGAAGCAGCTTCAAGCTTCTTAGGAAGGAAGTATTCAGGGTGGTTATCGAAGCCCCAGGGTCACGGAGCAGCCTTTGTCCGCAATTTCCTCTGTACAGAAATTGATTCCTGGTGTATCCTAAAACGGATCGCATGTATCGTATGGTGGAACATAGGGGTGCCGGTCTCGGCACGTAGTTCAGACCAAAAGACTGGATTCGGCCCGCAAAAGCAGGGCCGGAAATGGGAGTTGGACCATGTTAGTCAGACATCGAGCTTTCCTTTTATTGGTTACGTTTTGCGCGCTGCTGCTCTGCTCCACTAGCCTCTTGGCGCAGGCCACCGCGGATATCGTGGGCACCGTAACCGATAACTCAGGTGCCGTAATGACCACGGCTACTGTCACCGTTACAAACCTCGGCACGGGTGCGAAGCGCACCATGCCGACAAGTTCCGCTGGCGACTTCGCGTTCACGTTGTTGCCAATCGGGAACTATTCCGTCACCATCGAGGCTGCCGGTTTTAAGAAGTTCGTTGACACCGGCGTCGCGCTGACGGCCGGCGATCGAGTTCGCGTCGACGGCAAGATGCAGGTAGGCGAAATCACTCAATCAGTGGAAGTCGCAGAGCAGACAATCGCTCTGCAAACCGACAGCGCGGCGGTCGGCTCGTCCGTTTCAAGCGCGGCGGTTCAGGATTTGCCCGCCAACGGGCGCAACTTCATCACCCTGGTGCAAATCGGCGCTGGCATCAATGAGTCCAACCAGAGTTCGCTCGGCGGCGGCGCCCGCCCCGACGACCGGCGCCAGACTTCCACGGTCTCTGCCAACGGGCAGAACGACTCCGCCAACAACTTCCTGCTGGACGGCATGGACAACAACGAGCGGGCCATCGGCACGGTAATCGTGAAGCCTTCCATCGACGGGTTGGCCGAAGTGCAGGTTCAAACCAGCCTGTATCCGGCATCGGTCGGCCGGGCGGGCGGCGCGGTGGTCAACGAAATCACCAAGTCCGGAGCGAATAAGTTCCACGGATCGCTGTTTGAGTTCCTGCGCAACGACAAGTTCGACGCCAAGAACTTTTTCAACATCCCGCAAGCCGGCAACCCCCTGGCCGGCGTAAAGCCGGAATTCCGGCAGAACCAGTTTGGCGGCAGCTTCGGTGGCCCCATCCGGAAAGACAAGCTGTTCTTCTTCGTGGATTACGAAGGTTTCCGCAGAATCCAGGCAAGCACCGCGGCGGATCTGATTCCTACCGCATGCGAACTGGGCCGGGCCGCTTGCAACGGGATCACCCAGCTCGGGAACTTCTCCGACCTGACCAAGCAGATCAACACTGTCTCCGGGACTCCCTTGCCGAACAACATCATCCCGTTGACTTCCATCAACCAGGTTTCGCAGGATTATGCGGCCCTGTATCCTTCGCTGCCGTCTTCCGCTTGCACGGGAACCACGTGTTTGTACCGATCCAGCCCGATCGGCACCCAGTTCGCCCACACGGGCGACGCCCGCGTCGACTACCACATAAACGATAAGAATACCTTCTTCGGGCGCTACTCCGTCAATCAGACCACCACCACCAATGCAGGCAATATTCCGGCCGTAAACGTGGCCGGAATGTTGGTGCAAGGTACCGGTGTGAACTTTAACACCACATTTCCGGGCACGGCGGAACAGCGCCAGCAGGCCTTGACGCTGGGCTATACACACATCTTGTCGCCGAGCCTGATCCTGCAACTCGGCGGCCAACTTTCCCGCTACGTGACCGATTCGGAGACGCTCAACGCAGGCAAGGCTGTCAACAATGCGTTTGGCGGCCCCGCCAACATCAACGGTTCTGCATTCGGAACCGACGGCCTGGCGCTCCTGGCTTTCAACGACGGAGACTATGTTGGCCTGGGGGACCAGTTTGCCCTCCCGACCGCATACTTTGACACCACCGAGCAGTATTCCGCAAGCCTGAATTGGACCAAAGGGGCGCACTCCATTAAGGTCGGCACGACCTTGATTCACCGCGACTGGAGCGTTAAGCAACAACTGTTCAAGGCCAGGTATTCGTTCCAAGGGAGCAGTGGACCGGGCAACGATTTTGCGGCAATGCTGGAGGGCGATCCCTTCCAATTCACGCGCAACATGAGTTTGACTGCGCCTCAGTATCGGGCGAACGAATTCGGAGAATTCATCCAGGACGACTGGCGTGCCACACATTGGCTCACTGTGAATCTGGGACTCCGCTGGGACGTCTTCACGCCAAGCCACGAGAAGCACAACAATATTTCCGACTTTGACCCGACCAATGCCGCTATGCTGGCGAGCGGGATGGTCCAGGTGGCCGGCGCGGGCGGATACGGCGCCAGTGTCGGATTGAAAACAGAGTTCCACGACTTCCAACCGCGCATTGGCGTTGCCGCGACGTTGGGGCATGGGATGGTACTGCGCGGCGGCTTCGGCATGTCGTACTTCCCCACCAACCAGGCCTCCCCGGCGTCAATGAAGAACGCGCCCAACACCTCCAGCGCCACAGTCATCTACAACGCGACGAACGCCCTGGCGGGATGGACCGCGGCGCCGTCGTTAGCCCCCGATTCGACCTGCCTGGTGGCCAGTTGCGGCGCCACCGGTACCAAGTCCGTGCCCAACGCCATTGCTCAAAATTTCAGATGGGCCTCGGTCTATATGGCGAACCTTACGCTGGAGAAGGAAATCGCCGGCAACGTCATCAGCGCCGGCTTCGTCGGCCAATATACTCGCAACCTGGGCCGCGTGGTCGCCAACGTCAACCTGCCGGTGCCGCCGCTGGGGCGCGGTGGATGTGGCGTCACCACAACTCTGAGCCTTCCCAGCCCCTGCCAGCCTTACTACAGCTCGATACCGCTGGTCACGGCGGTTCAGTTGCTGGAAAGCAACGGGATCGTCAACTACAATGCACTTGAAGTGGAGTTCAGGCGGAGTTTGAGCAAAGGCCTGTCGATTTCTTCCAACTACACCTACACCAGCAACCTGTCTGATACGGGCGGGCCGGGCGGCGCCTGCGGCTCCTGCACGCAAGTAGTCAACGATTTTGGTCGCGATTACGGCCACAACATGTACATGGTGCGCCACCGGTTCACATTCTCCGCCAGCTATTCGCTGCCGTTCGGCCAGAATCTGAAAGGCGTCGAGGGAGTGCTTGCCAAGGGTTGGCAGATCAACACGATCTACGTCTATTCGACCGGTATCCCCTTCACCGTTACCGACAGCCGCAACAACCAGAACAACACCGCTTCCGGCGAACGGATGGATCTCGTACCGGCTTCCAGCTTCAACCAAGGCCCCGGCGAGTGGTTTGACATCACGCAGTTCCGGCAGCAGGCGTTCGGGACGGCGGGGAACGAAGGGGAGATGGCCTTCTTCATGCCGCCGTACCGGCACCTGGACCTCTCTTTCTTTAAGGATTTCCAGATCAAGGAATCCGTGAGGCTGCAGTTCCGCGCCGAAGGTTACAACATTAGCAACACACCTAATTTCGGCACACCGAACGCCGCTGTTTCCTCCTATACCTCCAGCGGTGCTCCAAGCACAGCGGGGGCTTTCGGACAGATCACCGGCACGAATACCTTTGCAATTCCGCGCCAGCTCCAATTTGCGCTCAAGTTGATTTTCTAGCAACCGACGTAAAACCGATGTACACCGAGACCGGCGGCCGCCTAGGGCCTCCGGTCTCGGTCGCATAGACGCGACGTGGTCATGGTTCAACAGGGATGCTCTCCCCAAGCTGACAGCGGGTGGTGTCCCATTCATAGGAAAAAGGGGAAGAAATGCCTGAGTATCTAAGAACAAGTCGAATCAGCCGAAGGGCCTTGATCCTGACCGCGGGAGCCCTTGGCGGCGGCGCCATGGCGTCGAGCGGCTTCGCTCAGAGCGCGGCAAGCAAGGCGACGTCGACTGGTGGAGCGCGCGTGCCGGCAAGGTCACCGCTGGAATGGCTGCCGAAGCGGCTCACGAGAGGCGGCGATGCCAACGCTCTGGCTGGCGCCCCTACCGGCGGCCAGCATCGGCTGACCAGCCTCATCAATGTGCAAGAGGGCATCAAGATCGCCAAGTTCAAGAAGCAAGCCGGGTGGTCCGTGCAGATCAAGCCGACTGGCTACCGCGGCATCCCCATCTATACGGTCAAAGATCTCACCGTGTCTCTGGACGGGAAGGCGGTGGACCCTAACACAATGATCTTTGTGTACAACAACACTGCCTACAAGCCGAGCGAGTTGAAAAACCTTCTGGGCATGCAATGGTGGGTGTTCGACTGGGCAACTCTTTTCGTCCCAGGAAGTATTTCGCCGGGAGAGCATGAAGTGGCGGTGGACTACAACTATGCCAACACTTACAACGCTGGAACGGCGACAAATGGCGCCAAGGAGCGTTTGAAAATCTCGGATGAAGTAGCGTATCTCGCTCTTTGAGGCAATGGGAGGAAAATATGGCAAACACATTTAAGGTTGGCGCTTCGCTATACAGCTTGCAGCTCGAATACCTTAATCATGAGTGGTCCTTCGAAGACTGCATGCAACTGGCCTCGATGACGGGAGGCGACAAGGGCGTCGAGATCGTGGGACCGATGCACCACCGCTGTTGGCCGGGACTCTCCAACGAGTTTGAGCGCGCCTTCAAGAGCGGCTGCGAGCGTTGGGAGTTGACCCCCACGCAGTATGGTGCGTACTCGGAAGCCGCCATCGTGGTGGATCTGGATGATCGCTTCGATTTTCACATTCTCCAGATGCAGACCACGAAGAAATTGGGTTTTCCGCTCTGCCGCATCCAGACGCCGGGGTGTGATCCGTTGCTGGAGAGATTGGCGCCGGTAGCAGAGAAGATGAAGGTGAAGTTGGCGGTGGAGATCACTTCGGGAAGCAACCTCATGAATCCCGAAGGCACGATGGTCGAAACCGTGAAGCGGATCAACTCGGAATGGCTGGGCTTCAATCCGGACTGCAACATGTTTGAAGACCGGAGAAAGGAGCGCGGAGGAAAGGGTCCGGCGGGTCCAGCGCCGGGAACCGGAGGCCGTGGAGAAGGCGGGGGACAGAGTCCTCAACGCATCCCGGCGGCGGACTACGAGCGCCTGGTGGATGTTGCGCCGTGGATGATGCACATGCACGGGAAATTTCACTGGGCCGAGAAGGGTACGATTCCCGCGGTTCCGTTCGACAAGATTACGGAACTTCTGCTCAAGCTCGGATTCAAGGGTTGGATGTCAACTGAGTTCGAGGGCGGGGAACTGGGCGAATACCAGAACTCCTTCGAGGTCGTCCAGGTGCATCACAAGATTGTCAAAGATGCGATCGCCAAGTACTCGAAGGCCTGATGCGGACCGATCACGAGAATTCTTGCGGCCATTGGAGCCGTCCTCCTGTAACCACGTTAAGAACCTCTATATGAACTCAAAATTCTCAAGACGTGGTTTTCTGTTGGCGAGCGTTGCATCCCAGGCGATTCTTCGCGGAGCGCCGGATAAGAAAACATCCGCGGAGCCGCAGAGTGACGCAGTCGGAAGTATTCCGGTGCAATTCCGGAAAGCTACGTCGGCAGGTACGTCCGAACCCGGATATCCTGATTTCCAAACCACCAAAACCATCCTGCTCAAGGGATTCGTCAAGATTCCCGGCGCCCTGCCCTTGCCCTGCGACATCATTTTCGAACGCGATGTGCCGGTGAAGCTGCGTGACGGCGTAGTGCTGTACACCGACATCTTCCGTCCCGCGTTGGGCGGCAAAGTCCCCGCCGTGGTCTGTTGGAGCCCATACGGGAAGTCGGCCGGCGACGCCCGAATGGACTCGTTTCCCAATCGCGGTGGCGTGCCTCTGAGTTCCGTCTCCGCCATGGAGAAATTCGAGGCGCCTGACCCGGCCTACTGGTGCAATCATGGCTACGCCGTGGTGAACCCAGACATCCGCGGTGCTTTGCACTCCGAAGGCGACATTCACTGCTGGGGCCGCTTCGACGCCCTCGATGCTCGCGACCTCATCGAATGGCTGGCCGCGCGCGATTGGTGCCAGGGCAAGATCGGCCTGGCTGGAAATTCCTGGCTGGCCATTTCTCAATGGTTCATTGCCGCCGAGCAACCCCCGCACCTCGCCGCCATCGCCCCGTGGGAAGGCATCGACGACGTGTATCGCGATTCTCTGATGCGCGGAGGCATTCCGGATCTCGCCTTTACCGACGGTATCCTTGGCCGCATGAGAGGCAAGAACCGCGTTGAAGATACCGCCGCGATGGCCCGCCGGTACCCCTTGATGAATGAGTATTGGGAAGACAAGATCGCGCGCGTTGAGAATATCCATATCCCTGCGTATGTCAGCGCCACCTGGACCAATTCGCTGCACACGCACGGTACGTTCAACGCTTTCCGCCGCCTGGCTTCCAACGAAAAATGGCTGCGCGTTCACAATTCACATGAGTGGCCCGACCTTTACAGTTCCGCCGCGACTGAAGATCTGAGGAAGTTCTTCGACCGTTACTTGAGAGGCGTGAAGAACGGCTGGGAGTCGACGCCGCGCGTCCGGTTGACGATCCTCGATCCAAGCGGCCACGACGTTCTCTACCGTCCTGAAAAGGAATTTCCGCTGGCTCGGACCCAGTACACCAAGCTTTACCTGGATGCGGAGGCCAATGGGCTTTCACCAGCGCCCGTCGCCAAGGCGGCAACCGCGCGGTACAACTCGGAATCGCCCGATGGGCACGTTGCATTCAATCATCGTTTCGACCGTGACACGGAGCTGACCGGGTACTTTAAGCTCCACCTCTGGGTACAAGCGCCTGCAGCGGACGATATGGATCTGTTCGTCGACATTCAGAAAGTGGACGCCGCCGGACAGGTCGCACAGATTGTCACCTCGCCGGCGAATCCCGCCTACACGGGGCCTAAGGGACGGATCCGCGTTTCGCAGCGGCGCCTGGATCCTGCGCGCTCGACACCTTGGGAGCCGTATCTCACTCACACGGTCTCGGAGCCCCTGGCTCCCGCGCAAATTGTTCCGGTGGAAATTTCGCTGTGGCCTGCAAGCATGTTGTGGCACGCCGGTGAGCAATTGCGCGTGGTGATCGCGAGCGGCGCCGCTTCGTCGGTAGGTCCCGCCATCCCGACCATCAACCGGGGTGACCACGTCATCCACGCCGGCGGTGAGTACGACTCGTTCCTGCAGATTCCGCTAATTCCGGCAAACCGAGCAGCGCTCTGATCAGGGAATCTGGACGGCCATTTTGACACCAGATAGGAATTCACAACAGGCAGCACTGCTGCTGGCTCGAATCGAACGGCTGCCCATTTCGGCCTGGCACGTCAAGGCGTGCCTGGTCATGGGCGCGGCAACGTTCTTCGACGCGCTGGACGTGCTCTCCATTGCCTATGTGCTGCCAGTGCTAGTGGGCGCATGGAAACTGACTCCGCAACAGATTGGTCTGCTGATCTCCGCCGGCTTCGTCGGGCAGATTGGAGGAGCGCTGTTGTTCGGCGCTCTGGCGGGTCGGATAGGCCGCTTGCGTGCGGCCGCTTATGCCATGGGGCTCTTCTCGTTGATGAGCTTCTTTGCGGCCGCTTCGTGGAGCGTTTCGGCACTCCTGGTCTTTCGCACCATCCAGGGCATCGGACTCGGCGGCGAGGTGCCGATCGCCGCAGCCTACATCAACGAAGTGCTGACGGCGAAGAAACGCGGGCGCACCTTTCTTCTGTACCAGTTGATCTTCCCGCTGGGCTTGGTCGGAGCATCTCTTGTGGGGTTCTGGTTAGTGCCACGCTTCGGCTGGCGTTCCATGTTTCTAATTGGAGGAGCCCCCGCATTGCTCGCCGTGTTTGTGCAGCGAATCCTGCCGGAGTCCCCACGCTGGCTGGTCTCTAAAGGCAGGATGGACGAAGCAGAGCTGGTGGTTGTGTCCATGGAGCGCGCGGCCTCCCGCAACGGTGCCGTTTCGCTTCCCCCCGTTCCGGCAATCGAAATCTCCTCCCAGCCGCCGCAACAGACTGCCTGGACGGAACTGTTTCGGGGGATCTACCGGCGTCGCACGCTCATCGTCTGGGGGCTGTGGATCTCCACGTATTTTGTCACCTACGGAATCAACACCTGGCTGCCCACCATCTATCGCACGGTGTATAAGCTCAGCGTCGCCGACGCTCTTTGGAATGGCGTTTTGACGAACATCGCGGGCGTCGCGGGCGCGTTCCTTTGCGCCATGGCGGTGGATCGTTTAGGCCGCAAACCCTGGTTCATTGCCGCCTTTCTGCTTGGTGGAGTGCCGCTTTTCGTGTTGTGTCTCCTCGGCGCGAAGAGTCCCGGGCCGGTGATCCTGCTTGCCTCGACCAGCTTCCTGTTCATTACTTCGAATTCGATGCTCGTTTATCTCTACACGCCCGAGATCTACCCGACGCGGCTTCGCACGCTGGGCACCGGCGCCGCCAGCGCCTGGCTGCGGGTAGCGTCGGCGGCTGGCCCCTTAGTGGTTGGTCCCATCCTCGCCAGTTACGGCGTGGCTGGCGTATTCCTCCTGTTCGGCTTGATCGCGGTTTCCGGCGTCGGGTTCGCACTCGGCGTCACCGAGACTCGCGGCCGCCGCCTGGAGGACATCTCGCCGTAGCCGTTTGCGACACTCGAAGCCCACCCCACACGTACAGGTGCGACGCCATGCGAACCATCACCCTTGAAGAGCATTATGCGACCCCAGGATTTCTGAGTGGGCCAGGTCGCCCAATCGTGGAACGTGCGGCATTGCCCGGGGACCGGATGGCTCAGATCCTCGAACGGCTCCGCGATGTCGGAGACAAACGAATCGCGGAGATGGACGCCGCCGGAATCGATATGCAGGTGCTGTCGCTCAACACTCCAGGTCTGGAGCAGTGCGACGCGGTCGAGGCAGCGGCGCTCGCGCGAGAAGCGAACGATTTCGTCGCAGCCGCCGTCGAGCGCTATCCAGCGCGGTTTGCCGGATTCGCCGCGCTTCCGCTGGCGGCCCCTGAGCAGGCGGCCGACGAACTGGAATGCATGGTCCGCCAGTGCGGTTTTCGGGGAGCGATCATTAATGGTCACCACCGGGGACGGTATCTGGATGACAGTTTCTTTTGGCCCATTCTCGAACGCGCCGAATCGCTTGGTGTTCCCATTTACCTGCACCCCACGCAACCTCCGCAGCCGGTGATTGAGGCGTCCTACGGAGGGTTCAAGCCCGACGTCACCTACATGCTCGCCGGCGCTGGTTGGGGCTGGCACATCGAGACCGCCATCCATGTGCTCCGCACGATCCTTGGTGGAGCCTTCGACCGATTTCCGGCTCTGCAACTGATCATCGGCCACATGGGCGAAGCGCTTCCCTTTATGTCGTCGCGAGTCGATGTCATGACCACGGCCATTACGGGGCTCAAGCGGCCGGTCAGTGCCTACCTTCGTGAGAACGTTTACTACACCTTCAGCGGCTTCAACTTCATTCCGACGTTCCTCGATTTGCTCCTTCAGGTTGGAGTGGATCGAATTATCTTTTCGGCCGATTACCCCTACGGTTCCATGGCGCAGGCGCGCACCTTCCTGGACCAATTGCCGGTGAGCGCCTCCGACAGGACGCGGATTGCGCACGGCAACGCGGAACGCCTGCTCGGGCTGTGAAGCGGGCGGTCAAATTCAGATCACAGGAAGGCGCCCGGTACTTTGCGCTAATCTGCTATGCCTCGCCCAGCAAGCGCTTCAGCATGACGTGCTGTCTGCGAACAGCGGACCAGGACCCGCCGGTGAGCTTGTCCAATCCCTCGTATTCGCTCATCATGTAGCCATCCCACTGGTGCTCCACCAGAATCTTGATGATCGCCGGGTATGGAATCGTCTGGTCTACACAGTCTCTGTTAATCTCGTTGAACTTGGCGTGACAGCAATGCACGTAGGGCAGATACGGGATGATGTCCTCGGGTTGGGAAAGCGGCATGGTGAACGCTGGCCGTCCCGGCCCAGTGCTCGGACCTCCTAATCCTCCCTCTCCACGTTGGGTCTGGAACACGCTAAAGTCGACGTTCAGTCCGAACCAGGGATTGCACTTCTCCTTCGTGATGAAGTCCATATACTCATCCATCACCCGTCCCTTCAAAGGCGTGGGTGAATGGAACTCGGTCAGCATCCGGAAGTTGTACTTTTCCGCGGCGGGGAGAGCCCCTTTAATGATTTCCCGCCAGTTCGGCGTGGGCATTCCGTCGTTATCAATCATCCCGAGTTTGGTCCGGCCCCGTGTGAATCCGAGCCTGTTGCCCAGCTTAATGTCATCAATAAGCTTCGCTACCGACTCTTTCGTGTCCAACAAACCTTCCGGTCCTTCGGCATACAGTTTGGAGTCTATCCAGTGGCCATACTCCACGGGGAGGAGGTCGAACTTGGTGCACATGTCGTGCCAGTTCCTCACCCACGCTTCGCTCGGCTTGGGATAACCTTCAATGTGCCCGTTGGCGAGAATCTCCAAGCCCATTTTCTGGCCCGGCGTTCCCAATTCGGAAACCTCCATGAGACAGTCTTCCAAGGTCGCAGTCACGTCGAAGTCATGCGCATAGCTGTAAATAGAGACGCCACGCTTGGGACCCTTCCTCTCGGGAGCCGCGGAAGCAGTCGTGGTTGTGGTCGCGGATATGGCGGAAACGAGAGCCCCGCCCGCAACAGTGTTCAGAAAGTCTTTTCGCGTCATAACAGTCTTCTCCTCTTCGCTCTGCTGCGCCTCATCTCATCAACACCAGGTCCCGTGTGCAGTTGCCGCCGCCAAAAGCACCGGCGATGCCTGTCGCGCCAGGACCGCCAACTACGGCCGCTTCAGTCTGTTTAGGGGCTTTGGGGACTGGAGCCATGTAGGAGACACGGTGGGACCAATTGACTGTAACCTCGTGCACCCCCATCTTGAGGCCGCCCGGCTTGGCCACTGTCAGAATGGCCGGCTCACTTCGTCCCCAGTGAACATCGCCGATCTTTGTCATCTGATCCTGCGTGTACGTCTTGCCTCCGATGGTGACCGTAATCGCCTCCCTCGGAAACAACTCGCCATCCACCAGGACGGAAAACCCCTTAGACAGGGACAGCCAGATCCCCCGGTAGTACCTCGATCTATAAAGTATTTGGAAACCGACGCACTGGCCATCCTTATAGACGTTCTTAAATCCTCGCTGTTGAACTGGTTCTCTCTCTAGCATCTGCTCTTGTCCTTTCTCCTGTTGGAACTGACGCTTCCGGTTCATCTGAGCTGAATCGGAAACGCGCCGCACGCCAAAGACCGCCCAATTCGCCTTAATGCCGATCAGGCCGAAATCTCATCTAGACTGCTGCCAGCAATCGCTTCAGCATGACTTGCTGCAGGCGGATCTGCGCCGACGTCTGGAAGTCCTCGCGTGCGCCTTCATACTCGCTTGAGAGGTAACCGCTATAGCCGCCGGCGGCAAGCACCGGAATCACTGTTTCGTACGGGATGCTGTACTCGTGCAGGTCGTCCATCATCTCGTAGAATTTCGCGTGGACGTGATAAATATAAGGTGCCAGCCGCGCCATGTCCTTGGGGTCGTTCTTGCTGAAGTGATAGATGCCGGCCATCGAGCCCCACTTCTGTTCGGCCTCATTGCCACCCATCTTCACCACCTCGGCGACCGTCTTCTCGGCCCCCAGGTTCTCTTCGTAAGCCCTGTTGATGTAATCGAGGATGTTATCTCGTGCCCCCTCGCGGCGCAGTTCGGTAAGGTGGCTCTTGGGCGCCCGCTCGACGAAGATGCTCATGTCCGGGCAGAAGCCGAAATGCTTCGTCTTGGTTCTGTTCAGAACCTCCAGGAAATCGTCAATCCATTCCGATTTCAATTGCGTGGGCGAATGCAGCTCCACCGCCATCTTCACGTCATACTTCTCGGCGAAGGGAAGCGCCTTCTGCATCACCTGCATTGCCATTGCCGACTTGCAATACGGGGCCCAGATCTGATCGGCTGGATTGTCCGCCTTGTACGGCGGCCATTGCTGCCGCAGCACTTTGAAGCCGAGCCGGTTGGCCAGTTTGAAATCGGTCACGAGGCGTTCGACGGCTTCGTCCACGGTCAACAGCCGGTCCTTATAAAACATCGTGTCGACGAACGTGTCGTACGCGCTGGGCTTGGTGTGATACTTCTCCATCCAGGCGAACCACTGCTCCACCCACTTCTGCGGCGGATTCGGATAGCCCGGCACGTGTGCCTCGCCCAGGATCTCCACGCCCTCGCCCCCCATATCGGCGACATCCGCGACCACGTCTTCCAGGGTCATGGCGCGTGCCCGAAGGTCGTAAGTGTAGCTATACGCGGTGATGCCGAGCTTCATTTTCGACGAGCCTGCCGGTGCGGCGTTCGCTGGAGCGGCGGCGGAGTTTGTCAGATAGGCCGTGGCGGCCCCGGCTGCTAGTGTTCCGAAGAATTCTTTTCGTGTAATGTCCATATTTTCCTCTCGACTCTTGATTGACCTTAGCCGCGCCTCATCCTACCAATGGGATCCTGGCTTCAAAGTTGTACACACTGGGCTGCACCGGCATGTACGAAACCCGGATCTTCGCCACCACCTTGATGTCATGCATCCCAGGTTCCAGCCCCCCCGCCTTGCTAACCAGCAGCGTGACCGGCTCGTCGCATTGCCAGCGCACGTCGGATAGTTTTTCCAACTGGTCCTGCGTGTATGTCTTGCTGCCGAAGGTGCAGCGCACCTGGTCCCGCGGGAAGGTTTTGCCATCCACGGTCACATCGAATCCTTCAATCAACGTCACGTAGACGCCGCGATAATAACCGGACAGGACGTCGATTTTGAATCCGTTTACCTGCCCGTTCTGCGAAACATTTTTGAATCCTCTGTTGAGAATGTTGTATTGCATCGTTCTCTCCTTTGCTCAGTTTCGATACTTGGCCCGCGCGCAATTCGCTTCTTCAGGCTTTTGCGAACAACTTCCGGATCATGGCCTGATGAGTCTTGACCTGCCACAGGGCATCTCCGCCCGGCATCCAATGGTGGCCTTCGTACTCGGACACCATGGTTCCCTTGAAGCCGCCCTTCGTGAAAGCGGCGATGATTTCCGGATACGGCACCGCAGGTTCGTCTCCAGTCTTCGGGTCCATGCCAAAAAACTTCCCGTGGCAGTGAATGACGTAGGGCATGATCTGGAGTAGCGCTTTCGGATCGCCCTGTCCGAAGTAAATCTTCGATTCGCGGGCCATCAGCATCGCCATCTCGTCGCCGCCCATAGCCTTGACTTCGGCAAACATCTTGTCGAGCGGCAGCTTTTGCTGCCACATTTCGACGATGCGCGTTCGGATCGGGGCAGGCACGCCCATCTGCGTAAACTTGTCCAGATAAGGCTTGGCGCATTTGGATGCGAACACGCCGCAATCAGGAGTTACTCCGTAGAACGGGGAGTTGATCTTACTGACTTCCGCCAGTAACTTCTGTGTCTCCGGACTTTCGATGATATGCGGCGAATGAATTTCCGGCGCCATCTTGACACCGTATTTCTCCGCATAGGCCACCAGATCGCCACGTCCTCCCCGGATAATCGGGAACCCCAGTTGTTTCGCGCTGCGGAGTTGAAGCTTAATGTACTCCGCATTCTCCGCGTCTGTCAGCGACTTGCCGGTGATCCTTTCTGGATCCGCATAGCCGCCGTAAGACACAGGCCGCAGGTTGTATCGTTCCACCAGGCTCTTGAACGTTCTTTCGAATTCCAGCGACACCTCGGGCCAGCTATTGATCATCTGCGGCCCGACTAACTCGAGTCCCGTGCCCGGGCCCAGAGATCCAGCCTTCTCCATGCAATCGTGAAACGAGTACTTGTAATGATAGAACTCGTCATTAAAGCTATAGAGCGTGACCCCTAGGTGAAATGGTTCTCTTGCCTTGGTCCCTGCCAGCGCGTCGGCGGCCGATAGAGCCAACCCCGCGGTCGTGGCCCCCGCGGCCGTTCCCAGGAATTGTTTCCGCGTCATATCCATTGATGTCTCCCTTCCTCAATTTCTGGCGCTAGAAGTCCTCTCCTAGCGCCATCGCTCAGGCCAATTCAAGAATTAGGATCGTCGGTCTTAGTAATCCGATCCCACGAGAGTGAGGCGCTTTTGACAAATCGCGATCTCGTTGAAATCTGGGCCGTAGGGAATCCTCACCCGCATGACCACCTTGACATCTTGCGGTCCAGGTTTGAGGGGCGTCGGGGTGCGAACATGAACGTCGACCGCGTCCCTGACGAACCACAAGACGTCGCTCAGACCAGCCACTTCATCCAGGCTGTGAGTGAGTCCGTACAGGGTTAAGGCGACATCCTTCCGGCTTACCTCCGCTCCGCCAATGGTGATGTCAATTCCCTCGATGCACGATGCGGTTAACGATCGATACCAGGGCAACCGAATCTTGAAACGGACGCTGGAGAGCTGGTCGTCGTCCCGATAGATTAGATCCCCGTGGATTACGCTTTCATCGAACATATCTTCTCCCTTCCAGGTTCAGTCGGTTTCGATACTTTCACCAGGGCGCTGCTCGGTTTACGCCATCAACCGGGCCATCATCACGTGGTGGCGGCGGATCTCTTCGCAGCTATCCGTCTCCTTCACGTCCTGGGTGTTGCGCTGCCCTTCGTATTCGCTATTGATGTACCCGGTGTAGCCGCCTTCGATGAATATTGGCATCACTTCGTCGTAAGGAATGCTGTATTCCTTGAGATCGTCCGTCATTTCGTAGAACTTGCCGTGAACGTTATAAACGTACGGCATGATGGCCAGCAGGTCCCTGGGGTTGTTGGAAATGGGGCCGTAACCGCCCGTCATCAAGGCTGCCCGCACATCTTCTTCCCGGTTGCTCATCTTGGCCGCTTCGGCTGCCCGGGTTTCCGCGCTGACGCCATCCTGGAACGCCTGGTCCAGGTATTGAATGACCTTCTCCGACGCGCCGTCCCGCAGGTGCCGGGCAAGTACGATGCGCGGAATTCGCTTGGCGAAGATGCCCATGTCCGGATTGAATCCCAGGTACTTGGTCTTCGTTTTGGCGATGATCTCCATGTAGGAGTCGATGAACTTTCCCTTGGTCGGAATAGGTGCGTGGATCTCCGGGGTGATCCGAACGTCATACTTCTCGGCGATCGGCAGGGCCTTCTCGATCATCTCCGGCGCGGAATCGCGAACCGGACCGGTAGTCGGCCGCATTACTTTGAAGCCCATCCGGTTTGCCAGCTTCAACTGCGCTGCCAGCGTGTCCACCGATTCCTGGACCGTCATATCCCGCCGTCCGCCCCAGTAAACGTCTACAAACGTGTCGAGACAGGCCGGTTTGGTGTGATACTTTGCCATCAACGCGTGCCAGTGTTGCACCCATGCTTCCGGCGGATCCGGATAGTTGGGTACCATCTCTTCGGCAATCACCTCGACGCCTTCGGCTCCCATGGACGCAACTTCGGCGATGCAGTCTTCGAGCGACATCGCATGCGTGTAGTACTCTTCCTGGTAGCTGTACAGCGTCACGCCGCGCTTGAACTTCGCCTTTGGCGTCTGCGCGCCGGCGTTCTCAGCCTGGATCAACGTTCCTGCTGCCGCCACCGTCACTGTTTTCAAGAATTCTTTTCGCGTCATATGAAGTCTCCTGGTGAATGTTCCCTGGATCTGTCTCGCCTCAGGCCACTAAAGTGATCTTCCGCTTCGTATGCCCGGTGAAGCCCGTGGCCGGCATGTACGAAGGCTTGACGGTTTCAACAATTTCCACCTGGTGGATGCCAGGTTTGAGGCCGCCCGGTTTCAAAACAGTCAGGGTCGCAGGGTCGCCAAAATTCCAATGAACCTTCTCCGCCTTCCCCAGTTCCTCGAAGGTGTAGGTGTGGTCGTTGACGGTAAACCTCATCTGCTCCGGCTTGAACTCCTCCCCATCCACCGTCACGGCGAAACCCGTCAGGAGCGGCAAAAACACGCCTCTGTAATAGGTAATGCGGACCTTCATCTGAAAGCCGGTGATCTGGCCATTCTGGGTAACGTTCTGAAAACCTCTGGTGATCAGCATGTACTTGTCGAACATTTTCTCTCCTTATGTCACGCTGGTATCCCGCCCGCGGGGGGAAGCCGCCAGTGCTGGGCGCGCGGCCCATTCCTGGCCGATGTCGGACGGTGCCCAATCATGATCCACGCAACCCGAGATTGGGGTAAACACGCTGGACGCCTAGACACCGAACGGATCAATGTTAGCGCGGGTCGCCCTGCCTCCCTACGTGCGGTACAGTAACGCGGGCGTAAACGGCCTGCAATCAGACCTATACGCAGCCGTGTTGCACCGTTCATGCCTTGCCGCAACGTGCCCACGGGTAGGGCATGTTAGACTCTAATTTCGATACACCGCCATGCAGGGACGAACCATTTCGGGCACTGACGCTGAGATTGCGTCTTCCGCTCCGGAGAGGCAGGCGGATCGGGACGCCATTCGCGCACAACTCGAGCAGATCCTCTCCAGCCACCTGTTCCGCAATAGCAAACGTTGCAACTCTTTACTACGCTACGTGGTGAGCGAAGTGCTTGAGGGACGCGGCGAGCAATTGAAGGAACGAACCATCGGAATATCGGCTTTTGGACGCCAGCCCGATTACGATACCAATGAAGACCCGATTGTCCGAACCTCGGCCATGGAGGTGCGCAAGCGCCTTGCCCAGTACTATCACGAGCTTGGGCATGAAACCGAACTTCGGATTGACGTGGCTTCAGGATCGTACATTCCGGAATTCCGCTTCCTGGAGCCGGTAACGCTGCATCCGGGGCCCGCGCAGCAGGCTGTCTCCACCCAGCCTGCCGTTGAAACTCCCCCGGATATCAGTGTTTCCATTGCTCCCCAGTCCGCAAGAAAGGCTCGTAACCGTACACCCTTGCTGATCGGGGGAGTGATTTTGGTCACACTGGTTACGGCCGTGGGCGTTCTCATGCGGCCCCAGGATCCGCGGAAAGCCTTCTGGACGCCGATCTGGCGAAACTCCGACACTATCATTCTGGGAGCTGGAACAAGCCTGGACCAGGCACTTCATGCCGGCCAGCCTCCCAAGCCTGGCGACGAGCTGAATTCGCTCGAGATCTTTCGCGCCGATCAGGTAGGCTTCGCCGACGCCATCACCATGGCGCGTGTTTCCGCCATGTTGGGGGCCGACGGAAAAGAGGTAGAAATCCGGCGCGCGGCGTCGCTAACCCTCGATGATTTGCGAAAGATGCCCTCCGTTCTCATCGGCGCCATCAACAATCCCTGGACCCTGCGTCTGAACGCTGCATTGCGTTTCTACATCGAACGAGATCCAAGTACCGGCCTGGTGCAGATCGTCGACCGTCAGAAGAGTTCACAGGCGCCATGGCGCGCCGACCCCACAGCGCCATACTCGGGACGCACGGAAGACTGGGCCGTAATATCCCGCTTCAGCGACCCTCGCACGGAGCAGACAGTATTGCTTCTAGCCGGTCTGGGCAGGGACGGCACCACGGCCGCAGGCGAGTTTGTAACCCAGTCCAAGTACCTGGAATCCCTGGCGAAGAAGGCGCCCGCGGGCTGGCAAAGAAAAAACCTTCAGGTGGTAATTGGCACGGAAGTCATCAACGGAAATGTCGGCCCCCCGCGGATTGTAGATTTCCACTTCTGGTAAACATGTGCCGCAGAACCGCCTGTTCTGTCGGGTAGCCAATCCTGGCTGCCGCCGGCTGAAAGCCAGCGCTTCTTGGATCGCGATGATCGCTCTTCGTTCGACGCACCCCCACAGAACTGGGAGCGTAAGCGAATCGGTCGGGGTTGACTCAACTCGACCAACCCCTTCCCGAAAAACCTCCGGTCCGTCAACAACCAACACCTCACACCACAAAACCCTTCCAAATCCTCTCGCACGCATGTATACTTTGGCAGGACACTTGTATCGAATCGCGGGTTGTTCTTGTGCTCCGGCCGGCCTCGCTGCGTGGCCGTAGGAAAGGAGAATCGATGCCCGAGCAGGACATGGTGCTTCCAGGCGGATTCAAAAATGTGAGCAGCGCAGGGCAGGTGACTGGCTTTCAACTGCAACTCCGCACCGCCTACTATCGAGGAGTTTACCTCTCGCTGGTTGAGGGCTTTGACGTCACCATCGACGGAGAGACGTTCAAGCGCGAACAGATCCGTTTTTCCCTCGGCAACCAGACGTTCACTCTGGACGAGTTGACCAACCTTACCGATCAACGCTGGCCGTTCCGCGACGTTGCGACGCTCACCGTTAGCAAGGTGGGTGGCCTTAAAGTGGGGATGCACGATGTGCAGGTGGTCGAGAAGATCCGCGTCCCCTACATGCCCATCAAGCCTTCCACTTACCTTTTCCAAAAGAAAATGCCACTCGTGGTTTGATTGCCCGAAGCAAAGGACTCAGGTAAGGAGAAATCAAAATGACAAGAAAAAATTTCCTGAAAACGGTGGCGGGTGCGGCGGCAGCGGCTGCGTACCTTTCTGATACTCCGGCGAAGGCGGCTTCGCTTTCGAAGATCAAGCGCGGCGTCACGTTGTACAGCTATACCGGCGACTTCCAGGCTGGAACCATGAGCCTGGAGCAGTGCATTGCCGACGTGGCCGACATGGGCGCGGAAGGCATCGAAATTCTGGGAGAGTCGCACGTTGACGGCTATCCGAACCCGACCGACCGCTGGGTGGAGGAATGGCACGGCCTGATGGATAAGTACAAAACCAAGCCGAGCTGTCTCGATAGTTTCGTGGATTCTCTGCTCCACAAAGACCGGCAGTTGACCGTTAAGGAATCGCTGGACATGATGGTCCGCGATTTCAAACTGGCCAAGCGCCTTGGATTCAAGGTGAATCGTCCCACCTTCGGCAGCTCCGACATCCCCGTGCCGGAGTTGATCGAAAAGGCCCTGCCTTACGCGGAAGAATACGACGTCAAGATCGCGATCGAACTTCATTCGCCGGCCATCCTCAATTCGGACGACGTCCACAAGCTGATGGACATCATCACCCGGACCAAGACAAAACACTTCGGCTTCACGCCCGACATGAGCATCTTCACGAAGACTCCGCCTAGGTATCGCGATGACGTCGTGATGCGGCAGGGCGGGCGCGAGAAGATCATTCAATACATCCGAAACGCCTATATCAACAACCTGGGGCCGGACAAGACGACAGCCGAAGTCAAGAAGATGGGTGGCAACGAAGCCGAACTGCGGTATGCCTCATTCGCCGGGGTCTATCACTTCAGCAACAACAATCCCAAGGACCTGCTCCCGTTGATGCCGTACGTCTACCACGTCCACGGCAAGTTCTGGGAGATGACCGAGGACTTGCACGAGTACAGCATTCCCTACGAGCAAGTGATTCCGACTTTCATTGAGGGCGGCTACGAGCACTACTTCTCCAGTGAGTATGAGGGTCCGCGCGATCTGTTCCGCGCTTCCGACCAGCTCCGCCGGCACCACGCTATGTTGCGCAAGCTGTTCGGTGAGGTGGCGTAAGCACCGCCTGCTCCGGCCCGGCCGCTGCGCTCAAGTTGCTGAGCTCAGGCCGTTGAATTAGGAAACCGCCATGCCTGGAGATCCCTGGCATGGCGGCACGGTGATTGTCTGGTCACTACAGGAGTTCAAAATGAACGGCGCAATCGGAAGAAGAGGATTTCTCGGCAGGACGGCCGCTCTTGCGGCAGGCGCCCCGTTGATGCTGCAGGGAAACTTACACGCGCAGCAGGCGGTGCCGCCGCCCCCCAAGCAGTTCAAGAAGATCGGCGTTGAAGAACACTGGACGGCGTTGAACGTCATCGAAGCCGCCGGGCGGACCCCATCTGGGACTGCAAACCGCCAGGCTGATCTGGATGCCATCCGCCTGGGCGAAATGGATGCGGCGGGCGTCACCATGCAGGTGATCTCGAACAGCTCTTACCAGTTCCTCACGGATGCGGCGAAAGCCACGGATCTGGCCAAAGTAAACAATGAAATTCTGGCGGAAGCGGTGGTGAAGCACCCCACTCGTTTTGCGGGCATGGCCGCTCTGCCCACGCAGGATCCCAAGGCTGCCGTTGCCGAACTGGAGCGCGCCGTCACGAAACTCAAGCTCCGCGGCGCCATGATCGAAGGCCAGGATCACGTGCATTGGGAATTCCTGGACTCGCAGGCCTTCCGGCCGCTGTGGGAGTGCGCCGCTTCGCTCGAAGTGCCCCTCTACCTGCATCCCAACATTCCCAATTCCGAATCCGTCAAGTTGCTGGAAGGCCACGCCGAGGTTCAGAACCTGATGTGGGCCGGCGCCATCTATACCGGGACGCAGGTTCTTCGCATCATCGGCAGCGGCGTTTTCGACGAATTCCCTAAAGCGAAACTGATCCTGGGCCACCTCGGCGAGCTGCTTCCCTACTGGCTAGGTCGCCTGGATGAAGGCGCCAGGGCATGGAAAGTCAAGAAGCCGCCCTCCGCCTATATCAAGGAGAACATCTTCATCAGCACCAGCGGACACTACCATCCGGAGGCCCTGACTTGCGCCATCAACGCCATAGGCTCGGATCACATCCTCTTCGCCACGGACTTTGCCGCCGTGAACGGAGACCTGGCGGTGCAGTTCTTTGAGAGAACTCCGATGAGCGACGAAGACCGCGAGAGAATCTATCACCTCAACGCGGAGCGCTTGTTTAAGTTGTGAACCCGCGACGGAATCCGATCGCGTTCAGGAAAGGAGATGATATGCAGAACGAGAGAGCACCTGGCTCCCTTTCAGCCGGCGTCGTCACGCGGCGTAGCCTGATGGTGGCAACCGGCGCGGCGTTGACCGCGGGTCTCGCGACTTCGCAAGCAGTCGCGCAGCAGCCGCCCAAACCCAGCCCGCAACAGCACCCGAACCTGCTCCGAAGCCCTCTCTGGCTGTGCGAAGACGGCTTCAAGAACACCACCCTCGAGGGACAGAGGGGATTTCAGTTGGTAGTGCGAATGGTTCCCTATCGCGCCGAGCCTCTCTGCTGCGTCGAAGGTTTCGAGGTGACGGTCGACGGAGAAGAATTCGACCCGAAGGACATGATCCTGACGCTCAATCGTTACAGCCACCGTGTCCCCGACCTGCTCACCAAGTGGACCCGCTGGCAGGACGTCCCCTGGTGGTTTGTTCTGGACCGGGCGGAGTTGTTCGTTCCCAGGGTCACCCCGCTTTCGCCGGGCGAACACGAAGTTACCGCCAACATCAACGTGAAGGGTCCGTTCGGCACCGGCGGGCGCGGGCGGGCAAGGCCTCATGAGGCGGTCACCAAGCGGCTAAGCCTAGAGGTGGATTGAGGACGCAATATGGCAACCAACACCTTCCGCGTGGGCGTCACGCTATACAGCTTCACCACTGAATTCTACTCGTACAAATGGTCGTTTGACGAGTGCATGAAAAAGGCCTCGGAACTCGGCCCTGGCATGGGCGTCGAGATCGTCGGTCCGCAGCACCACCGCGATTTTCCGAACGTCCCCAAGGAATTCGAGACCACGTTCAAGAACGCCTGCCAGCGCTACAGCCTGGTTCCCACTTCTTACGGTGCGTACGCCGATCCCTTCTTCTGGCACGATCGCGACCTGACCGACGATGATCTGGTCGAGTATACGATTCCGCAACTGAAAGGCGCTGCGCGCCTGGGCTTCCCGGTGGTGCGCGCGCAATACTTCATTTATAAGGTGATCGAGCGGCTGCTGCCGTACGCCGAGAAACTCAAACTCAAGATCGGGTATGAGGTGCACACACCGATCATGTTCGAAACGCCCCTCGGGCAGGAGTTGATTCAGCAGGTCAAGAAGATCTCTTCACCGCACCTGGGGCTGATCCCGGACTGCAGCATTTTCGAAAAAGTCGCGCCTGGCACGGTCGGTCCGGAAGGTGAGGTGCCGCCGCCGTCCAATCCCGCGACTTTGAAGGAACTGGCGCCCTACATTAACCACGTCCACGGCAAGTTCCACCAGATGGTCAAGGGCGATGTTCCGGCAATACCTTACGATGGCATCGTGAAAGCCCTGGTGGCAGGCGGCTTCAGAGGCTGGATGTCCACGGAATTCGAAGGCGGCGAGTTGGGCGAGTATGCCGATTCGCTCGAGGTCGTAAAGGCGCATCACACGCTAGTCAAGCGGTTGATTGCCAAATATGCAAAGGCGTAGGGAGGAACCGTGAATAAGTTTTCTAGAAGGCATTTTTTCTATGGAGCACTGCTGGCGGGGGCCGTACCCTCCGGCGGATTCGGAAGCACGCCATCGCTCAAGCAGCTCGGTTTCAAATCGCCGAATGAGAAACTGAACATTGCCGCCATCGGCGCCGGAGGCAGGGCGGTTTTCAACATCGCAGGCTGCGCCGCGGAGAACATGGTGGCCTTTGCGGATCCCGACGACGAGCGCGCCGCCGCAACCTTTCAGCAGTATGAAAAGGCGGCCAAGCACAAGGATTTTCGGCGCATGCTGGATAAGGAGAGTGGGAATATCGATGCCGTCATCGTTACCACTCCCGATCACACTCACGCCGTCGCGGTCCACGCGGCTATTCAGCACGGCAAGCATGTCTACTGTGAAAAGCCGCTGACGCATTCCATTTGGGAAGCGCGCTTTCTGGCGGATGCCGCCGAGAAGTTCAAGGTCGCCACGCAGATGGGCAACCAGGGTTATTCGTTTGAAGGAGAGCGGATTGCAGCCGAGATCATCTGGTCGGGCGAGATCGGCGATGTTCGGGAGGTTCATTGCTGGACCGACCGTCCCATCTGGCCGCAAGGCATGGACAAGCGCCCGGCTGAGGAGAAGGTGCCTGCCGGTTTCGATTGGGACGTCTGGCTGGGGCCCGCGGCCATGCGGCCTTACAGTCCCGCGTATTGTCCCTTCAATTGGCGAGGCTGGTTCGATTTCGGCAGCGGCGCGCTGGGTGACATCGCATGCCACGTGTGGGGAGCCGTCAACATGGCTCTCCGTCTGGGCGGCTCTTCCTGTTCGGTCGAAGTGGTCAAGCAGGAGAACCGAGGTTCCTACGCGTTCCCCAAGAGATCCGTCACCGAGTTTCAATTCCCCGCTCGCGGCGCACTCGCTCCTGTCAAGGTTTTTTGGTCGGACGCGGCGGATGGTCCCGTCTACCGCCCCGAAGGGATTCCAGAGAGTGAACCCCTGATCAGCGGCAAGGGCGCTTTCGGCGGCAACGGTGACTTATCCCCCGGACTTCCCATGTTCATCGCGCCAAAGAATGGAGCGCCGCGCGCCGCCTCGCCCTACGCCCCCACATTTGAGGGCAGGGCGATCAACACGCCAACCGGGAGCGGAGCCATCTTCGTCGGCACCAAGGGATACCTCACCACTGATAATTACGGCGCCAATGTCCGTCTGCTGCCGCTGGCACGCCACAGCGAGTACAAGCTGCCGCCGCAAGTGTTGACCCGTTCTCCGGGACACTATGCCGATTGGATCCGCGCCTGTAAGGGAGGCGATCCCGCCTGCTCCAACTTCTCCGTCTCAGCGCCGTTGACCGAGATCGTGCAGCTGGCGGCCATGGCGGTTCACTTTGAAGGCAAGTTGGAATGGGACAGCCAGAAGATGAAGATCACCAACCGCCCCGAAGCCAATGCGTTCCTGAAGCCGAAATTCCGCAAAGGCTGGGAACTCGGCTGACGCCTGCAAGAACTATTATCCTGAATTCCGAAGTTGAGCGATAGATTCTCCTTTCGGCGGGAGTTTTGGCGGCGGCGTTCCGGGTCAGGTTTCCAGGGCCGGCGTCAACTTCGGCGAAGTTGGAAATTCACAAGTCAGGATGCTGTCCAGCAAGGGGATTCGTGATTTCAGTCCGCCCCAACTCTGGGAGAGGTGGACCACCAGGCGGCGGCCGGCACGGCCGAGAATGGCTCTGCAAGTGCGGACCTGCATGCGGACCGTCGCCGGAGCCCGATAGCTCGGCAATGCGGCGGCGCGTTGGAACTCGGCCAGGAGATTGAACAGCAGCAGGACCGCGCGAAAGGCGGCTTCGGTGGCGAAGAACTCCTTCAGGCAAAAGCCATCGGCGCCCAGGTCGTGCTTCAATTCGGCAATCCGGTTTTCCATGTCGGCGCGCCGGTTGTAATCGCGCCAGATCTCCTCGGGAGCGTCGGGGCAACTAGTGACGAAGACGCGGAAGGTGTAGCCCGGCACGTCGATCAGTTTGCGGCCTACGCTGTCCCGACCCTCACGCACTCGTTCCCGAATGGCCACGAATCGCCGCTCCACATTCCAGCCATGCAACCGTAGCCGGAACTCGCCCACCGCGAAGTTCTCATCCACTTCCCGCCACTGTTCCACTCGTTGCGCACTCCGCTTTACCCATTTCGTCTAGGCGGGCGACTACAATGTAGGGCAGCTGGCGCTGTTCCAAAAAGCCCAGCAGCTGGTCCGCGAAGAAGCCGGAATCAGCTCTTAGCCGACGGATCTTCTGGCGCTGTCCCCACAGCGCGAGAGCTTCTTTGAGAAATTCCTTCGCGCCACAGGCGGTTCCGCAGTTGCCGCTGCGGAGCCAGCCGTGGAGGAGGAAGTGCGCTTCGCTCAGCACGGCCAGTAGAGGATGATGACTGGGGCGGCCGTGTTTGCGTGGGCTGTGACCTTTCAGCGATCCCTCCTGCTTGCCGTAGCGCTCCAAGACGGTCGAATCCAGATCCAACGTATAGCCCTCGGCGCGCAGCGGCAACCGTTGCATCTGCCATTCGGTCAGCGGCTCGTAAAGGCGTTGTACGTGTCCCATGCTGAACGCCCGGAACAGGTTGCGGATGGTGTCGTCGATGGGAAACCGTTTCATTCCCAACAGCGCCTGCAGGGCCTGGTCGCCCCGCAACAGGGCGGCGTGAGCGAAGCGCTTGGCACCCACCAGCAGGGTCATCAGGAAGGCTACGAACGTAGAGCTGGGATCCATCTGATTCGGTGACTTCCACTGGACCGGCATGTGCTGCCGCAGTTGACCCACCAAAATCGATCCTCTGTAGAAAGGAAACGAAGACGGCCACTCCACCGAAGGGCGTGACCGCCCGTTTGGTCTCGCGCTAGGATCAGCCGCTCGCTGGACAGCAGAGCGGTGATTTCCCGCGGAACAGATTTGTCCGCGGTCTTGGTTTCCACCCCTCTGTTGTCTCAGACCTTACCGGCCGCCCGCACTTGAACTTCGGGATTCAGGATTATTTCGATTCACCCGCCGGACCAATCTCCGTGACCCTGCGAAGATGCGCGGTCAGGCGGTCGCGCACTTGCTGCGCGGCTTCGGGTGTCCAGTCGTAGAATCCCCGGCCGCTTTTCATCCCGAGCCGCTGCTGTTCCACATATTGCTGCAGCAGCGGGCTCGGCTCTCCGGACGTTTCCAGGTGCCGCAGGATGGTGTTGTGGATCGCGAGCGTGAGATCCAATCCCACCAGGTCCGCATTCTCCAGAGGCGCCAGCACTGGAAGACGCATGCCGAAACTGTTCTTCACCACCAGGTCGACCGTCTCGGCGTCGCAAATGCCCGCCGCGACAATGGAGATGGCTTCGCGCCAAAGAGCATGCTGCAGGCGGTTTCCGACGAAGCCTGGAACGTCCCGCTTCACGTGTACGGGTACTTTGCCGGCGCGTTTCAGTAAGTCCATCATCCGGACCACGGTTGCCGGCTCCGTGCGGGTAGCCTGGACCACTTCCACCAGAGGTATCAGATAGGGCGGGTTCCACCAGTGCGTGCCCACGACGCGCCGCGCGTCCACTACCCGAGCGGAAATCTCGGCGATCGGAATCACGGACGTGTTACTGGCTAGAATGCAGCCCGGCGGTGTGGCCGCGGCGAGTTCGAAGAAGATCGTTTGCTTCAGTTTCAGGTCCTCGGGAGCCGCTTCGAAGACCACATCCGCCGCGGAAACTGCTCCTGCTAGCGTTGACTGCAAGGTGATTCGATCAGCCGCTGCCTCGGCGAGGCCCAGCGCGCTCAGATTCGCCCGTACCCGCTCGGGCACCTGCGCCAGGACCTCCGCAACCGGGTCATGGATCGCGACCGTGTGCCCGTGCACCGCGAATACCTGCGCGATGCCGTGGCCCATCAGCCCGGCGCCTATAACCGCAATGTGCTCCATGAATTTGGCTAGACGACGCCGTACTTGTAGATGCGATCCGGCACCTGGTTCATGTCGGCTTCGTCGATCATCGCCACTAACCGGACGATGGAACCGTCGCCCATATACCAGCGGATCGGGAAGCCCATGATGGTGACGCGCTTCCCCACCACTTTCGCAATGTCGCCGCCCACGTTTTCCCAGCCCACAATCCCGTGGCTCAGCAGGGCATGATGGCAGGGTTCCCACTCGGGGAAATCCTGCTTCACTTCGTGTCCGGTGAGTGCTTTGTACTCGGCGTTGACCGCGGGCATAATGGGCCCGGGACCGTGTGGCCCGATGGCGGTATGCAGCGGGTGATCCAGCGCCTGCTGGTCCACACCAACTGATTTGACGCCCTTCTGAACCAGCCACTCACCCGCTTCGCGCCCAAGGCCCGGCGAATAGCAGAAATACTGCGTGCTGTCTCCCCAATAACGATTCCAGCCCGTATGGATGATGACGATGTCGCCCTTCTCGATCTTGGGTGTCGCGTTCTCCAGATCCTCGGCCGTGATCAGTTCCCACTTCTTCTTCGGAATGTCGACCACCACTCCCGTGCCGTAATAAAGATCGAGCGGGATTTCGTGAGTGAACGCCAGTCCCTCAATCACATGCGCCGGGGAATCCGCATGCGTTGTGCAGTGCATCACGGTAGTGACTTTCTGCGAAAGCACACCCGATTTGGCGTGATAGTGTACGCGCTCGATTTTGACGTCTTCGAAATAGGGCCACAGCGGGCACCCGGAACCGAAGGGGTGACTGAGATCAACAAGTTTCATTGCCATTTGATTTCTCCTCTGTCGTCGGTTGGTGCCGGTTTAGCCGGCGGTTGCTCCGCCATCCACGTAAAGAATCTGTCCTGTGACGAAGTCGGAAGCCGGCGAAGCAAGGTACACGGCGGCGCCGGCGAAATCCTGCGTTACGGCCGCCCTGCCCATCGGGATGCGGGACATGAACACGTCATGCAGCGCCTTGTTTTCCAGAACTTCCTGCGTGAGCGGGGTCCAGAAGATGCAGGGCGCGATGGAGTTCACATTGATGTTGTACTTAGCCCATTCCGTAGCCAGTTGCTTGGTCAGCAGGTTGACCGCCCCCTTGCTGGTGCCGTACGCGGCATAGCCCCCGGGGTGCCCGGCAAAGGCCCGAACGGAAGAAATGGTGATGATCTTTCCCCGTTTCTTTTCCTTGAATATCTTGCCAACATGTTTGCAGCACAGAAAAGTCCCGCGAACGTTGGCGTCCATCACCTGCTGCCACTCGTCGATCGGGAAGTCTTCCGCGGGCGCGCGTTTCGCCATCCCGGCTACCGTCACCAGGATGTCCACCGTCCCGAAAACTTCCACCGTGCGTTCCACCATGCGGACGACGCTGTCTTCCTTGTTGGGATCGCAAGTGACCGCCAGTCCGCGGCGCCCCATCTCCTCAACCGCCTTAACGACGGGTTCCAGTGTTTCCGGCGTGCGCCCCGTGACCACCACGTCCGCGCAGTATGCTGCCAGTGACTGGGCTACGGCTTTACCTAAAGCTCCGGAGCCGCCTGTGACAATAGCGACCTTGCCGGCCAAACTGAACATGCTTCGCACATAGTTCAGGTCCACTTCGTGGTTCATCTGGAGAGCTCCTTCTTCGGCCCGTCAAGCTTCGGGGTAGTTGATCACCACCAGCATGCTGGCCGGCCGCTTGGTTTCATTGCAGATGGAGCGGCCCTCGTTCGGCCCGATGTGAATGGAATCCCACGCCTTTAGAACGATTCGCTGATTGTTGACATCGGTGATGGTCACTTCTCCGTCCAGCACAAAGTAGATTTTCTCGGTCGGAGAAGCGTCGAACTCCGCCCCGCCGCTCGGAAGGAAGTGCGATAAGCCCATCCAGAACTTCTGCGCCCCCGATTCCTCTCTGCCCTGCAGCCTCAATGTAGTCACATCAAAGTGCTTAGGGGCGGAGTACGGCTTTGCGTCCTTCAGCTCAACCCTTTTCATCTAGCTGGCTCCTTTAGGTTGGCCCTATCGGCTTTTGCTGTACCACAACTCGGTACTAGAGTATCGTATAATAATAACCGTAAACTGTCAATCGGTACACTCTTCCGCTTTTCTTACTCCCAATCGCCCGTGCACAACTGTTCTTTACGTGCGCTTTCAGGCCCCGGGCCAGCCCGTGCAATCTCTTGGAAAATCAGACACAAAGGGCTTTTTCCTGCCTTTTCGTAGCGTACTCACCCAGCGTAGGCAATTGGCCGTAGCGCACCTTGTGGGCAAGTCGGAATCCCCACACAATCATTGATGTAGGCGATCCTCTATCCACGGACGCCTCCAGGCACGCCGGAAGTTGTGGAGTTGGCAATCAAAAGAGGACCAGATGGAATCTGACATAAATCGACGCAAATTTCTGGGATCCGCGGCCCTGACCACCGCCGCCTTCACGATCGTCCCGAGGCATGTACTGGGCCGGGGATATGTTGCTCCCAGCGACAAGATTACCGTGGCACACGTTGGCTTCGGCACTGAAGCCATCCGGGAGGTTGCCAGTTTACTGGAAAACCCGTCGGTCCACTTGACCGCGGTCTGCGATGTCGAAAAGGATGGCCGCAACTACCTGGAATGGTCACCCAATGGCGTACGCGACGACATCCGCCGGATGCTGGACGAGCCGAACTGGCGGGAAGGCAAGGACTGGGTGCCCGGCGGACGAGACGTCGGAAAGGAAATCATCGAGACTTTCTACGCCAAAAAGCGCGGCACCGACAACTTCCCCAGCGTGAATACCTACGTTGATTTCCGCGAACTGCTGGAGAAAGAAAAGGACCTGGATGCGGTCAAGGTCATCACGCCGGATCACCTGCATGCCATTGTGGCCATCGCCGCCATGAACAAGGGCAAGCACGTGGTGGTGGCGAAGCCCATGGCGAACCGTCTCAATGAGGGCCGGTTGGTGATCGAAACCGCCCGCCGGACCAAGCTCAAGACGCACTATATGCCCGCCAGCATTTCGCTGGGACTTCGAACCGCCGCCGGTTGGATCAAGGAAGGCGCCATCGGCCAGCTTCGCCAGATTCACAACTGGTCCAGCCGCCCGGTGTGGCCTCAATACCTCACCTTGCCGACCGAAAAGCCGCCCATCCCCAAGGACTTCGATTGGAACTTGTGGCTCGGACCGGCTCTGGATCGTCCCTATCATCCGTGGTACACCCACACGACCTTCCGTGGATGGTACGACTTTGGTGGCGGCGCCATCAACGACATGGGCATTTACAGTAACTGGCCGGTTTTCCAGACCTTCAATCTGGATGCCCCGTTCAGTGTCGAGACCAATATCAGCAGCGGCTGCCAGGTGGTGGCGAACCATGCGGTCAGCCGCATTCGCAACGATTATTCCTTCCCCCTGGCCAGCACCGCGCGAATGCGTTTTCGCGAGAAGGGCGATCGGCCGGCTCTCGACCTGTTCTGGTATGACGGCGGCATGAGACCGCCCACGCCGGACGAACTGTTGGCCGATGACCGGTCCTTGCCGAATGAAGGCATGATGCTGGTGGGCGACAAAGGAAAAATCCTCGCTGGATTTGAGTGTGACAACCCGCGAATCATTCCGGAAAGCAAGTTCACCGAATTCCGCAAGGAAAGAAGCATCGCAGCACCTCCTCCGCTGCAGGACATGAATTTCAGCGCGGCTGCCGGCGCCGCCGGAGGCCGTCCGCCGTTGCGCCCCGAACAGCGCGGCACAGGCCCCGGCCGGTCGAACGACGCTGGTCCATGGGTGGAAGCCATCAAGGGCGGACCGCCGACCTTCGGCGATTTCCTGTTGGCGCAACCCATCACGGAAGCTTTCAATCTGGTGGCCATCTCCTATCGAATGGGCGGCCAGAAGCTTCTCTGGGATTCCGCGGCAGGCAGAATCACCAACGTCGAAGAGGCCAATAAATACCTCAACCGCGAATACCGGCCGGGTTGGAAGCCCGAAGGTCTCATCGGGTAATCGCGCTCGCTTGCGCGCGGTCAGCCCGCAAGCGTTGGTGTGATCGAAATCGCCGAAACCTCTAGGCAGGCTGCCATGAGTGTGTGAGTGGCTGGAGAGAAATGCATGAGTTTGCAGGACGACACAAAATCGATGGATCGGCGTGAGTTCCTCAAGGCAGCTACGGTGGCCGGGGCGACCCTGGCCGGCGCCGCCACTCCTATCTCCGCGGTCAACCGGGCTTCGAACGAAGTTCGCGTCGCGCTTATCGGCGCGGGTGCCCAGGGGCAGGTTCTGCTGGACGCCTCTTTCCAGATTCCCGACGTGCGCTTTGTTGCGGTTTGCGATATCTGGACGGACTACAACCAGCGGCGCGTTTCGCGCCTGATGAAAGACAGCGGGCATCCCAACAATGCCTATGTGGACTACCGCGAGTTACTCGACAAGGAGAAGGGAAAGATCGATGCCGTTCTGATCGCCACCCCGGATTTCTGGCACGCCGAGCACGCCATCGCCTGCATGAAAGCCGGGCTGGACGTCTACTGCGAGAAGGAGATGTCCAACAGCCTGGCGGACGCGCGCCGCATGGTGCAAACCTCCCGCGAGACCGGGAGGTTGCTGCAAATCGGACACCAGCGCCGCAGCAATCCGCGCTACCGGTTCTGTTATGAGAAGCTCATCGCAGAAGCCAAACTGTTGGGCAGGATGACCACTATCAACGGACAGTGGAACCGCGCCAAGCGCGAGTTTGCCACCATGCCGGAGCGGTATGCCATCAAGCCGGAGATCCTGGAGAAATACGGCTTCCAGTCGATGCAGCAGTTCCTCAACTGGCGCTGGTTCCGCGGTTTGGGCGGCGGGCCGATTGTGGATCTGGGTTCGCATCAGATCGACGTTTTCAACTGGTACCTGGATGCGCGTCCGAAAGGTGTGATGGCTAGCGGCGGCACGGATTACTACAGCAAAGCCACGCACGAATGGTATGACACCGTGATGGCGGTCTACGATTACGAGACGCCGCACGGCGTGGTTCGCGCCTTCTACCAGACACTCACCACCAATGGTTTTGGCGGTTATTACGAAGTCTTCATGGGCGATCAAGGCGCGCTGGAACTTTCGGAATCGGCTGGCCGTGGTTCAATTTATCGCGACGTAGCCAACGCGCCGGATTGGAAGCCTTTCGTCAAAGACGGCCTGTTGCTGGCGCCGGTGGAAGAGGTCAAGCTGGCCAAACCCGCGGCGGTATTGGATGTCCGCGAAACCGCTCCTCCTCCCAGTTATGGCATCCCCGTGCAGATGAGGAAGAAATACCATCAGCCGCATTTGGAGAATTTCTTCGGGGCCGTTCGAGGCAAAACCAAGCTGAACTGTCCCGGAGAAATAGGCTATGAGACTGCTGTGACAGTGCTCAAGGTCAACCAGGCCGTAGAGGCGCGTACCCGGCTCGAATTCAAACCGGAAGACTTCGAGATCTGACGATGTCACGGATTTCCCTAGCCGTGGTTCTGCTGACCGCCGCTGTGGTGGTATCTCACCCAGCCGCCTCGAGCGACCGAAAACAACCCGCCGCTCCCCCTCAACCGGCTGCGCCGCCCAAAGTGTTGCTTGGTGATAACCCAGCCGGCAGTTTGGCGCAGCCAGTCCATATCATTCCGCTGAGAGATCCCGAAGGCGATACCATCCAGCCGGACGACCGCAGGCCGCTGCCTTTTTCGACTCTCCAGACATGCGGCGGCGATTGCCACGATGTGCGGGCCATCACCCGGGGCTGGCATTTCAATGCGACGATGCCGGGAGTCCCCGCCGGTAGGAAGGGTCAGCCATGGCTCTTGATCGACGGAGCGACCGCGACGCAGATTCCTTTGTCGTACCGTTCGTGGCCGGGAACCTACAGGCCGGCGCAACTTGGGATGGGCGTCAGGGAATTTGCCTTGCACTTCGGCGGGCGAATGCCTGGCGGATTGATGAGTGATGGCGGCGACAATCACGCCGAGGAAGCTCGTTGGAAGGTATCCGGCAACCTCGAAGTGAACTGCCTGGCTTGTCATGATGCCTCACCCACCTACGATCAGGCGGAGTACGCCCGGCAGGTCGCCATGGAGAATTTCCGCTACGCGCCGACGGCCGCCACCAGTATCGCCATGATGACCGGTTCGACGAAGCAGATGACCAGCCTCTTCGACTACCTGCTGCCGAATTCGGTAGAGGACGCCTTGCAGTCGGACATTCCCACTGTGCACTATGCGCGCAATCGTTTCTTGCCGGGAGACAAGGTCGCTTTCGATGTGGTGAGGGAAGTGAAGGCCAGCCGCTGCTATTACTGCCACACCAATATCGACGTGGAGCAGACCGGCAATTCCCGGTGGGAAGCCAGTGAGGATGTTCACCTGGCGCGCGGCATGACCTGCGTGCAATGCCACCGCAACGGTCTCGACCATGCGATGACTCGCGGATACGAAGGGGAACCTGCCGCCAAAGATGCGTTTGCGGCTTCTCTCTCTTGTCGCGGCTGCCATATGGGAACGGCCACTGGCCCGCATTCCGGAATGGGACGCAGTTTGGGCGCGCCCCATCCCGATCACGGAGGCATCCCTCCTCTCCACTTGGAAAAGTTGTCATGCACGGCCTGCCATTCCGGGCCTTGGCCCGACGCCGATACCCACCGCATGAAGAACGGGTTGGCGCATGGCCTCAGTGAGCACAACGTCAACAAGGCGACCGAAGCGCTGCCTCATATCTATTACCCCGTTTTCGCGCAAGAGGCAGATGGAAGACTCGCGCCTTACCGGATGGTCTGGCCGGCGTTTTGGGGCAGACTGAAATCGGAACAGGTAGAGCCACTCAATCCGAAAGATGTCAAACGTGTTCTGGATGTGGCCAAGCTGAACCGCGAGCCGGCTCTCGATGGCAGTTGGCCTAAGATCGACGACGCCTGGGTGACGCAGGTTCTTCGCGTGCTTGACCAGGAAAGTGCGGGCCGAGGAGCTGCCGTGTATATCGCGGGCGGCAAACTTCGGCGCCTGGATACCGCGGGCCGGTTGAAGTCCGAAGATCATCAACAGGCCCAGCCGTATTTGTGGCCTCTCGGTCATGATGTCCGCCCGGCCTCGCAGGCCTTGGGCGCGCGCGGTTGCCAGGATTGCCATTCCAGCGATGCAGCCATCTTTTTCGGAAATGTCACGGTCGATTCGCCACTCGGCGGCGAACGTCCCTGGAAGATGAATCGCTTTGAGAAGAAGCTGGATATTGCTTATCAGTCCAGCCTGGCGAGTTCTTGGATCTACCGACCCTGGCTCAAGATCATTGGTTTGGGAGCAGCGGCGGTGTTGTTCTTATTTATATTGGGCTTCGTTTTGAAAGGCCTGGTCGGCCTGTCGGCGAAGGTTGCCGGGACGCAATGAAATTTATGTATCGAACCGCGGTCGTTGACGTTCTGGTAGCGATCCTGGCGATCATCGCAGTGGACGCCGTCTGCCGGATCCTGCTCCGTCGAAAGGCGGTCCTCCGCGAGCGAGGGACGGCGAGTCCCTTATTCAAATTGCTACGGGTCTCGGTCAATCTCGCCGGGCTTGCCTGCTTTGCGGCAGTGGCGGGGAGCGGCTTTCTGTCCGTTCTCACGGAGCAGAACAGCCTGAGCGGTTACCGGCTCATGGCGCACGTGATCGCCGCGCCGATGTTTGCGATTACCGGCACGCTGATCGCAATATTCTGGGCGCACCGCAACCAATTCACGGCCGCGGATTGGAAACGCTTGCGACTGCGTTCGGAAGCGTCCGAGCCCGGCGGCGCCTGGGCTGTGGTGCTGCGAAAGATTTTTTTCTGGGTCGCAGTCGCGTTGGCAGTGCCGACCATGGTCTCCATTCTGGCGGCAATGTTTCCTCTGCCAAGTCCCGATGAACAGCAGACCCTGTTCCTGATCCACCGCTCCTGCGCGCTACCGTTGGCCGCGGCCGGATTGCTGTTCGCGTACTTTGCTCTGGTGAGTTGGCGAGTGCGGGCCCAAGACTGAGCAGTCTAATGTAATGCCTCCAACCGCAATACCGAGTCCCTTCCGCACGTCGATGATCTTCGTGGGCCTCATGTTGGTCGCTGCCGCTTTTCGTTTTCCACTTCTAGCCGAGCGGCCCATGCACTGCGATGAGGCAGTGAATGGCGACAAATTCGGCCTGCTCCTGGAACGTGGCCGCTACGAATACTCAACTGCAGATTATCATGGCCCCACGCTTTATTACCTGACTCTCGCTGCGGCGCGGATTCAAGGCATCACTCGTTACGTCGATCTGAACGAAGTCACGCTGCGATCCGTGGCGGCTATTTTAGGCGTGCTCCTGGTGGGCGCGCACTTCTTCCTGATTCCGTATTTCGGCTTGTATGCCGCCGCGCTGACAGCACTATTGACCGCTGTGTCGCCGGCCATGGTCTATTACAGCCGGTACTACATTCACGAAATGCTGCTGGTGTTTCTGACCTTTGGTACTCTGTTGCTGTTCTTGAAATATTGCGAGCGAAAAAGTGCGCTGTGGGCCTGCGCCGCGGGTGTTTGCGCGGGGCTCATGTATGCGACTAAAGAGACCGTGATCATTCCGCTGAGCTGCATGGTGCTGGCCGCGGTGATGCTGATCCTTATCGAAAAAACCACTCTGGTGGCGGGCCGCAAGTTGATTTGCGGGCAGCATCTGGCGATCGCGCTGGGCAGCGCCGTGGTGGTTGGGGCTGCGCTGATGTCCGCATTTTTCACGCATCCGCAGGGAGTGATCGATTCCGTTCTCGCCTACCGGACTTACTTTGCGCGAGGTTCGGGAATCAATACATTTCACGTCCACCCCTGGAATTATTACCTTAGTCTTCTGCTCTTGTATCACGTCCCCGGCGGTCCGTTCTGGTCCGAGGCTCTGATTGCCGTACTCGCCCTGTTCGGTATCCGCGCCGCGTTCCGCAAAGACGGCGTACCGGGAGCAAATGTTTTGGTGATCCGTTTCCTGGGCATTTACTCCCTACTGATGATCGTGGTCTATTCTTTAATTCCCTATAAAGCTCCCTGGAACCTGCTCGGCTTCCTGCATGGAATGATTTTGCTGGGCGGCGTTGGCGCGGTTTCGCTGGTCCGCGCAGTCCAGAAGCGCTCCTTCCAGGTGGTGATACTTGCTGTCCTGTGTGCGGGTCTTGCGCATCTTGGCTGGGAGGCCTGGGAGAGCAGTGTCCCCTTTGGCTCTGATCCGCGCAACCCCTGGGTATACGCCCACACGGGGAAGGATGTCTACCTGATGGTTCGGGATCTCGAACTCCTGGCATCCTCTTACCCGGGAGGTCGCGCATCGCTGCCGGTCAGCATTATCAGCCGTGAGAACTTATGGCCCTTGCCGTGGTACTTGCGAAAGTTCTCTACGGTGCAATGGTGGAACGGCGTGTCCGATACGGCGCCCATGACGCCGGTGGTTCTCATCAGCCCGGAGATGGAACCCGCGCTCGTTCGAAAACTGTATGACCTGCCGCCTCCAGGTCAGCGTGAGATGTACGTGAGTCTGTTCGACCGGTACGTCGAGTTACGGCCGCAGGTCGAAATGAGAGGCTATGTCGTGAGGTCGCTATGGGAAAATCCATAAGCCTCGCGAAAGCCATGGATCCGCGCGCAGGTTTGAACCTCCGGAAGCTGTCGCTACAGGTGCCTGATGACCAGCAGGCTTCCCTGGAAGAGGCGTTGCATTGTTTCTCCCACCAGGCGATGGCCACCGTCTTTGAAATCTTCTGCGCCCATCCGGATCCGGAATATGCACGCCAGGCCGCGCGGGCGTCCTTTGGACTGGCCGACCGGCTCGAGCAGGAACTGAGCCGCTTCATCGAGAACAGCGATATTTCCCGCATCAATAATCTGGCGGCGGGCGAGACTGTTCGGGTCAGCCGGTGGACCATGGAGTGCCTGCTGCTGGCGCAGATCGCGCATGCCGAGACTGGCGGAGCTTTTGATATTTCGCTCGGCACTGGCCTGCAGCGGCTTGAGCTTTTGCCCCGCGACTTTTTGGTCCGTGCCGGAACCGATGGCATCCGCCTCGACCTCGGCGGCATCGGGAAGGGCTACGCCCTGGACCGCATGGCGGAAGTGCTAGTCGATTGGGACATCCACCAGGTGATCCTGCACGCCGGCTATAGCTCGGTGCTGGCGATGAACCCGCCCTCCGGTTGGGAAGGCTGGCCGCTGACCATGACCGTGCCGGATGAAGTGCAAGGAGAGAGCTTCAACCTCCTTCACGCGAGGCAAAGAGTTCTGAGCGCATCGGGTTTGCGGAAGGGTGATCATATTCGGAATCCCAGAGAAGGCCAGGCTGCTCCGCTTCGCCTGGCGACCTGGGTTGCAGCGGACATCGACGCGCTTGTCCCGTTCTGCCGCCGGGCCGGCATTCTAGGCGCCAGCGACACGCCAGTGAGTGATTGGCCGGCCGCGGTGGCGGAAGTATTCTCAACAGCATTTATGATCCTGGGCCGCGGTGAGATTGAAGACTGCTGCCGCAGGGTTCCCGGATTGGAGGCATGGCTTATTGAACAGGGTCAGGAAGATGAGAACGGGAAGCAGTCTGTTTCCCACGTACCGTGACGCGAAAGAAAAAGTGGCGAAGGAAAGGACATCGATCATTATGAACTTGACGACAAAATCCCTGGCTTTTGCGGCACTCTGCTTGAGTGCCGTCAGCCTTTACGCACAGGCGCCCAAGCTGGTGCCGGTTCCCGTTGAATTGCCGAAGCCCGGCTACGAAGGCACTCCCGCGAATCTGAGCATTCCGAATCTGGAGAAGGTAGCCACCAAGGAACGTGCGCCGTTCCTGGCTCCCGCCGGCGTGACAAATGTTGCCAAGGGGAAGAAAGTCACCAGCACCGAAAAGGATCCGGTGGTCGGCGACCTGACTATGGTCACTGACGGCGACAAGACCCAAGTTGATGGCAATTATGTCGAACTGGGGCCCGGAGTTCAATCTGTCACCATCGACTTAGGCTCCGCACACGAGATCTACGGAATTCTCTTCTGGCATTATTTTCAGCCCAGAGTATACTTCTGCGTCGTGGTCCAGACGGCTGATAATGAAGCCTTCACCAAGAACCTCCAGACGTGGTTCAACAACGATACCGGAAACAAAGCCAAGCAGGGCGCCGGCAAGAACATGAATTACATCGAGACATACGAGGGAAAGCTAGTGGACACCAAGGGAGTAACTGCCCGTTACGTCCGTTTGTATAGCGCCGGGAACAACGTCAACGATTTGAATCATTACATCGAGGCCGAAGTATTTGGCCGCCCAGCGAAATAGCTTCGCGACGAATCGACTCGGTGATTTGTTGCAACTGATATCAGTTATGCGATACAGACCGCCACAGCTTCGGCGGTTTGGGCGTTCTGGTTGACTTGGCTGAGGGGATTCAATCCCAACCCCGGGCCGACTCGCTTACGCTCGTGCGACAAGTCGCGGTTCTGTGCAGGCGGTTTCGTGACGCACGAAGTTTTGCGGCCGGCCGCGCTATTGGAGGCGGGAGGATGACGGGTCGGCATCTTGTCACGCCTCCTACCTGGCTTTAGAGTAGCAGACGCATGGTGCAAGAGATTCGCGGCAAGTGATTCATTCTGGAGGAAGAATGAATTGAACTCGGGTTTGGGAATGAACCAGGAGGCGCGGGCGTCGGCAGGAGTGCCGAGGAATCTTTCTGGTTGTTCAGGGTTAGCGGGACGCTCGTTCACACTAAACTATCGCTGAGCGCTATCAGCTCTCTTCGCCCTGATTCTGGCTCCGGCTAGCGCGACTACGCCTAGAATCAGCATGAAGGCGATGATGCCGAGCATCCAAGTGGATTCAATCATGATTCTCTGAACTCTCCCTTCGATGCCTTCGCCTGACGGCGCTGATGATGATCTGGCCAACAATGTTGGCCGCAATGATGATCGCCAGCGCTGAGAAGAACAGTCTCCAGAAGAGCATCTTAGTGTGTCCCTATCCAGCTGATCTGTTTGAAGTAACCCGGTTTGCCCTCGATCATCGCCGTCAGGGCGGATCCCACGACAAGAGAAACCGCCAAAGTGGCGTATGCGTTGGAATGCGCAAAGATCTGCAGCCCCAGTTGGGCTGGCAGGCTAGTGAATGACCAGGCGATATTTACGATCCACGCTGCGAAGAAAGTGGCAATCGCGGCAGTTGGTGGAACGCTTCCAGAACAGGCCTATGATGATCATTACGAACACCGGCGCCGACCACGCAAAAAGCCAATTGATGGCCGCGACGATGGGCGGCAGGACGGTGGCAATCGACGCCGCCATCAGGATGAGCGTGGCGATGGCGACGCGGGCCACACGCTTTTCGGTGGCGGGAGAGGCTTTCGGGTTGAACAGATTGATGTAGATGTCCCTGGTGAACATGGTGGCCGGCGCGAGCACGGTCATGGAAAAGGCCGAGAGGATCGACCCCAGGAACACGGCCAGGACCATTGCGACCAGCCAGGCCGGCAGATAGGTGGCCAGCATCGCCGGCGCTGCCATCTTTGGTCCCAGCCGGCGAAATTCGGGGATGCTCTTGGCCGCCAGGCCCATGGCCACCGTGAATACCGCGAACATACCGTTGATGATGGTGGCGGGCCACATGGCTTTCATGACGGTCTCTTCGTCGCGCGCGGCCATGGCGGGTTGCAACAGTTGCTGGCTGATCCCCTGGCAGACACAAGTTGCGATCACCACGCCGATTCCATAGGAGAAGAGAGTTTCCGAAGTTCCGAAGATGCTCAGCATGTGAGGCTGCCCGGCGTCCTTGTAATACTGGCTGACGCCGGCCCAGCCTTTGGGCAGACGGAACGTCAACCACACCGTAGCCATGATGACCCCAGCATACTTCACCACCGCGTTGATGATGTTCAGCGCGGCAATCTCCTGCAGGCCGGCAAGCACGACGTAGAGCATGCCGAGCACGGCGCCGATCAAGACGCCATGCTGGATGGAGGAGCCGGTGAGCAGTGCGAGAATGATGCCCATGCCTTGCAGTTCAAGCGTGGTGATTCCCCAAACCAGCGGGATCAGCACGCAGCAGGCGATGAGCCGGGTCTCAGGGCCGAATAGGAGGTGGACCACTTCCGGCATGGAAGAAACGTTCAGCCGCCGGACCCAGCGCCCGGTGGCCACGCAGGCCAGGACCAATAGAATGACGTGGGCAAACGAGAACCAAAGACTGACCGCGCCGAGGTCCCAAGTCTGTTCGAACATTCCCAGGATGTGCGGTGTTCCCAGAACCGTCAAGGCCATGGTGATTGCCAGGGTGGGCCAGGAAAGGTTGCGGTTGGCGAAGAGGAAAGTCTCGGCGGTGCCGTGCTTTCTGGACAGGTACCAACTGATGCCCAGAATACTCAGGCACTCATACGCAAGAACGGCGATAAGTAGCCACAGACGCATACCAGATCATCCAAGTTCCCGTTCGCGGAGAACCTGAAGAAGAAACCCGACCTTCAAATACGCTCGACAATCCAGATGTAGCAGGCGTGCCACCAGCGCTACAGGTGCGGTACGGTATTGCTGATAGTAAGCCATTTGCTATCAAACAGTTGGCGGGCATCTTGGCACTGTTGAACACGGGTGAGTGTACGTCTGCTAAGCTGAGGGTTCACAACAGAGGTTTGCCATGTCGGAGCCGGTTTCTCTCGCTAGGGGTAACTACGAGACCGCGCCTCAGCCCTTGGAGACGACGGTTAACCGGAATGCTGTAATCGAGCAACTCAACCGAATTCTGGCGAGCACTCTGTTCAAGCACAGCAAACGTTGTGGACCACTGCTGAAATACATCGTCACGGAAGCCATTGAGGGGCGCGGAGAGTACCTGAAAGAGCGCGCGATTGGCGTAGCCGTCTTCGGGCGCAAACCAACTTACGATACCAACGACGACCCGATTGTGCGCACCTCCGCAGTGGAGGTTCGCAAGCGCATCGCGCAATACTATCACGAGTCCGGGCACGAAGGCGAGATCCGGATTGACGTGACTTCGGGCTCGTATATTCCCAAGTTCAGGCCTCCGGCTGTGGAGTTGATCGTCCCCGCTCGGGTTGGCTCGGAAATGGCGGCGGACCATCAGGCTACGGCGCCACCGCTCGCTGCCAAGGTGCGCGCGATTACGGTGATAGCCTCTTCGGACCGGAAAACGCTGTGGGTATCCGCCTTGGTGCTCGCGGGGGTCATTATGGCGGTCGCCATTGGTCTTTTCGGACGTTCGATTCTGGCGCGAGGTCCGGTGAAGCTTTTTTGGGGCCCGTTGTTGCGTGGAGACAGGGTAACGCTGGTGATGGGCGACGTGGTGGAACTGGCTCCGCAAGTTGCAACGGCCAGTGGTTCGCACGAACCGAGCCTTTACGACACCATACTAGCGGACAGAGTAGGATTCGTGGACGGCCTGACGATTGCGCGGGTGGCGGCGCTGCTCACCTTGAAGGGCGGCCAATTTGAGATCAGACGCGGAGGATCGCTTACTCTACAGGATCTGAGGAAAACTCCCGCCGTCATGGTGGGCGCCTTCAACAATCCATGGACCAGCAAGCTGGAGGAACGCCTGCGTTTCCGATTCGTCTCTGATACAGCCACGCACACGGATTACCTCCGGGACCAGCAGAATCCGACGCACCGGCTTTGGACCGTCGAACGGGATGCCCCTTACTCGGCGTTGAAGGAAGACCGCGCCATCATCTCCCGGTTCGTGGATTCACGGACCGAACAGACGGTACTCCTGCTGGCTGGATTTGGCCGCGATGGGACGGCCGCCGCAGGCGAATTTGTCACCGAGCCGAGGTACTTACGGACGCTCACCGACCTGGCGCCGCGCGGCTGGCCAGGCAAGAACCTGCAAGCGGTGATTGCCACGGATCTGGTCAACGGACACAGCGGTCCGCCTCGCTTGGTGGCTTGGTACTTCTGGTAGAGGCCCTTCCGGTAGACGCGGGCACGTACGCACCGAGCGGTACGTCTGCGTATCCTCTTGAACCCACTGTAGTTGGTTGGGTCCGCACCGTTACGCACCTATAGATTCGGGCACAACTGTCTTATGATTCGAGCGTGTTACCAGAACTGTGGCTGCGCTCTTCCAGATGGGACCAGGGCGTAACGCAGTGGTCTGCTGGTGACTTCCCTTCACTCCGGCTGCCCTCCTTCCGCGCGGCTTTGTTTTGTCATTTTCAGCATTGCATGTGCAGGAGATCACTACAGTGTTCCATTTAGGGTTGAACTCGGAAAGTCCAGATCCGAAACGAGTGTGACTCGGGCGTTTCGCCCGGAAAACAGAAAAGGAGACAACAGTGCTTCGTGAACATCTGATCCTTCCCGGAGGATTTAAGAACGTTATCCAGAATGGCCAGGCCACGGGCTTTCAGGTCGCGGTTCGAACGGCCTACTATCGGGGCGTCTACCTGTCGCTGGTGGAGGGCTACGAAGTCCAGGTGGATGGCGAAACTTTCACCAAGGAACACATCACGTTTACGGTCGGGGCGAAACCCTATACCTTCGACCAGCTGGCTAAGAACACCGAAGGCCATTGGCCGTACCGGGAACCAGCGATTCTGACAGTAGATAAGCCGGGCGGGTTGACGCGCGGCATGCACGACCTGGTGGTGACGCAACATCAACGGGTCTCCTACATGCCGGTCACGTCGCAAACTTATGTTTCCAAGCGGAAGGTGGCGCTGGTGATATGAGGCACGCGGATTCGCAGAGCAAATGCCAAGTATCAGAAAGAGAAACCAAATGACGCGAAAAGACTTTTTGCAGACGGTGGCCGGCTCAGCCCTCGCCGCTTATGTTCCGGTATCTTACGCCGCTGATACGCGGCCTCCGCAGGCCAAAATGAAGCTGGGCGTCACGCTGTACAGCTATGGCATCGATTATCTAATGGGCACCATGAACCTAGAAGACTGCATTGCGGACGTCGCCAGCATGGGTGGGGAAGGAGTTGAGATCCTCGGCGAGACGCATGTCGAAGGGTATCCGAATCCTTCGGCCAAATGGGTGGAGCAGTGGTTCGCCTTGATGAACAAATACGGGACCAAGCCGAGCTGCCTGGACCAGTTCGTGGACTCCATGCGGTATGGGCCGGACAAGTATCTGACGGCCGACCAATCCATGGGTGAACTGGAGCGCGATTTCAAACTGGCCAAGCGGTTGGGATACAAGATTCTGCGGCCCACGTTTGGGAAGTCGGACATCCCGACCGTTCAGCTGCTTGAGAAGGCCATACCGATGGCCGAGAAATACGATATCAAGATCGCGGTTGAATTACACTCGCCGTTCAAGCTGAAGTCCAGGGAAGGCGATGAATATTTGTCGCTGCTCGCCAAAACGAGAACCAAGCACTTTGGTTTCACGCTGGACATGAGCATCTTCACGAAGACGCCGCCGCGGGCTCAAGGTTCCGAGATTGCGGGCCTTAAGGAGCGCGGCGCGCGCGACAAGGTGCTGGAGTACGTCATCCAGGCCTACCAGAACGACATGGGGTCCGAGAAGACCATGACCGAATTGAAGAAGATGGGAGCCAATGAGGCGGAGATGTCCTACGCGTCGATGGGCGGCGTCTACCATTTCAGCTACAGCGATCCGAAGGACCTCACTCCGTATCTGCCGTACACGTACCACTGTCACGGTAAGTTCTACGAGATGATGGACGACCTGCACGAGTACAGCATCCCTTACGAACAAGTGATACCCGTAATGATTGCTGGCGGGTATTCAGGTTACATCTCGAGCGAATTTGAAGGGCCTCAAACGTTGTTCCTGGCCACCGACCAGATCCGGCGGCAGCACGCTATGTTGAGAGGCCTTTTCACGCCGGCTTAGAGGACCTTGAATTAGCCGCCGATGAACGCCGATCGAAAGGAGTTGGTTTGCCGGCGCTCGCCGGCGGCACAAAGTTTTCCCACCTGAGAAGGGAGTACTAACGTGACGACGGAAAAGAGCGTGAAACCGCGGCAGGAACTCACGCCGGAACAGAAGACCAAACCGTACGCCAAGTACTTCTACCGCAAGCCCGTCGCGCCGGATCCGGAACGTCTGGCGTTGATGCAGGAGCCTTGCGATCCGGCCAAGGCAATGCTTCCCGAGGACATCAACGATTTGCTGAATCCCGGCAACCTGGAAACGGAAATCGGTTGGTGCGGGTTGCCGAACGGCGCGGGGTTCATCGCGAATCGCACGGAGATGCCGGGCGTGACCAGGGAGATGGTCGAGTGGTGGTTCGTGTTTCACGCCCTGGAGGACTTGAGATACCAGATCTGGTACCCACCGCAGCACTACGGCATCTCCGTGAGTCCGGAGACAAGGCGGCGAATCCTCGACCCGGATGTACCGATGAACAAGAAATTCCGCGGCGTGACGCACCGCGTCGTGGAGGACATCGGATGCGGGACGGAGATCCTGGAGATCAACTTTCTGGAACCCGAGCAGCTCGGGTTTGACATGGCACGGTTCCGGAGTCCGGCGGTATCAACCGTGGTCGGCGCTTCCGTGATGCGGCGCCCGGCGAATTCCGATCCAGACTCGATGATGGCTCCCGCGATGATGTGCCACTTCTATCGCGAAATACCTGGCGGGATGGAGCAGCGGTCTCGTTTTTGGATGGGTTATCAGATCCACGGCGGCCGGCCGGAGCTTGCGTTACCGCCGGGTGTGAAAGTTCCGCACGAGGCGATTCAGGGGCTCGCGATCCACAACATTCGGGAGTACGCGAACCTCGCAGTTCTGTTACCTGAGATCTACGGTGAGATGAAGGACAAGGGGCTGGCTTAGCTGATTGTGAGCAAGCGGCTAAAGGGGAGAAACCATGGGAGTTCAATACAACCTTCTTCAGGGAGGGTTCAAAAACGTGTCCCGGAATGGCCAGATTTCGGGATTCCAAGTCTTGGTCAAGACCGCCTATTACAGAGGCGTTGCCCTCTCCATGATTGAGGGCTTCGATGTAACGGTGGATGGCGAGACTTTCAAGCGCGAGCAGATTCAGTTTTCCGCGCGCGGAACAGGGACCCATTCGCTAGATGAAATGGAGAGCATCGGCGACGTCCGCTGGCCGTGGCTGGAGCCGGCAACGCTCACCATCAACAAGCCGGACGGCCTGAAAGCCGGTTCGCACCAGGTCAAGGTGGTCGTGAGGCTCAGGATTTCTTACATGCCGTTCATTCCGAATGTGTACGCGTTCCAGGACAAACTGGTCCTGGTGGCGTAAAGCCGGTATCGAAAGGAGACAATAAACATGACACGCAAAGATTTCCTGAAAACTGCCGGTGCGGCCGCCATGACCGCGTACCTGGCGGAAAGCCCGGCCATGGCGCAGAGCACGAAGGCGCCGATCCGGTTGAGCGCATCGCTCTACTGCTACAACGGCGATTTTCTCGCCGGCACCATGGATCTGGAGGCCTGCCTGGCGGATCTTTCAGACATGGGTGCGGAAGGCGTGGAGATCCTCCCCGAAGCCCACGTTGCAGGTTTCCCCAATCCGTCTGAAGAATGGGTGCGGCAATGGTTCCTCTGGTTGGAGAAGTACAAACTCAAACCAAGCGCTTACGACGGTTTCGTGGATACGAAGCTCTATAAGAATCGAGCGTTGACGGTTCAGGAAATGGCGGGTCAGATGATCCGCGACATCAAGCTGGCGAATCGTCTGGGGTATAAGGTGTACCGGGGGCAGGGGAGTTCGTGGCCCGACTGCCTGGGGCCTGCCGATTCCGTGTGGGGAAAGGCGGGAATCACGCAGTTCGATCTCTACGATCGCGTGATGGAAGTTGCGGAGAAACATGACGTCAGGATCGGCGAGGAGATTCACGTTCCGGCGCTGTTGAAGTCGAAGTGGATGGATCAGACGTTGAATTACATCCAGAAGACCGGGACCAAGTATCTCGGTTTTGTGCCGGACATGAGCATCTTCCTGCGACGGCCGCAGCCGGGACGCCGAACGGAAGACCTGATCGCGCAAGGGTACCGTAAGGACATCCTGGAGTACGTGAACCAGGCTCACGAGGACAACGTTCCCTCAGCACGGGCCATGGAGGAAGTGCGGAAGATGGGCGGCTCCGAGGCTGAGCTGCGTTTAGCTTCGGGCTCCGGTTTTTATCACATGATGTATCGGAAAGCCGAGCAGAACGAACCCAAAGACCTTTTGCCGCTGCTTCCCTACATATTCCACAGCCACGCCAAGTTTTACGAAGTGCTGGAAGACACGTCGAACGAGTCGAGCATTCCGTACAACGAGATTATCCCGGTGCTGGCGCGAGGCGGATACGACAAGTACCTGTCCAGCGAATACGAAGGCGATCGCAGTCCGACGCAGGCCTCGCAACAGATCCGAAAGCAGCACGTGATGATGCGGCGCATGTGGAACGCGGCTTGACGCGGTGGATACAGAATGCCAAATCAAGTTTCGCGAAGACATTTCTTCTTTGGCGCTTTGGCCGCCGGCGCGGTTCCGGCCGGCGGCTTCGGCAGCACGCCATCGCTGGCGCGCCTGGGCTATAAATCGCCGAACGAGAAACTGAATATCGCCAGTATCGGCGCGGGCGGCCGGGCGACCATCGACATACCGGGTTGCGGCACGGAAAACATCGTCGCGCTGGCCGATCCGGACGACCAGAGTGCGGCGCCCACCTACAAGATTTACGACAAGGCGGCGCGCTATCGCGACTTTCGCCGCATGTTGGAAAAGGAAGGCAAGAATATTGACGCGGTGCTGGTGTGCACTCCGGATCATACGCACGCCATCGCGGCGTTATGGTGCATGGAGCGCGGCAAACATGTGTACGTGGAGAAGCCGCTGGCACATACCATCTGGGAAACCCGGCTACTGAGGGACGCGGCCTTGAAGTATAAGGTCGCGACGCAGATGGGCAACCAAGGCTACTCCTATGAGGGCGCTCGGGTGGCGTCGGAAATCATTTGGTCGGGCGCGCTGGGCAACGTGACGGAGGTGCATGGCTGGACCGATCGTCCAGTCTGGCCGCAAGGGATTGCGACACTGCCCGCCGCGGAGAAGGTTCCCGATACGCTCGATTGGGACGTCTGGCTGGGCCCGGCGGCGATGCGGCCGTACAGTCCGGCGTATGTTCCCTTCAAATGGCGGGGCTGGTTCGATTTCGGGACCGGCGCGTTCGGCGATGCCATGTGTCACAGCCTGGGCGATGCCAACATGGCTCTGCGGCTGGAGGCGCCGACCAGCGCGGAAGTGATCAAGCGGGACGGCAAGAATCCTTACACATTTCCGAACAAGACCACCACACGGTTTGATTTTCCGGCGCGCGGTACCATGCCGCCGGTGAAGGTCTTCTGGTACGACGGATCCTCCGGCCCCGCATACAGGCCCGCGGGAATTCCGGAGGACGAGCCTTTCCTCGGCGGCACCGGCTCTTTTGGCGCGAACGGGACGGTTTACATCGGCAATCTGCAACCCCTCAAGGCGTCGCCGGAAGATCCGGCGGTGATGAAAAGGACGCTCCTCAATGGCGCCGTCTTTGTTGGCGATAAGGGGTACATGACGACTGACGGGTACGGAGCCAACGTCCGGTTGCTGCCCTTGAGCCGCCACAAAGAGTTCCAGTTGCCGCCGCAACTGCTGACGCGTTCGCCGGGCCACTATCAGGACTGGATTCGGGCGGCCAAGGGCGGGGAAGCGGCTTGTTCCAATTTCTCTGTCGCTGGACCGTTCATTGAATGGGCGCTGCTGGGAGCGATCGCTGTTCGATTTGAAGGAAAAATCGAGTGGGACAGCACGAAGATGAAAGTGACCAACAACGCGGAAGCCAATGCTTACCTGAAACCGGCGACGCGCAAAGGCTGGCGGATCGGGTAGCATGGAGCGCCGTTTTGAGCTTCTGGCCTTCGGATTCGGTGAGCGGTGCGCGTGCTTACGAAGCGCTATGGAAGTTGATCAATCGGGGCGAAACCGCGAAGGAAGCATACGAGTTGTTGAAAGAACGCGTGGACGATGAAATTCTGAAGGCGTACCCGCAGTTTTTCGGGTCTGCGGAGGTTGCCGGAACTGCGCAAAACGGCAACAACCATGCCTAGGAGCCTCTCTGTTCCATCGCTGACGCCCTGGTGATAGGTGAGGCCCGGCCGCTGCCAAACTCGTATTAGGATCGAAGATTCTACACCCAAAGGATTCTCTGATTCACAGCCACGATCAAGCTGAAAGGTGGACGCACCTTCCAGCAACGCCGCGGCTACTTCACAGTTGCCTACAGATGGGTCATAGAGTGGCAAGAGAGAGACCGTGGTTCAATCGGCAGAGATTCTTGATGTTGACCGTAAGGACCCTGCTCGCCATCGTCACGTGGGCCGTGGCGACTTATCGAAGCCACTTCGGGCCGAACGTTCGTGGTGAGTAAGTCTGGATACCAGTTCTACGAACGACAAATGAAGCCGCATTCAGCTTGATCCCCAAAGGCCGGGAGCAGGACGTCCCGCCGCCGAGCGCAGCGCCATTATAGTCCTCCAAGCCCTACCAGCCGCCCCAATTTTATGATGGGGACATGACATGGGAAAAGGACGGCAGTTCGCTTGAAATTCGGACGCAGGGCCAGTTGCCGGATGGAAGGCCCGCACTTGACGAAATCCTGGCTCGTGGCGCTTTCGTTCATTTGGAGCAGTTAGCGCACGATCATTGGTGGATGGGGCTGGAAACTGGTGGAAAGTATTTCCACCTGAACTTCGGAGTCCAAGGTGGGCGCTTGCGGGTTCATCTGTCCGACCAGGGCGACGAAAACACGGAATGGGAAGGCGATAACCGGGAGAGGCCGATTGCGGGAGTCGATAAGTGAGCCCTGGGCCGGTGTCCCGGTCAATTCAGGCCGCACGCTTCCAAGCCGCCGCCAAACGTCCGCCTCCACCGAGTACCGCTGCTCCCCGGCATCGAATCTTCTCCAAACCAACAGCGTAGAGCAACAGGACGTCGCTGGTTCGACTGGCGTCCAGGGTGCTGAAATTACGCTTGTGCCGCCCGCTCTGCTGCCCTGGCCGCTCGTGCTTTCGCCAGATTCACCACCAGTGCAGCCTTCCGTGCCGGTGACATCTTCCTCTTCGCTGGTGCCTTCTTTGCTGCTGGTTTCGCCGCTTTGACCGCCGCCCACCGTTCTTTCGTGGCGGCAACTATTGCGGCTCTCCCTGCGCGACTCAGCTTCCGCTTCTTTTTGGAAGCCGCTTCCGGGGCTGGCGGTTCAGCCGCCTTCTTGGAAGCTGCCCATCTCTTCCGCTGCGCCTCGGCAATGGCTTTCCTACCAGCCGCGCTCATTCTCCGGCGTTTGCGTTTTGCGGGTTCCGCCGCCGCGGCAGGTTCGGCGGAGCCACCAGTCAGCCAGCCTCGGAGTTCTGCAATCTTGGCATCCAGCTTCTCTCTCTGGGCTTCCATTCCCAAAATCGCAGCATTCACAATCTCAGTCGTAAGTTTCGGCGTTGGCATGTTGCTTGATTTACCTCGATTCTTTCCGTCGCAAAGATGATTCTGAAATCCATACTACACCCACAGGGACATTAGGTGGCCGACTTGCCTACACTATCTCGGTCCAGTCCAAACCCTTTCGGCGTGGCATGATTCGACAAGCGGTGGTGACGGGTATGGGGTGGCGCGGCCTTCACGGACTCCTCCAGAAAATCCGGGATTCTATTGACATTTAAGGAATGTGACTGGGGAATCCATCAAGACGGTTCCGGCGATTGAATCTAGGCCTACCAGAACGCCGGGAAATGGCATTCCAATGGTTGTCGTGCCACACGGTATTGATCTATTACGCTGAAGGCGGCTAGCCTATCGGTCGGATGTGGAATTGACTTACCTAATCGTGACAGTGTGGATTTCGATGGTGCAAAACAGTTATAATACCTGCCGCCATTTGAATATATCCAGTGTGGCAATTATTTCTATGCCTTTCTGATTTCGCTTTCCAAATTGATTTCCTCACACTGAAGCTGCGGAGCAGTCCGGTCTGAGCGAAGCGAAGACTGGACTAAGCTTTCCGTCTCGTGTAGGAACCGTTCAACTCGATTTCTGCAAAGTGTGGTACGTTTCCTTTATAATACTCTCTAAGTAATACTAGAGATACCTAACCTACCACGTTTTACAGAAATCTCCCTACCATATACCACGACTGGCAGAAAGCGCCTGGTACCACCGCGTGCAGAAATGACCCTGCCATGTACCATCTTTTGCAGAAATCGTTAGGTACCACGGCTTGCAGAAAGTTCCCACCATATACCACGGATTGCAGAAAGCACCAGGAACCAGGGCTTGCAGAAATCGCCAAGTACCGCGCTTTGCCGAGAGCGCCATATACCACGGAATGCAGAAAGTCACATCAGGCACCACGTTCAGCCGACTTCATGCCATATACCATCACATGCCGAAACAGTCGTCGCGGCGTTGCAGAAATCGTCTGCATAAATAGAAATGGCGTCTCTCAGGAAGTCTTGGCAGGTTCCCGGGACGCCATTGGAGTACAAACTATCTTGATTACTACTACTACTATTTATCGTGGCACCAAGACGCCAAGCACAAAGCCTTGGGTAACACGGTATGCATACGAAGACGATCCCACATTTCTGAAGTTCAGGTCGGCGGTTTGGGCAAATTGCAAAAGTAATGACGAGCCAAAAGACATTGACAACTCGAAGCTGTACGCCCTCTGGTATGTGTCAGCTACGTTCCATCGGCATTGGGACGAGCAACCATCGAAGAAAACGTCCAACGACATGGTGTTTATTCTGGGACACAACTTCCTGNNGCGCATCCAGGCAAGCGTACAGGAAGCACGAGGCCGCAAGAACGCTCGACGGCGCGAGAAACGGAGGAAGAAGAAAATGAAGAATACGCAGAATGCAAAACGGACTTTCACATTGAAGAGCCGCATTTTAGAGACACTGAAACTACACCCCATGACGACGGCAGTGTTGGCGGCGAAGCTGAATGCACACCCGAAGGCCGTGGACGGGCATCTCAGCCGGATGAGCAAAGCGGGTCGGGCTGAAGTTGTGAAACTTGGCCGAGGGCTATACGCCTTGCCCGGTGCGGATTACAGTGTGCGCGCTCAGGCGGCGATGCCCGTTCCCCAGGCGCCGGGAGTTGAGTCGATCCTCTCGGCGGATATCACGGAAGGGGTTGATGGATGGAAGGCGCCGTCAAGCCGCGAATATCGCAACGCGTATACCGTGGATATCCCGGATGAAGATGCAGTGTGTGACGCGCCGGAACTGAAATCTGCCGAACCGAGATGGAGCCGGAATTGGTGAGCTTGCAGGCATCATCCGCTAGCCTTCAAAACCATTTTGGGTCGATAATGTAGTAATGACGGTTGTACTGAGTGCAGTCCGCAGAATCGACGGGATGCTGGATTACGCGAAGGATGGTCCGGGAGCTTTCAAAAGCGTGCTACCCCCAGTGAAACTCGAAGGACAGCTGTCCGCGAACAATGCGTATCAGGACGAGATCGACAGATTTGTAGAGGAGTTAAGTCTCGTGGGATCGGCTGTAATCTCGTTTCCTGACAGATGCCACGGCTTGCGCGCTTGAACGGCAATTGATGACCCGTGACTGACCGCTTCGCCGCAAGCGGAAAACCCCGCGGCACAGAGCCCACTGAAGGACGGAGATGACGTGGCAATCACTCGTGTCGGCGAGTTGCGAAGGGTTTTCAGGGGTGGTCAGTCGGAACTCCTGAACGGGATAGCGCGCCTCGCGATCCTCTATGAAGACCTTCGTCTTGAGATGTGCGAACTTCGCAGTCTTCACAGAAGTGTGATTGAGTTGGGCGAATCCGGCTTGGATCACCGCGTCAGCTATTTCCTGCGACGGTCTCTTGCTACCTTGGTTGAATTTCGAGGTGGCTTGACCGCCGTGAGAATGACAGACGAATTCAAAAAAGCAGAGCCGGCACTCACGGATCTGGACGTCCGATGCATCGCGGACGCGGATGAGTTCCTTCAGCAAAAGTGGACTCTGATCAAGGAGCTTCGAAACGAGTTCGCGGGCCATATTCAAGCCAGAGCGGTGAAGTTTGCAGTTGAGCATCTTACAGATGAAGTTGGCAGAGTGACCTGGAATCCAGCCCCTGACGCATGGACTGTTGGCATAGAGTGTGATTTTGCAGGAGTGCTGCTTGCTGGTGTGATCAGCAGTAAATTTCAGGCTGGCGGTGATGTTCTGGCAGAGTTACGAAGAGCGATGGACGTTCTTTCGGTGGGGTTCGGTCATGCTCAAGCTGCGATGGTCGCTCTCGTTCATGCCTTCCTGTGGGACAGTTTCGGAAGGTGATGCAAGGCAGGCTGTTCTATCCTTTCCGTCTTTCCTGAGCGGTTCGGAGATCCCGTTCGAGGCGCTCAACGAAAATCCCCAAGGCCCGCGAAAGGGCAACGCCGGTGCTGAGAGAGCATCGCCGGGTTCAGAACCGCGGAGCTCGAAGGCTGGGGGCGAAAGGCTAACCATCTCCCGATCACGCTGGGGGAATAGGGCCGGCATCGCGATGTTCACCGCCAGAAGTGGGACGATAGCCTCAGGAGAATATTCGTCATGGCTACCAAGAAACTTCTTATGCTCGTTGGCGATTATGTGGAAGATTACGAAGTGATGGTTCCATTCCAGGCGCTCCTCATGGTCGGGCACGTGGTCCATGCCGTCTGTCCGAACAAGCGGGCTGGCGATTCGGTGCGGACCGCGATTCACGATTTCGAGGGTGATCAGACCTACAGCGAGAAGCGAGGCCACAATTTCGCTCTGAATGCGACCTTCGACGAGGTTCGGCCTAACGATTACGACGCGCTCGTGATTCCTGGGGGCCGGGCGCCGGAGTACCTCCGCCTCAACCCGCGCGTTCTGGAAATCGTGCGCCATTTCGCAGAGTCTGACAAGCCGATTGCCGCAATCTGTCACGGTGCGCAAGTGCTAGCCGCGACCGGGGTGCTCCAAGGTAAATCGTGCAGTTGCTATCCGGCGGTGGCCCCGGAGGTCACGGCTGCCGGCGGGAAGTATGAAGCCCTCGCAATGGATCAGGCCCATACCTGCGGGAAGCTTGTCACGGCACCGGCCTGGCCAGCACATCCCGCCTGGCTCGCTCAGTTTCTGAAGATTCTCGGGACTCGTGTTGATCCTTAAGGTTCATTCGCTCTGTAGTCGGGCGGGACCCTCTTGGCGCTTTTCATTTGCCGGGCAAGGGCGGTACGATTCGGCTTCGGGGATGGGGATGACGAGATGAAGGTCGAGGTGGTCTGCTACTCCGGCTACAAAGGGGATGAGCGTCCAGTTGGTTTCCGGCTGGATGGTCAGGATTACTTCGTGGAAGAATTGCTTGACCAGTGGTACGGCCCGAAGGACATCTTTTTCAAGGTGCGAGCGAACGACGGCAATGTGTACATCCTTCGGCGCTGCTCATCCGTGCCGGAAGGGGAATGGAGCCTGGAATCGTTTCGTGACATGATGCGAGGCCGCTGAGAGAAGGGATGCGATGGCCTCGACGCGAAGTCCGCTTCGGCTTGCGCACGGATGGACCTTGGTCCGCGAGCCGCTCCGCGCGGCAGGGCGCAGGTGCAGTACTGGATCAAGATCCCTGCGGCCAGTGCTGGTTCACAGCGTCTAGCATATCGGCGTAGGCCCGCTTCGCGACGCCAAGGCTCCGGTCTCGAATCACCTTACACTCAGCTTCTTTAGCTGCATCACCGGCGGCATCGATTGAGCAGGTCTCATACGTGGTGCTGAGTTTCGACACGGCATCGCCCAGCGCACTCTCAACCCCTTTAACGGCGGTGTCTCTAGCTTCGGACATGTGGTCTTCCTCCCCCAAAAAGCCAAAATAGAATTATACCCAGTCCCCTCCGCGTCGCCATGGAGACGGCCGTAAAACTGGCGCCATCCAGTACCGTTAACCAAGAATACAGCGCTCGGCGGAGAGGCTGAGAACGGCCGCTTGGGATGCGGTCCTGGCGGTGGAACCTTGTCTCAGCCGACCGCCGATTTCACCTGCGCGTTAAGCCACGCAGGGAGATCCAGCCGAGACGCAGAGAACTGTTGCACCCGGCTTTGCTTGCGGCTTTTGTGGCACGGAAATGTCGGACTGAGCCTGTGGCAGCCCCGTCAACGGCGGCCGCCACCGTGTGAAGCGCCGGAGCTGTGGCCGCCGCCGGAGCTGTGCGAGCCTCCGCCGCTGCTATAGCTGCGCGATGAACCGCCGCTGTAGCTGCGCCCGGCACTGCTCGGTGCGGAGTAACGCTGCGCCGGAGCCGAATACCGCTGTGCCGAGCCTGACGAATACGGCTGCGCCGGTGAAGAATAACGCTGTGCCGAGGTGGAAGACCGCTGCGCCGGAGCCGAATAGCGTTGCGATCCCTGGAAGTGTGACCACTGTCCTTCGCTGGTGCGCCCTGCGTTCGGTGTGGCCGCGCTGCGAGCGCCCTGCGTCCCCGCCGATCGGTTTGCGTACGACGACGTCGCGTTTCCAAACCGGCTATAGCTTCCCGTGCTGGCCGACCGGGCGGCATTGACGCTGCCCGACCTTGTCATCGCGCTCCGCGAGGCCATCGATGCGGCCCCATACCGGGAGGCCAGTTGACTGTTCGGGTACGAGACTCCCAAACGGTGGCCCGCGTCATGCTGCCACGCCCCTCTGCCGCCAAACCCGCCCGCGTATAACCCACCGCGGAAACCATATCGGTTGAAAAAGCCGCCGTTGACGAACAGCGAGCCGCCGAACCAGTTCGGGCCCCAGCCCCAACCCCAGCCGCCGTAGCCCCAACCGCCCCAACCGCCGAAGTACAATCCCATGTTGATCCCAGGATAAAAGCCAAAGCCGTATCCCGCGTAATAGAGCGGCGGATAGTAGCCCCACGCCGGGGGTCCCCAGACGTAAGCCGGGTCGTATTGCGGCACGTAGATCACCTGCGGATCGGCCGGTGCAATATCAATGGCAGTCTGCCCGCCCTGCGTTTGCGTGGTCACGGTCTCTTGCGGAGTGGTAGAAAGCTTGCCATTAGCCTGCGCTCGTGCGCGCATCCCCTGCACGGCGGCCATCACGTCCGACTGCTGCGCCAGGAACGCATTGCCCAATGCCGTGGTCCATTGGACGTCCTGGTTCAGCATCGTCAGAACGTCGGGGAAGGCCACCATAGCCTGGATGCTGGCGTCCCAATTCTGTTGCCGGGCCGCGTCCGTCAACTGCTGGCCCCTAAGACTTCCATTCTTTTGCAGCCACTGCTGCGCCTCCACCACTTCCAGGGGGTAGGTGCTGGCCACCAGAACCTGGCTCAGCAGCGCATCGGGATACAGAGCGATTGGCGCCACCAGGGTGTCCAACTGTTCCGGTGAAAGGAGTTGTGCGGGAGCTGGCGCGGGAGCTGCTGGTTGTTGCGCAACCAAAAGGCCGCCAGCCAGAAGCGGAACACAAACCAGACAAAGCACCCGGCGAATAACCCACTGAACTTTGATCGTCTTCATGATGCGCCTCCATTGGGTCTCAGCGTCACGCTTTCACTAGGGCACTCTGCGGGCCAAACGCCAACCTATTGAGCAGCAGCCACTTGATGCGATGTTTTGGGCGGTAAGGATGGTTGAAAACCACCGTCTCCGGTGTATTGCGGCCGAAAGTGGCCACCAGTGGCATGGGCGGACCCGGGCGCCAACTGTGGTTTTCGGGACTGGACGACTTCGATGCCGAACCTGGCTGGCATTACGGACCGGATCCCGTGGTTGGGCTTCGCTGCCATGGAGGCGTGTCTTACTCGCCAGCACGCCCGCCCCGGACCCGCCGCTCCGGATGTTCCT
>PLZX01000219.1 GCA_003152325.1 Bryobacterales bacterium | reverse complement strand
CGTTGTTGACCAGCCCCAGTGCTAAGAAACTCGTCCAGATACTCGAACCGCCGGCGCTCATGAATGGCAGCGGTATGCCGGTCACCGGCATCAACCCAGCCACCATCCCGACGTTGATCAGGATGTGCGAGAGCAGCAGCGCGGCCACTCCCATACAGATGTACATCCCGGCTCGCTCGGGCGCCGTCTGCGCATTCTGAACAATGCGCATGATCATCACAAAGTACAACGCCAACATCAATACTACACCGACAAATCCATGCTCTTCGGCAAAGGCCGAAAAGATAAAATCCTTGGATGGCACCGGCAGGAAATGTAACTGCGCCTGGGTCCCCTTGGTCACTCCCTTGCCAAACATGCCTCCCGAACCAATAGCCGTCTGCGACTGGATCACCTGGTATCCTGCGCCCTGCGGGTCCAACTCCGGATCGCGGAAACTCACCAGCCGCGCTTTTTGATAATCCTTCAGGAAATGCAGCCCTATCGGGACCATCAGCGCCGCCCCCGCAACAATGACGAGGACATACTTCCAATGCAACCCCGCCAGAAACACACCCACCGTGAGAATCCCGATATAGGTGAGCGCCGTACCCAGGTCCGGTTGCTTCAAAACCAGGGCAGCGGGAATCAGCACCAGGCCCGCCAGTTTCAGCATCTCCCGAAACTCCAGCTCATCCGTACGTAAATCCGTCAGGTAGCGGGCTACCAATAAGATTATCACGAGCTTTACGAATTCCGATACCTGTAAGTGAACTCCGAAACCCAGCGGAATCCACCGCGTGGAGCCGAACGCGGCTTCGCCCACGACATAGGTCCCCAGCAACGCCCCCACCGAAACCAAGTACATAAGTGGCACGTGGTGCAGCATGGCGTGGTAATCCGATGGCAAGACCAGCCACATCAGCACCAACCCGCCCACCACATAGAGAATCTGCTTCCACCAGGCGCTGTGGGCATCAGAGCCGCGGGTGACACTGTAGATTTGCAGAACGCCGACGGCGCAGATCAGCAGCGCGATGACCAGCAGCGTCCAATCGATATCGCGAGCCGATAAATGTCGAACCATATTAGTTGGACCGCCCCGGGCCGGGCAGACCCAGTGTCCGTACAGCCGCTTCGCCTGCCGCTACTGCCGCTGCCCCCTGGCGCAAAGTCTCGATCCGAATCTTTTTGTCGAAGTACGCCGTCAAGACGTCGCGCACGATGGGCGCCGCCAGCGGGCCTTCCGCGCCATGCTCAAAGAGCGCTACAACGAGAATCTCCGGGGCCTGCCGCGGCGCGAATCCCACGAACCAGGCGTTATCTTTCAGTTCGTGTCCGCCGCCCTTTTCCTTGACGTATTCCGCCGAGGCCAATTGGGCGGTTCCGGTCTTTCCGCAGACTTCGATATTCGGCAGCCAGGCGCGCCCGCCCGTCCCGCCTTCGTTCACCACGCCGTACATGCCGTCCACCACGTCCTTCACGTACTGCGGATTGAGCGGCCACTCGGTGGGCTTGTCCGGCGCCTCCTTCACCACGCGCGGCCGGTGCCACACGCCGCCCATGGCGAGGCCGGCGATGCCGCGCGCCATCTGTAGCGGCGTCACGGTGAGAGCGCCCTGCCCGATCGACACAGAAATAGTTTCCCCGGCATACCACTTCCGTCCTTGCGTATGGATGGCCCATTCCGGCGATGGCACCACGCCCTGCGCTTCATGCGGCAAATCGACTCCCGTGGCGTGACCATAACCCACCATGTCGGCGTACTGCGCGATGTCGTCGATTCCCATCTTGTTGCCGACGGTGTAGAAATACGTATCGCACGATTGCACGATGCCCTTGTGCAGGACTACCGCTCCGTGGCCGGTCTTCAAGTGGCAACGGTAGTAGCGTCCGTAGAAGTTGGCGCCGCCCGGGCAGTGCACTGTAAAATTCTCGTCGATGGTCCCCGTTTCCAAGGCTGCCAGCGCCATGATCGGCTTGAAGGTGGAGCCCGGCGCCTGGGCCGCCTGAATCGCTCGATTGAAAAAGGGCTTATCCGGATTATCGTTCAATGCCTTCAAATCCCTGGCGCTGATGTGCGCGGAGAACTTGTTGGGATCGAAGGTGGGCCGGCTCACCATGGCCAACACCTCGCCGGTGCGCGGATCGATCGCCACCACGGCGCCATTCTTGCCATCCATCGCCAGTTCCGCCACCGCCTGCAAGTCCAGATCGATGGTGAGTTGCAGATCCTTGCCCGGGACCGAGGGCTTCACCGTGACATCGACGTGCCCTTCCCCGGCGGCGGTGCGGGGAGGCCGGCCATAGACGTCCAATTCCACCTGGCGCTGCCCGTCGATTCCCATCAGCGTGTCGTTATATTGCCGTTCCACGCCGAACTTGCCGATGACGTCGCCGGGCTTGTACCTGGCGAATTCAGCGGTGTCGAGTTCGGACGGACTGATGCCGCCGGTGTAGCCCAGCACGTGCGCCATCATGCCGTTCTGCGGATACATGCGATGCTGTGCTTCAGTGATTTCGAGCTCGGGGAAAAAATCGCGGTGCGAATCCACGAAGGCCAGGTCGGCCGGCGTCATCTCTTCCTTCAACCGGATGAATTCGTACTTGGGCCGGTTCCGGTAGCGGCTCACGACCTCCTGCAGATTCTCCAGGTCCAGATCGAGCCCTTCGGCAATCGGCTTCAGATGTTCTTCCTTCAGGTTCTCGCGCGTGAGGATCAGCGTGAACGACGCATGGTTGTCCACAATCACGCGGCCGTCGCGGTCCAGAATGCGGCCGCGCGGCGCCAGAATGGGCATCGACTTAATGCGGTTCTGCTCGGCCCGCTCCTTGTAGTAATCGGGGTTCTGCACCTGCAGTCTCCAAAACCCCGAAATCAGAAACAGGAACAGAACCACCGTGGAGTATTGGAAGATGGCGATCTTGGGCGCTGCAAAGCGCGTATCGTCGTGCAGATGCGGCTGCTCGGTGGATGGATGTTCCGGATTTGGATCGGCTGGCGGAAGGGTCACAACAATGCGCCGGAAAAGCGCTCCTTATTCATTCTAGGCTGTCACCCTGAGCTTGTCGAGGAAATGAAACAGCGCCGCGCCCACCAGCGCGTTCAGGAGTCCCAGAACCAGCCAGTGCTGCCAGTCGAACGGCGGCAGGTGGCGCAGCAGCGCGCGCTCCATAATCCAGTAAAGGAACTGGTGCAGGATGTAGAAGAAGTACGCCAGCAGGAGACGCATGGTCAGGTTGTCGACGTCCAGCTTCATCCCGATCGAAGCCGCGAAATAGCCCACCAGCGTGTTCACAATCCCATACATCCCCAGCGGGTTCTTGGAGAGCGAATCCTGCGCCAGCCCCACCGCCGCCCCCATCAGCAGCCCGCTCACCGGGTTTCGCCGCATCACTGCCAGGTAAATCACCACCAGCAACGGAAGGTCCAGGAAACTCAGGAAGCGGAAGAACAGTGGAACGTAAATCTGGAAGAGCAGGGCGGCCAAAGGGACCACCAGCATCACCCAGAAGCGAAAACGCGATACGCGGCTTTCCCGCTGGCTGCTGAGCAGAATCCGCTCGCCCGAATAACTCACTGGCCGCCTCCGGGCTGTTTTTGCTCCGGAGCCGTACCCTTGGTGGCGGGTGCGGGAACGGGAGGCGCGGGCCCTTTGGCCGCGGGCCCGGTGCCCGCTCCCGGCACTTTGGTGAAGTCCGGCGGCTTCGAGTGCGGCGCATCCTCTCCGAAAGTGTGCCCTTGTGCGTCCCCGGAGGATTTGTAGGCCGCCTTCAACCGGTCGGCTTCCGTGCCGGCCGCCGCGCCTTGTGCCGCAGGCGTCGCAACTTCCGCGTCGCCCGTGGTGGGCGGCGGCGGCGCGACGTATACCGGCTGGCTCCCCGGCGGAGTGTTGGGGATCTCCTGATGCACGGCGTCCAGCACAATCAGCACATCCTCCAGCCCGCGCGCCATGCCGCTTGGCTCCAGCATGATTTCTTTGAACGGCTGCCCCGGTTGCACGGATTTCACCACCCCCACCGGAAAGCCGCTGGGAAACATGCGGTCGTCGCCCGAAGTGTAGAACCAGTCGCCCGGTTCCACTTTATCTTCGAACGCCACGTAGTCCACCTTGCAAAGATGCCCGTCGTATCCCTTGAGGGTGCCGCGCGCGTGGTTCTTCCCCGAGACTACCCCCGCCGCGAACTCCGGATCGGTGACCAGCAGCACTTGCGACGACGCCAGATAGGCAGCGGTCACTTTGCCCAAAATACCATCGGGCGTCAGCACGCCCATCCCCCGCATCACGCCGTTGACCGAACCGCGGTCCACAAAGACCATTGAGTCGGTCCCGAGACCCATCATGATGACGCTCGAGGGAAGCGTTTTCGAAGGAATTTTTGCCTGGAACAACTGCAGCGCCTTGGCGCGATCCGCTGTGTTGAGCTCGTTTTTCAGAAAGACGATTTCCAGCTTTTGCCGGTCCACTTCCTGCTGCAAGCGGCGATTCTCGGCGTCGGAATCGTGGAGCCGGATGTAGTCGCGAACGAAACCGATGCTCCCGCCGCGCAGCGCATCCACTAGCTTGGCCAACGGCGAAACCGCCGTCACAGTCCACGAGCGGATGAACCCAACATTCTGATCGTTCTTCACCTGCAGCGAGAGCAACACCAGTTGCGCCAGAATCGTGAGCAACAAAACGGTGATGTTCCGGTACCGGTTGAGAAAGGATTCCATGACCCGGGCGCCCTTGCCCTTAGTCTATCGAAATCTTGCGCAGCAGCCGGAAATCGCTCAGCATGCGGCCGGTGCCCAGCACCACCGATGCCAGCGGATCGTCGGCGATCGAAACCGGCAGCCCGGTCTCTTCGCGGATGCGCTTATCCAGGTTCTTCAACAAGGCCCCGCCGCCGGTCAGCACGATGCCGCGGTCGCTGATATCGGCGCTCAGCTCCGGTGGGGTGCGCTCCAGCGCCACGCGGATCGCATTCACAATGGTGGCCACACACTCCGCGAGCGACTCGCGGATTTCGCTGTCGTCCACGGTGATGGTGCGCGGCACGCCCTCGATCAGGTTGCGTCCTCTGACTTCCGCGGTAATCGGCTTGTCGAGCGGATAGGCCGAGCCGATCTCTATCTTGATGGCCTCCGCCGAGCGCTCGCCGATCAACAGGTTGTACTTGCGCTTCAGATACTGGGTGATGGCCTCGTCCATCTCATTGCCGGCCACTCGCACCGAACGCGAATAGACGATTCCCGAAAGCGAGATCACCGCCACGTCGGTGGTGCCCCCGCCGATATCCACCACCATGTTGCCGGAAGGCTCCGTGATGGGCAGTCCCGCGCCGATGGCCGCCACCATGGCCTGCTCCACCAGGTGCACTTCGCTGGCTTTCGCGCGATAGGCCGAATCCATCACCGCGCGCTTTTCCACCTGCGTAATTTCGCTCGGAACTCCAATCACAATGCGCGGATGCACCAGCATCTTGCGGCCGTGCGCCTTGTGAATGAAGTAATTCAGCATGCGCTCGGTGACTTTGAAATCGGCGATGACGCCGTCCTTCATCGGCTTGATGGCCAC
>PLZX01000106.1 GCA_003152325.1 Bryobacterales bacterium | reverse complement strand
GGCGCCGCCGAATACGCGTATGTCGCGCCGGACCCTCTGAATCCGAAGCTGATCTACGGCGGCGACATGCCGGGCGAGGGCGCAGTCACGCGGTACAACACCGTCACGGGCGAAGTGGAGCACCTCGGGAAACCGGGACGCCATCTGCGCACGTATCCAGTTTTGTTTTCGCCCAAGGATCCGCACATCCTCTACGTCGGCATGGAAAACGTCATGACGACCGGCGACGGCGGCAAGACGTGGCAGACTATCAGTCCGGATCTTTCGCGCAAGTCCTACGACGTCCCCGAGAGCGTCGCCTCCTACGGCGTCGCTGCCAAGGCCCAGGCGACTCGCCGCGGTGTGGTGTACGCTATTGGTCCCTCGCCGCTGGACGTGAATGTCATATGGGCGGGCACCGACGACGGGCTGATCCACGCGACGAGCGACGGCGGCAAGAACTGGAAGAACGTCACCCCGCCGGCGCTGAAGCCCTGGAGCAAAGTGTCGCAACTGGATGCTTCGCACTTCGACGACCAGACGGTTTACGCGGCCATCAACAGCCTCCGCCTGGACGATCTGAAGCCGCACATTTTCCGCACGCACGATGGCGGGGTCACTTGGAAAGAAATCGTGCGCGGGCTGCCGGCGAGCCCCATCAACGTGGTGCGCGAGGATCCGGTCCGCAAGGGGCTGCTTTATGCCGGCAGTGAGACGGCGGTTTCGGTTTCGTTCAACGACGGCGACGATTGGCAGCCGCTGCGTTTGAACATGCCGGCGACTTCAATCCGCGACCTGGTGGTTCACGAAGAAGACCTGGTGGTGGGGACGCACGGGCGGAGCTTCTGGATTCTCGACGACATTTCCCCGCTGCGCGAGCTGACGGCACCCATCGCCGGCGCCGATGCGCACCTGTTTGCGCCGCGCCCCACCTGGCGATTTCCACGCGACACTAACTCGGACACGCCGCTGCCGCCAGAAGAGCGGGCGGGGAAGAACCCACCGGACGGGGCGATCCTTTACTACTATCTGAAGTCCGCAGCGACGGGGGAGATGACGCTCGAGATCTTCAACTCCGCCGGCAAATCGGTTCGGCGATTCTCGAGCGCGGACAAGGCGCCGCCGGTACCGCCGGGCCTCAACGTGCCGACTTACTGGCTGCGGCCGTTCCAGAAGCTATCCACCGAGGCGGGTATGCACCGTTTCATCTGGGACCTGCACGGGCCGGCCGGTGGTGGCGGAGGCCGCGGCGAGGAGCCACCGATCTCGGCGATCTACATGGATACGCCCAGCGGCGAGGGCCCCTGGCTCCCCGCAGGTAGTTATACCGTAAAACTGACGGTGGACGGGCAAACTTACACGCAGCCGCTCGTGGTCAAGGCAGATCCGAGAAAGTAGTTACTGGCCGGAGATCCAGTTAGTCACCAAGTTATAAGCGTTCACCGTTCCTATACCCGTGGCGAAGTTCCAGCCGACGGCAGCGCCATACGCGGGAGAATACGAATCGCCAACGGCTGTGAGCGCGCCAGTGGCGGATACTACGGCGTGGCGGCCCCTGGTAGTAGAAGCCGTGGAACCGAAACAGTTCTGGTTACCGGCGCAATTGACCGCATTGTCGCCCTGAGTGACGTTGTAGAAGACGCAGCCGCCATCGGCGGCATTTCCGTTGCTCGAGTTACAAATAGAAGAGCCGGCGGCGCCATATTCATTGGCGGCAAGCTGATAGTAGACATAGTTGGGATTGCCTTGCGCGCTGCCTGTGTTCTGGTTTACGAGCGCCTGAATGCCGGCCATGATCGGCGAGGCGAAGGATGTTCCACCGGCGCCCGCCCAAGTGCTGGGATCGCCCGTACAGCGGGTTCCACCGTTGCGCACGTCGGACCAGCACATCACGTAGTAGTGGCCCCACACACCGTCGCCCGCGAACAGGGAAATGTCGGGGAGATCGCGAACGCCGTCGTCCGGAATGCCTGTCACGGCGGTTTGCCAGGCCGGTTTGGCATAGCCCTGGCACGTGCCGCCGACTACGCCGGAGGCGGAGGGCGTGCCGGCGGCGCAGCCGCTGGGACCGCCACTGCCGCCGACCACCCCTTGAAGGCCGTACTGGCGCGCCGCATTGCTGGCACAGAAGCCGGCTGGGCCGTAACTGACGGAATAGCCGAAGTAAGCACTCAAGAGCGACCCGGCGCACGAGTCATTCCAAGGGATCTCTGGGATATACGATAGCGCCGAGCCATAAGTAGCCGAGTTAGCGGAGTTCCAGTAGCTGCCGTTCGTGTTAGAAACAGAGTCACCGAAGTCAGTGCCACCCACGGCGACATTATAGGGTGTGGAGGCAAAGCCACTTACGCCGATTCCATGGGTTGCACCGGTTGCGCCGGCATCGCAACTGGCGGCGCCTTCATCCCCTGCCGCTACGAAGACGGAGACGCCTTCGGCGACTGCCTGCTGGAAGAGAAAGTTGTAGGCGGCGTTGGCCGCTGCGCCGTTCCCGGCTTCGCATTCGCCGTAACTGATGCTCATGATGGCGGGCGGCCCGGCGGCGGAGTTCAGGAGATTCTGCATGGCGATCAGTCCGCCGAAGGTGGTCCGGGTGCTGGCACAGGCGGCCACCATGATGTTGGCGGCCGGCGCGGCGGCACTGGCCCACTCGGCGTCCAGGATGGCTTCGCCGTCATCGCCGGCTACCAGGCCGGGGGCAAAGCAGTTGTTGGCGCCGCTGGCCGGGGCCGGATGAACCGTAGTGAGTGTGCCTGATGCATATTGCGAAAGACCGAATGTGGAGCGGAATGTGTCCCAATCGGCGGCGCTATAGAGGTCGCTGTCTTCGATTACCGCGATGGTCTGACCTTGTCCGGCAGTGCCGGCGGCGAACAGCGGGTTGAGGTTGTAGATGGTAGCGAGATCGGCCGGGGAGAGAGCCTGCAAGGCGTTGCTACCGGAGGAGAAGGTGAAGTTCGCGTGCGCTCTCTTCATGGTGTGCGGCTGGAAGTCGTGCATGGAAACTACGCCGGCCACGGCGGGCGCCAGGGCTTCGGGGATTTGCGGATCGTTCATGTTGGCGACGTGGCGGCTGCCGTTGACGTCGAGATAGTGAATGGCGGTATGGAAGGCGGAGCGTACCTGGCCGGCGGTGCCGGAGAAATCGATCAACATTCCGCTGGGGTAGACCACGTTGACCTGGAAACCGTGCGACTGGAGCCAATCGGTGACGGCGGCGACATCTTCCGGCGCGGGGCCGAAGGCTTGTCCGAATTCCGCCGCCCTGAGCCAGTGGTGGAAGTTGGGGGACTTGGAATCGTGCAGCGAGTCGATCAACTGACGGAGGGCCGTTTCTTGCTCGGCAGGCCGCTGCAACTGGAGCAGCATGTGCTCCATGATGAAGCTGTCGGGAACCGGTCCGGCGTCGTTCTGCGCTGTGGCTTGCGGCCGGGTATTGCCTGCCAGACGGTGCAATACGTTCTCATTGACGCGTTGGGTGATGAGCACGCGGGAACGGCGGCTCTGCGGCGTGAGGCTGAGCGGGAAGGCGAGCAGAAAAACCAATACGGGGACACTGAGGGCAGCAACGCCCAATCTTCTGCGCATAAGTCTCCTCTTTGTTTGAAGTGCCCCTGCAGGACGTCAGGTGCTCTCAAGAACTATAGACGCGCGAGGGGCGCTCGGGGTTAACAACGATTTGTTGCACCTTCCTGACCAGGTCACTTGACAGGCCGGGCAGGCATCGCGGCAGCAGCGTCGTTCAGTTCCGTGAGATGCGCGCCGGTGCACGGCTTTCCGTCCTTTGTCGCGCACTTCAGTGTGCCGTCCGGCCCTGCGAGGGCGAGGTCCTTGATGTTGCTCTTGTTCGCATTAACCGCGGCCAACAACTGCTTTACCTGGTCTTGGGTACAGGGCTTACTATCCGGGCCGATGCACTTCAGGTTCCCGTCTCTGCCCTGAGAGACGACGAGGTTGTTTTTGATATTGCTCCGGCTGTTGTTGACCTGGACCTGTCTTTGCAGGGATGGCTCCGGCATAGTAGCGATTCCCATTGCCGCCACGGATCTATTTAACTCGGGAAGTTGCGCTGCCGCGCATGGCTTCCCATCCATCATTTCGCACTTTACGGAGCCGTCCGGCCCTGCAAGAGCGAGGTTTTTGATACCGCTCTTACCGGTGTTGAATGTGGCTGACAACTGCTTTACCTGTTCTTCGGTACAGGGCTTACCCTCCGCGTCACTGCACTTCAGCTTCCCGTCCCTGCCCTGAGAGAAGGCAATATTGTTCTTGATATTGCTTCGGCTGTTGTTGACTGTCGATGACTGCTGCGCTGCCACAGCCGCAACGCAGAATATCGCCGCGGAAACCGCTGCTCGTTTCATGGGGAAACTCCTGTTATGAGCCGACCCGATCATACCATCCAGTTACGAGCGCCGGTAAAACTCGCGGATGCGGGCGGCTACCTGCTCCACGGCCCCTTCCGGCATGTAGGGCCAGAGGGGCAGCGACAGAATCTGGCGGCAGGCGCGTTCGGCGATGGGCAGATCGCCGCGCTTCGCTCCGCAATCGCGGAAAGCCGGCTGCAGGTGCAGCGGCACAGGATAGTGAACGCCGGTCGAGATGCCGTGCTGCGCCAGGTGTCGGCGCAGGTGATCGCGGCGAGGCGCGCGGACGACGTACAAATGGCAAACGGAATCCGGGGTGCGCGCGACGGGACGGAGCGGCTCACACCCGGCAAGGGCCTGATCGTAGAGCGCGGCGAGGCGGGCGCGCCGGACATTCCACTCGCCGAGTTTAGGCAGGAACGCGCGTAGGTAGCAGGCCTGCATTTCATCGAGGCGGGTGTTGAGCGCGCGGATACGGCTGGTCTGATCGCTCCGGCGGCCGCCGTCGCGTAGGAGGCGAAGCTGCTGTGCGACGGAACGCGAATCCGTGAGCACAGCGCCACCATCTCCCAGGCACGGCAGGTTCTTGGTGGGATAGAAACTGGATGCCACGGCCCGCGAGAAGTGCGTGAAGGGGCGGCCATCCAACTGCGCTCCATGAGCCTGGCAGGCATCCTGCAACAGAGCGATGCCGCGCCGGCGCGCCAGTTTCGAAAGTTCCGCGAGGTTGGCAGGCTGTCCGTAAAGATGGACGGCGAGGAGCGCGGCCGTGCGTTTGCGGATGCGTGATTCCGCGTCCTGCGGATCGAGCAGCAGGGAATCGGGCAGGACGTCGGCGAAGCGCGGCTTGCATCCGGCGGCGAGCACGGCTTGCGCGGTAAAGGGCGAGGTGAGGGCGGGGATGATGATCTCCGCTCCGCTTTCTCCGAGGCCGGCGGCACGCAGCGAGAGCTCGATTGCGGCCGTGCCGGAGCCGACCGCCACGGCGTAGCCGGCGCCAAAAGATTGGGCCAACTCCCGCTCGAAGGCGGCGACCTGTTCGCCAAGCACAAACTGCATGCGCTCAAACAGAGCTTCTAGATTGGCGCGCCAAACCGGTTCGGTGGCCGCAAGGAGGGGGCGCAAATCCACCATCGGGATGTTCATTGCAGGATCACCAGCCTTACCCACAACCGAACGAGTTGCGCGAACGTGACCGCCAGCGAGCGCAGGCGGAAGAACTGCGACTTCCCATGCAGCCGGGGATAGTGGTGTACTCCGATCTCCGCCACCACGCAGCCGCTCAATTCCAATTTGCGCACCAGCTCGACGCAGATGGTTCCGCTGGTGGAAGTGAGGTGAATTCGGTCCAGCAGCTCGCGCCGAATCAGACGGTAGTCGCAGTCGATGTCGCGGATCCGAATGCGGAAGAGCAGGCGCGCGCAGAAGTTGTAGAGGTTACCGATCCAGATGCGGTGAGCCGGGTCGTGGCGCTCCAGCTTGTAACCGTTGACGAGTCCGGTTTCAGGTGTCGCGAGCGCCAGCAAGCCGGGCAATTCGCCGACGTCGTACTGGCCGTCGCCATCCGTATAGAAAACAAATTGGCGGGTGGCAGTGGCGAAGCCCGTGCGGAGCGCGCCGCCATATCCACGGTTTTCCGGATGGGACTCGACACGCATACGGGGAGAGAATTCGCGTCTCAATTTTTCGAGCACGGCGGCGGTATCGTCGTAGCTTCCATCGTTGACTACGACGACTTCGTAATCGGCGACGTGCTGCTCCAGGACCTCGAAAGTCTTGTGGATGAGCGCCGGCAGCGACGGGGCGTCGTTATACGCCGGGAAAAATACGCTCAACGATGGAAACTTGGGCGCTTCCACTTAAGTTATCTTCTCACCGATCAGGAGCAGAGATTGGCCGGCGACGAAGCCGCGGCCGGCCCCGATCCAGGCCTGTTCCAGGGCCAGCGGCACGTGGAGCAGACGGTCTAGCCAGGGCGCCACCGGAGCCAGCCCAGTGGAGGGCGTTTGGCGCAGCAGGGGCTCCCAGATGCGGAACTTGGCGAACGCCACGGGCAAGAGCAGCGAGTTGGCGTAGGTGCAGCGGAGGATGCGGAGGCCGGCGCCCTCGAAGAGATGGACCAGGCGGCGGTGGGTGAAACGCTGGCGCTCCATAGCGAACTCGGAATGGTGGCTGCGTAAGATATCAAGAGCGGCGGTTCGCAAGGCGAGGGTGCCGCCGGGCGCGAGGACACGGGCCAGTTCGGCGGCGGCGAGCGCTTCTTCGCCGGGCGGAAGGTGGGCCAGTACGTCGACGGACAGCACGAGGTCGAAAGTGTTATCGGAGAAGGGGAGCCTGGTGGTATCGCCCTGTACCGCCCGTTCGACGCCCATTTCACGGGCGTAGCGGAGGCCGTCCCAGGCGATGTCCATGGGCACCACGGGCCAGTGGCGCTGGTTCTGCATGAGCGAGGAAAGGTAACCGGTGCCGCAGCCGGCTTCAAGCGCGCAGCCGATTCTACGGCCGGCCAGGTGGCGGTCCAGGAAGCGCAAGAATATTTCGCGCATGCCGCGATACCACCAGAAGTCGCGCTCGCAGTTTCGAATGTTGGCGAATTCCGCCGGGTTCATGTAGCCGCTCATGCGGCAGGCACGGCCGGACCGAGGACCGGGACCTCTTGGAGGGCACACTCGGGCTTCCAATCTTCGGCCCGAAGGTAGTGCAGGCACTCGCGCTGGAAGTACTCCAGTGTCTGGTGAACTCCCTGCTCGAACGCAATAGCGGGCTGCCAGCCGAGTTCCGTGCGGATGCGAGTTGAATCGCTCGAGTAGCTGCCAATATCGATGCCTTTTTGCTCCTCGGGAAACGGCCGGAAGACGGGGTCGGCCAGGCATGCGGCGGCACTGATGATGGAGGCGATCTGCGCCACAGGCAGAGTGCCCGGGCCGCCGACGTTCCAGTGGCGCGACTGCGGATCCTGAGAGGCGCCGGCCAGCAGAAAGGCGTCGACGGCGTCATCGACATACACGGGGTCGCGCAACTGGCGGCCAGTGCCGAAGACTTCGAGGGGCTGGCGCAACAGGGCGCGGCGCAGAAAATTGCCGAGGAAGCCCTGGCACGTGAGATGGAGCGCCATGCGCGGGCCGTACACATTCGTGAGGCAGAGCACGCGGCCATCGATGCGGCCCATGGAACTCCACAGCAGATGATAGGCGGTGGCGGCATATTTGTGGATGCCGTTGAAATCGACCGGCTGAACCGGGTGGGATTCGTCTACCGGTAGGTACTTGGGTACGCCATAAATCTGGCGCGTGCCGGCGTAGACCACGCGCACGCCGGGTGCCTGCCGGCCACATTCCTCCAGAAAACGGAGCTGGGCAGTGGAGTTCAGCGCGGCGTCGCGGCAGGGATCACGCATGCTGTGGATGTGGCTCACCTCGCCGGCAAGGTTGAAGATGACTGAGCAGCCGCGGATTTCGGCGGCGAAGGAAGCAGCGTCCGCAATGTCGGCGACGATGACACGCAAATCACCTTCGGCGGCCGCGATGTTATGCCGATTCGCCCCGCAGCCCGCCACGGCAGAGTCCACCACGGTGACGCGGGCGCCCGCCCGTGCCAGCCGCAGAGCCAGGTTACTTCCAATGAAACCCAACCCTCCGGTGACCAGAATCTTGCAATTCCTGTATTCGGAGACGACCCTCTCCGCTGGTAAACCCACGCGTTCGATGAGTTATTTGTAACGCATCGCACATCGTTCCGCAACTCCGGGAGCCGGATTTTACGAGTCGGGCGGGACTCCGGCGGAAGCTTCCGCTGTCGGCGGCGCGTCCTGCCCCATACGTTCGAACACTCCGCGGGCGGCCCGTTGGGCGGCCACCTTCTTGGTCCGGCCGTCGGCCTGGCCGGTCCAGTCTTTGCCGATGCGCACTTCGACGGTGAAAGTTTTGGAGTGCTCGGGGCCGCGCTCGCGGACGACGGTATAACGGGGCGCTGGAAGTTGGCGGGTGGTAGCCAACTCCTGAAGTGCGCTCTTGAAGTTGGTGATGGCGGGCTGGATGTCGGTGCCGGCATCCTCGTCGCCGGAAAATGGCGCATCGAATATGTGCGCGGCGACGAAACTGCGGACCGCTTCGACGCCACCGTCCAGGTAAATGGCTGCGATGAGGGCTTCCAGAGCATCTCCCAGCAGCGTTTTCCTGGTGCGGCCGCCGCTTTTTTCCTCGCCGCGGCCCAACTCGAGATAGCTGCCGAGATCGAGCCGCCGAGCCACGCCGTGGAGGTGGGCGGCGCTCACCAGGTGGGCCTTGATCTGTGAGAGGTCGCCTTCGCGAGACTCGGGATAGCGACGCACGAGAGCCTCGGAAATGAGAAACCCGAGAATCGAATCGCCCAGGAATTCCAACTGCTCGTTATCGTCTTGCGGAGAGCCCGGGCCCCCGCGCGCTTCATAAGCAGCGGAGCTGTGAGTGAGCGCGCGGTGCAGCAGTTCCGGATCGGAGAACCGGTAGTTGATCCTGGCTTCGAGTGATGCCGGTTCCACTTGCATGAAAGGCGGCGGTACTACTTCTTGCCCTTGGCTGCGGTCGCGACGTTCTTAATGGAGGTGACGGCCTCCCTGATCCTCGGATGCAGCGAGGGATTGGCCAGGAGTTTGTCGCAGATGGCGATCGCCTCGTCGTTCTTGCCGGCCGACTGGTAAACCGAGGCCAGGCGGGTGTAGTAGGCGTCTTGTGGGTCGCCTTCGATGGCGGTTTTGAATTCGACGATTCCGGCGTCCCAGTCCTTACGCACGATGGCGAGCAGGCCGAGGCCGTTGTGAGCCTCGGCGATCGTATATTTCTTGTACTCGGCCCACTGGTCGTCGGTGAGTTGGGGATTCGGCTTGGGGGCGGTTTTCACCAGCTCGATGGTGTCGTTGAAATACTTGGCTGAACTGGTGAGCTTGTCCAGGCGATCGAGGTCGTGGTCGCCGATGCGGAGGGAGATGACTTCACCCAACAGCAACGTCATCGGGTAGGCTTTGGGATCGATCTGGAGCGCCTGCTGGGCGAAGATCTGGGCGTGTTCGCCGTCGTTCTTCATCTGATAGGCCCTGGCTTTCAGGCTGAGAGCTATTTCTTTGAAATCGGTATCGGTGAATTTTGTGAGTAGATCGTCGGCGGCTTTGATGATTGCATCGGGGTCGCCGCTTTGCCCGGCCGTCGCCAGTGCCGTGTACGCCTGGCCTTCCGCCGGCGACTTAGCGGAGGGCGGCTTCGGTTGGGCCGGTGCTGCCTGGGGGGCCGCCAAGGCGGCCAAACCGGTTGCCAAAGCCAGGATACCGGTGAGAATTATACGTTTCATTGCAAAACTCCTTCAAGTTTCTAATTACTTCGAAATTTGTTGCAGGCCTTTTTGCGCCTCGGTGCGCGCCAGTTCGCTGGCGCCTTCCACCTTCAAAGCATCCTGGAAGCAGCGCGTCGCTGTTTCGCGGTCTCCAACTTCCAATCTCAGTTTTCCCAGGTAAACCAAAACCCAGGCGTGGATGGACGCCTCGGGTTCCAGTTCCAGCGTCTGTTCCAGCAGCGTTTCAGCGTCGTCCGGATTGTCCTGCGCCAGCGCGATGCGCGCCAGTCCGTAATACCCGGCGGCCCGCTGGGACTTGCTGTCGGCCTGTTGCAAGACAAGCTGGAAGAGCTTCTCGGCCTTTTCGAGTTCCTTGTCTTTGAGCAATTGCTCCGCACTCTTGAGTGTTTCGAACACCGGCGGCGTGGCGGGTGGAGGCGGCGCGGCGGGCGCGGCCGCCTCGGGCTTGTTGAACTGCACCGAGGTCAGGCGCGTGTCTTCCTTATAGAGGTCGATGGCCTGCACCATGCTGGTGTAGTAGAGGGCCATGGACAGCTCCTGCTTTTCGTAAGATTTCAGGGCATCGAAGAAGTAAGGAGCCAGAATATAGCCTTCCCGTAGCGCGTCCTCGACGGCCTGCGGCTTGTGGTCCATGCGGCCTTCGACGGCGCGCACCAGCGATCCCGTGGTGAGCAGCAGGAAATCCTGTTTGTACGCATCGCCGAGCATGCGGGCGCGCAAGGCATGTTCCGCGAGGGGCTTCTTGCGGGTCAGAATCTCCTCATTGCGTGTCGCCAGCGGATCCAACAAGTAGTACAGGTAGGCCTGGCGTACTTCGGCGACGCGCGGCGCTGCCGAAGGGGTCACCACGATGGTGTATTCGTTGCCGTAGCTTCGCGAATGAACCTGATTGGGCGCAGCCAGGGGCTCCACGAAGATCTGAAAGTGGCGGCCGCGGACACCGGAAGTCTGCTGGCGCAGGTACGCGTTGATCTGCAAAACGGCTTCGCTGACGGGCGCGTGATAGGGCGCAATCATCTGATCGATGGCGGGCTGCGAGCGAGCCCACAGGTCTGCGATGCCGGCTTCCTTGTAAAAAACCGCCAGCAGGGGCGAGAGCGCGAGCAGTGGAGTGACATCGGGCGGGATGTCCACTTGGCGTGTTTTGACGGCGAAATCCGGCGGGCCGCCGGCCGTGAGCGCAAACGAGATGTACTGACTGAGTTCCGCCGTATCGTCAGTCCGATGGTGCTGCTCAAAAAAGACTTTCAAGGCGGCCAGCGAGGGAATATCGCGTTTGGCGAGCGAGGAGCGAATGGCGGCGCGAAGCGGGTTGCTATTGGGGGAAGCGAGGCCCGCATCGTATCCGGCGCCATTGATGGCGGCCATCACGGTGAAAAGCGTTTGGCTGGCGTCGAGTTGTCCCTGTTCGGCGGGGTTGGCACGAGCCGACAGGGCTATCGCCAGAATGGCTGGAAGAACTAACCGATGCAACGAAATCCGCCTTCGAAAAACCCAGTTTAGCGTACTTGCGCGGATCCATGCCCGCGCGCCGCCAGTTCGAGTCCACGTGTTGCAGATATCATAGTGAGTGCATGAATTGGAACGACGCTGCCGAAGATCTACTCAACCAGGTGCTGGCCCAAACGCCGCGGCCGGTACGCGAGTCAACTGAAGCGCAACTGCGCGGGATGGCGGAGGCGCTGGCGGAAGAAGATGGAAAGAACCGCGTCGGTGTGGAGACGGTGATTGTGGCCTGGGTCCGCAACACGCCGGAGACGGTGCGGCCCGATCTACCGCGCCAGATGGAGCAGTTTGGCCTCGATCCGGACGAATACCGGCACCTGCTGCAGTCATAACACGTGGTAGTAGCCCGCTCGGAACAGCACTTCGACGGGGAGTCCGAAGACGGCTGAGAGTGTGGTCGCGTCGAGCACCTGGTCCTTCGGCCCGTCGCGATAGATGCGGCCGCTGCGGATGGCGACGACGCGTTCGATCTCCGGAATAATGTCGGGCAGGTGGTGCGTCACCATCAGAAGGCTGATCCCGGCGCGCGCCAGTTTGCGCAGCAGCTTGCGAAGTTCGTGGGTGGCGTGGAGGTCGAGGCTGGAAGTCGGCTCGTCCAGGATCAGGGCCTGGGGGTCGTGGACCAGCGCGCGGCCGATGAGGATGCGGCGCGCCTCCCCACTCGACATCTCATTCGTGTTGCGCGCGGCAAGGTGGGAGATCTCGAGCAGATCCAGGACGGCGCGCGCCTTCTCTTCCATCTGCGGCGTCACCTCGTGGTTGGGCCAGATGCCGACGCCGCCGAAAAAGCCCGAAAGCACAATCTCATAGCCGGAATAATCGCGGGTGCACATCTGCACCCAGTCGTTGGAGACGATGCCCAGGTGATGGCGAAGGTCGAAGATGTGCCAGCGGTCGCGGCCCAGGATGCGCAGCCCCCACGGCTCCGGCTTGATGGAGGGGTAGAGCTCGCGCGTAATCAGTTTAATGAGGGTGGATTTGCCGGAGCCGTTGGGCCCGAGGATAGCGGCATGCTCGCCCTGCGCGATGGTGAGCGTGATGCCGTCGAGCACCACGCGCCCGCCGCGCCGCACGGTGACGTTTTGGAAATCGATGAGCGGGATGGACGGAATCAACTCTCTATCTTACCCGCCTAGCTTATCCAGCAGGCTGCCATCCGGCCCGATCAGTCTCACCACCATGTCGAGGGTGCCATCGGCGTGGGTCGAGCAGCTCAGGCACGGATCGTACGCGCGCACCACGGCCGAGACGCGGTTCAGCATGCCCTCTTTGAGTTGCGTGCCGTCGACGAAGCGCCTGGCCACTTGCCCCACGCTGCGGTTGATGGCCAGGTTGTTGTGGCCCGTGGCGACAATCAGGTTGGCCCATTTGATGGCGCCGGTTTCATCCACCTTGTAATGGTGGATCAGCACCCCGCGCGGCGCTTCGATCATTCCGACGCCTTCCAGGCAATTCACCGCTGCGTGAGACCGAACGTGCGGATCCAGGATGTCGGGGTCGTTCAAGAGGAGCTCGATCTTTTCCAGCGCGTGCAGCAGCTCGATCAGGCGGGCGTAATGGTAGTGGAACGCGCTGTGAGCCGGCGCACCGCAGCGCTGACGGAACTCAGCCAGTTCGCGGTCGGCCTCGGGCGTGTTGCACGCATCGGCCACGTTGAGGCGGGCCAGCGGCCCCACGCGGTAGACGCCGGCGGGATAGCCGATCGGTTTGAAGTAAGGCGCCTTTAGGTAGGAATCCTTGAGCGCGGCCTCGCCAATGAATTCAGCGTAATCGCGTCCGCGGATGTCGGCGGCCGCGATCCTGCCCTCGGCGTCCTTGAATTGCAGCAGGCCGTCGTACCACTGGAGGCCGCCGCCATCGTCGACCATACCCGCGTACATCGTTGGGGTGGTGCCGAAGCTGGCGATCTCTTCGTCGAAGCGGTCGAGGATGCTTTTGAAGAACTCCAGCGTGCGCACGGCCATGGAGCGCGCAGCTGGGACTCCGGCCAGAATCCGATCGCGCACTTCCGCTGCCAGCGGCGCGTTGACGCCGCCGGGAACGACCCACGACGCGTGGATGCGTTCCTTGGCGAGGCCCTCAATGATTTCCTGTCCGAACTTGCGGAGTGCCACGCCGCTTCTGGCAGCGTCGGGATTTTCCTCGATCAACCCGAAGACGTTGCGCCGCGCGGCGTCGGAGTCGAAGCCCAACAGGAAGTCAGGCGCCGATAAATAAAAAAAACTAAGCGCGTGGGATTGCACAAACTGTCCGCAATGAACCAGCTCGCGCAGTCTTGTGCCGGCCTCCGGCGGCGCCACTGTCATGATGGCGTCGCAGGCCTTGGCGGAAGCCAGCAGGTGGCTGACCGGGCAGATGCCGCAGATGCGCGCGGTGATGGACGGCATCTCGTAAAATGGCCGGCCCTCGGTGAATTTTTCGAATCCGCGCACCTGAGTGACATGGAAATGCGTGTCGGCGACGCGGCCGTCGTCATCCAGGTAGATGTCGATTTTGGCATGGCCCTCGATGCGGGTGACCGGGTCGATGGTGATCTTTTTCATAGGAATTCCTGCTTAGCCAAACTTCACTTTGGAACTCAGGTCGGGCATGCGGCCTTCCAGAAGTTCGCTCAGGACGAAGAGAATCGACTTGGCGGGCGGCGGACAGCCGGGGACTTCGAGGTCCACCTTGACCACTTCGTGCACCGGTACGGCCATGCGGAGCAAGGCCGGAACGCCTTCGTGCGGAACACCGGGAGTTTGCTGGACGCCGTCGATGTAAATGCGTTCGAGCATCTTACGGGTGAGTAGAGGGTTCCGCATGGCGGGAACGTTGCCGGTGACGGCGCAATCGCCCAGCGCCACCACCAGTTTGCTGCGGAGCCGGATGGTGCGGATCTTTTCCAGATCGTCTTGCGAACTGACGGCGCCTTCGACCAGGGTGACGTCGACGGCCTTGGGAAACTCCTGCGCATCTACCAGCGGTCCGTAGACCACGTCGACTTTCTTGGCCACGGCGAGAATTGCTTCGTCCATATCGAGCAGCGACATGTGGCAACCGGAACAGCCGTCCAGCCACACGGTGGCGAGCCGTACCTTTTTCATGAGTGGCCTCCGCGCTTTCCTGCCAGGCGGGTCACTCTATCGCCCTGCTTGACCATCTCCTCCACGGCGCAACCTTTCTCGGCCAGCGCGCCGGTGGGGCAAACCTGCACGCACTTGCCACAGTTGGTGCAATTCCTGGACTGCCCCCACGGCCAGTTCATGCCGCACACCACCATGGAACGAATGCCGCGCCGGGCGATGTCCCAAACGTTGGCGCCCTCCACTTCGGCGCACACGCGCACGCAGCGTGTGCAGAGAATGCAGCGGTTGTGATCCAGCACGTAGCGCGGGTGCGAGACGTCCACGGCCATTTTGGGAAACGCGTAGGGATAGCGCACGCTGGTGACGCCCAGACGCTGGGCGATGGACTGCAGCTCGCAGTGGTTGTTGGAAACGCACACCGCGCACACGTGGTTCCGTTCGGAGAACAGGAACTCGAGCGCGATGCGCCGGTAGTGTTTGAGTTTCTCCGAATTGGTGGTGACGCTCATGCCATCCTGCACCGGGGTAGTGCAGGCCGGCAACAGGCGGTTCACGCCGGAGACTTCGACGATGCACAGGCGGCATGCCCCGACCGGCGAGATGTTTTCCAGCCAGCAGAGCGTGGGAATATACTTTCCGCTGGCTCGCGCCACTTGCAGAATCGTCTGGCCTTCATGGGCGGCGACGTATTCGCCGTCGATTCGAATTGAGATCTTGTCAGGCAAGCGAGGTCTCCTAGTGGTGATCCTTGATGTCGCACCTCAGGCAGCGGCCGGCTTCGTCCAGGGCATCGTCGGCGGAAAGCCCGACCATGGCTTCGACGAAGCTTTCGGCGCGTTCCGCAGCCGGGAGTTCGCCGATCTCGTGCCGCGGGCTTTCGCTGGGTTGTTGCGGAGCGACGTTACTGTATGTGAACTGGGGTCCGATGCTTTCCCAGCGCCCGGGGCCCATGAGGCGCTTGTCGATGTTGCGCGCGGCCTTCTTACCGAAGCCCATGGCATTGGAAACGTTGGAAGCGCCGGTGATGAGGTCGCCACCGGCGTAGAACTTGGCGCGGCTGGTTTCCAGGGTATAGCGATCCACTTCCAGTGTGCCATCCTCTTTGATGCGCAGACCGGAAGCGCGGACGAAGTCGAGGTCGACCACCTCGCCCACTGCCAGGATGACGGTGTCGCAGTGGATCCGGATGATTTCCTCAGTCGGTACCGGGCGGCGGCGGCCCGAAGAGTCGAACTCGCCGAGTTTGGTCTTGACCAGCTCGATGGCCTTGACGTTGCCCGCTTCGTCGCCCACGATGCGGTGCGGCGTCGCCAGGAACTGATATTTGGCGCCTTCGTGTTCGGCGGCGTCGGTTTCTTCGCGGATGGCCGGCATGTCCTTCCGCTCGCGGCGATAGATCACGGTGACCTCGGCGCCCATGCGCAACGCCGTGCGGGCCGAATCAATCGCGGCATTGCCGCCGCCGATTATGGCGACTTTGCGGCCCAATTGCAGCGGCCCTTCCTTGGCCACGGCTTCCAGGAAAAGGAGCGCGGGCAAAACGCCTTTCAGCTCCGTTCCAGGCAGATAAACCCAGGATTCCTTCCAGGTGCCGATGGCCAGGAAGACGGCGTTGTACTGGTTATCCAGATCGTTGAGAGTGATGTCGGTGCCCACCGCCACACCGCACTGGAAGTTCACGCCGATGCGCCTGATCAACTCCACTTCGCGGCGGACCACCTCGCGGGGCAAGCGGTATTCGGGAAGCGCGTAGCGCAGCATTCCGCCGGGCTCCGGATTGGATTCGTAGACCGTCACTTCATGTCCCAGGAGTGCCAGGTAAAATGCCGCCGCCAGGCCGGTGGGGCCTCCGCCGACCACCGCCACTTTTCGATCGGTGGGCGGGAGCTTGCGTGCGGCGATGCGCTCCACCAGCGCATCGAACCGGTCGGACTGGTAAATCGCGTCCGCAATATAGCGGTGGACTTCGCGCATGTTCACCGACTCATCCAGGAAGCGCCGCCGGCAGCGGTTGTCGCAAGGATGCTGGCAGACGCGGCCGGTGGAAGCCGGCAGCGGATTGTCCAGCACCACCGCTTCGAAAGCATCTTCCAGGCGGCCCTCCTGGTAAAGCTCGAGGAACCGCGGAATGTTCATGTGCAGCGGGCAACTGTTCTCGCAGGGGGAGAGCGCCAGGTCTTCGCACACGCCGGCCCGGCAGCGATGGGCACGGATGTGATCCTCGAATTCGTGGCGGAAGTGCCGCATGGTGGTGAGCAGCGGGTTGGGCGCGCTCTGGCCCAGCCCGCACAAGGAGGTTTCGCGGATCATCCGGCCCATCTCATCGAGCCGGTCGAGGTCGGTTTCGGTGGCTCGGCCGTGCGTGAAGGAATTCAGAATCCGCAGCGATTTGTCGAGTCCCACCCGGCACGGAACACACTTGCCGCACGATTCGGCATGCGTGAACTGGATGAAGTAGCGGGCCACATCCACCATGCAGTTGTCTTCGTCCATGACGACGATGCCGCCCGACCCCATGATGGAGCCGAGTTGCGCGAGGGTTTCGTAGTCCACCGGCGTGTCGAACATTTCCTGGGGAATGCACCCGCCCGAAGGGCCGCCGGTTTGCACCGCCTTGATGTGTTTTCCGCCGGGGCCGCCTTCGCCGACATCGTATATGAAGGTCTTGAGTGGGGTCCCCATGGGTACTTCGACCAGGCCGGTGTTGGTGATCTTGCCCACCAGCGAGAAGACCTTGGTGCCGGCGCTCTTGGCGCTGCCGGTTTCACTGAACCAGGCGGGGCCTTTGGAGACGATCGGCGCCACGTTGTACCAGGTCTCGACGTTGTTAATGTTGGTCGGCTCCTTCCAGAGTCCTTCTTGCGCGGGGAAGGGCGGACGCGGCCGGGGCCGCCCGGCGTAATCTTCGAGCGATGCAATGAGCGCGGTTTCTTCGCCGCACACAAACGCGCCGGCGCCTTCCACCAGGCGGATATCGAACTTGAAGCCGCGTCCCAGAATGTTGTCCCCCAGGACGCCCGACTGGCGCGCCTGTTCGATGGCGCGGTTGAGCCGGTGCACCGCGAGAGGATACTCGGCTCGCACATAGATGATGCCCTCGCTCGCACCCATCACGTACCCGCCAATGATCATGCCCTCGAGCAGCGAGTGCGGGTCACTCTCAATTTCGTTGCGGTTCATGTAGGCGCCGGGGTCGCCTTCGTCGGCGTTGCAGATGATGAACTTCCGGTCCGAGACCGCCTTGCGGAGAAACTCCCATTTGAGCCCGGTGAGGAAGCCCGCGCCGCCGCGGCCGCGCAACTTCGAGGCTTTGATCTGCTCGATCACCATTTCCGGGTGGGCGTCGATCAGTACCTTGTAGAGCGATTGATAGCCGCCAATCGCAATGTACTCTTCGATATCGTCCGGGCTGATCAGCCCGCAGTTTCGCAAGACGATCTTCTTTTGCGGCTTGAAAAACGGAATCTCCTGCCAGGAGGGAATCTTCGGGTAGCCGCTGCCGTATACCACGCGGGCCGTGAGGTGGTCCCATTCTTCGATTTTGCAGAGGGCCAGATCCTCCGTGACTCTGCCGGCTGCGATGTCGTCGAGAATCCGCGCCGCGTCGCTCGCTTCAACCCGCCGCAGGATGACCAGCGGCCGGCCGGGGATGCGAACATTCACCAGGGGCTCCTGGGCGCAAAAGCCGAAGCAGCCCACCGAGGCGAGTTTGACGTCGCGGCCCTTGTGTTCGATTAGCTCGGAAAAGGCCTGGTAGACGCCCTCGGCACCGTTGCCCGCGCCGCACGTTCCCATCCCGACGCCGATTCTGGGCCGTGCCGAAAGCAGCTTCGCCATGCCGGCTTCGCGGACCGCGCTGAACGTGGCGATATCCTGGATGCGAATCACTTCTTCCTCCCCAGATGCTGCAGTTCGCGCTCGAGCGTCTGTTCGTTGACATGGCCGAAGATGGCGTGGTCTACCTCCATCACGGGCGCCAGAGCGCACTGGCCGAAACACGCAACCACGCGTACCGTAAAACGGCCGTCCGGGGTCGTGATCGAGGACGGTTCGGTGTCGTCATCGGGCAGCGCCAGCTCGTGGCGCAAGCGTTGCAACAGGCTTCGTGAGCCGTGCGTATGACAGGCCGTTCCGCGGCAGATGCAGATGCTGTGTTCGCCCTGCGGGTCAAGATTGAACTGCGCGAAGAATGTCGCGACACTGTAAATGCGGGCCAGTGGAATATCGGCCTTTTCAGCAACGTATTCCAGAATTTCGGCGGTAAGGTATTTGTGCGAATTATGTTCCTGAACCTGCTGCAGGATTCCCAAGAGCGCTCCGGGCATGCCGGAGTGCGCCACAATCGTGCGGTCGGCGAAGGTCTGTTCCTCCTGCGACATCGTAGATTGGGCCGTGATAGCGGCCATGACGCCCCCAAGGTCTGAGTTGAATTAGATAAATATATTCAGACACTTATATCTTTAATTCGTGGATGCCTCGTTGTCAAGGGTCTACGCCGTCCCGGCTCTTGCGGATTCGGGCTGCTCCGTGATAGTTTCTCCATCTGTGCCTCTCCGCCCTGACTTGATTACGCAGCGGTGGACTACACTGCGCCCATCGCGTCCGCGCTGGTTCGCGAGGGTTGGGTAACCTGGAATCTCGAATACCGGCGCGAGCAGGAGCCCGGAGGCGGATGGCCGGGCACTTTCCTGGATGCGGGCAACGGCGTCGACGCGCTGCGCCAGGCGGCTCAAACCTGGCTGCGGATTGTCGCGGCCATCCGGGGGCTGCTGAGATAGACTCGGGTCGGGTGCTAAGATCGGGAGTAGTTGCAATAACCTATGTTACAGATTGCCCGTCTGGTAACTGCCGCGATACTCGCGCTCGGCGCTGTTACTCCGCTGTGCGCGGCCGATTCCGATCGCGATTTTTCCGGAAGATGGAATCTTGACCGCAACGCCAGCGACTTGCGCGCGCTCTCGCTCGAAACATACGAATTCCTGGCGGTGGAACAAAATTCGCAGATACACTGCACCGCCATTACCGCCCGTGGCGCTTCCATTCAGTGGACTTACTCTTTGAACGGCGACGAAAGCAAATATCAGATTGGCGCCGAATCCATGAACAGCGTGGTGAAGTGGGAAGGTGCCGCGCTGCTCATCAATACCCTGGTATCGGGACCGCAAAGCTACGCCGTGATGGACCGCTGGACTCTCTCGCGGGACCACCGGCAACTGATTATCCTGCGCCAGATCTCGCACGGCGCCGCCGAGGTGGAGGGGCGTATCGTTTACGGCCACTTGTCAGCGGAGGTCGGCGCTCCTACGCCAGTTCCCGGGACGGGCGCCGCTCCGCAGCCCTTGCCCGCGGAACAGCCGGTGCTGGTCACGCGGCCCGCGGCTCCCCCGGCCCCAGTGGAGCTTACGATTCCCGCAGGTACCCACATTTTGCTCTCTCTCACCAGCAGCATCAGCACCAAGAACTCCAAGGAAGGTGACCGCGTCTATCTGCAAACCGCCATGCCGGTCGCGCAGGACGGCCGCATCGTGATTCCCCGCGGCAGCTACGTGCAGGGCACCGTCACCAAGACCAAGCCGGCAGGCCGCCTGTCCAGCAAAGGCGAATTGTACCTTCTCTTCGATTCGCTGACGTTGCCGAACGGTGTGACGCGCGATTTCCGCGCGCGCCTGACGTCGGCCGACGCGTCCAAGGGCAAGGTGGACTCTACCGAAGGAAAGATCAGCGGCGACTCCAGTAAGGATCCGCACAAGGTTGCCACGGGGGTCGGCATCGGTGGGATGGGCGGCGTCATTGTGGGCGGCGCCGCGGGCCATCCCGTAACAGGATTGGGCGTCGGCGCCGCGGCCGGACTGGCCGCCGTGCTGCTCTCCAAGAACCAGGATGTCGTGCTGCCGCGCGGCACTTCGGTCGAGATGGTGCTGGATCGCGACCTTTACTATACTGCCGCGGAACTGCGACACTGAGCGGGATGTTTTCTTCCCGGTTCCGTTGGGATCTTCAACCCAACCGCCTCACCGAACTTCTGGCCGCCAAACGCCGCGCGGGCGCCCGCATTCTGGATCTGACGGAGTCCAATCCCACCCGCGCCGGTCTGGCGTACCCGGCGGAGACTCTCAGCGCCCTGGCAGATCCCGGCGCGCTGATCTATGAGCCTGCGCCCGCCGGCGCCGCGGAGGCCCGCCAGGCGGTGGCATCTTATTACCGGGCGCGCGGACGCAGCCTGGACATCTCCCGAATCCTCCTCACGGCCAGCACCAGCGAGGCCTATGCATACCTGTTCAAGCTGCTAACGAATCCCGGCGACCAGGTGCTGGTGCCGCGCCCGTCGTATCCGCTGTTTGAATTCCTGGCTCATATGGAATCGGTGGAGCCGCGCCAGTACCCGCTGGTCTACCACGGCGGCTGGAGCATCGACCTCGACGCCCTTGGCGGAGCGCTCACGGATCGCACGCGCGCCGTGGTGCTGGTGAATCCCAACAATCCGACCGGCTCCTACGTGAAGCGCCAGGAACTGGCATGGCTGGTGCGGTTATGCGCCGCGCGCCGCATCGCCCTGATTTCCGATGAAGTCTTCTCCGATTATGCGTTCGCCCCCGATGAGAGCCGCGCCGCGACGCTTGCCGGTGTGGAGGCGTGCCTGGCTTTTTCGATGAGCGGGCTTTCCAAGATAGCCGGGCTGCCGCAAATGAAGCTGGGTTGGATTGTGGTGAGCGGACCGGAGAACCTAAGGCGCGAGGCTTTCGAGAAACTGGAGTGGATCGCTGACACCTACCTTTCGGTGAGCACGCCGGTGCAATGCGCCGCCGCGCGTCTGCTGCAAGTGGGAGATGTCATCCAGAGGCAGATCCGGGCGCGCTGTGCAGAAAATCTGGCATCCGCCCGCGAGGCTCTTGCCGGATCCGCGGGGAACATTCTGGCGGTGGAAGGCGGTTGGTCGATCACCGTCCAGGTGCCGAAGATTCGAAGCGAAGAAGAATGGACCTTGGAGTTGCTGGACCGCGAGGACGTGTTGCTACAACCCGGTTTCTTCTACGATTTCGAAACCGAGGCGTTCCTGATTGTGAGTCTGCTCACCGCGCCGGCGATCTTCAACGAAGGGATTAAACGTCTGAGGACTTCCCTGTAAGCCCCAAGAAGGTGGGGCAGGCGGTTCCGCCTGGCGGTTCCGCCTGCCAACCTCCCTGGTCGTGCCATTCCTCTAGTTCCCGCCGCCTCCACGGCCGCCGCGTCCGCCCGCCGGTGGCGGTGTCGGCAGATCCTTGCGCGGTAGTTTCTCCGGCCGGGTCGCAGCGTTGTACACGAAAGCCGCTTCCACAATCGCCATCTGCTGCATGTCGCCCTGCTGGATGCGTTCGTACACATCCATATTGGAGTGGTGGGTGCGCGTATCGTAGTCCATCGGATCCTGGATGAACTGGAAGCCGGGCAGTCCCACGGCGTCAAACGACTGGTGGTCCGTGCCGCCGGTATTGCGAATGGTGATGTGGCCCGGCGTCACGTCCTTCAGGGCGGCAAACCACTGTTCGAAGATCGGCCGCACCATCTCGTTGCCTTGCAGATAGATTCCGCGGACCCGGCCGGTGCCGTTATCGATGTTGAAGTAGCCCGCGAATCCATCATGCTCGGCCGTGGTCTTCATGGTGGTCCGGTCGGCGAAGTGGTCCTTCACGTAAGCCGCGGAGCCCAGCAGACCTTCTTCTTCGCCGCCCCAAAGTGCCATGCGGACAGTGCGATCCATTTTGAGGTTGAGCGATTTCAAGATGCGCATCACTTCCATGGCGACCGCGCTGCCTGCGCCGTTATCGGTGGCGCCGGTGCCCATGTGCCAGGAATCGAAGTGCCCGCCCACCATCACGATTTCATTCGGCTTGGTGGCGCCGGGGATTTCGGCGATCACGTTGAACGCGTCGGTGATGCTGGTGTCGAACTGCACCTTGATGTCGAAAGAGAGCTTCACCGCTACGTCATGCTGCAGCAGCCGTACGATGCGGTTGTAATTCTCCGCTGTGATGGCCACCGCCGGCAGATTCTTGGTGGGATCTCCGGTGCGCGGAGAGCCATTGCTGGCGAAGACCACGCCGCTCTCGCCGCGTGCGGAAGCCGTGACGGTCAGCAGCACGCCTTCATCCTGGTAGTAGGTGCGCATGCGTTCGGTAAAGGCCTGCTGTTGCTCCGGGGTCAAAGCCGGACCGTTGTTGCCGCCGCGTCCACCGCGACCAGCGGCGGCTCCGCCGGCCGGAAACTGCTCGGGGATCAGCGCCAGAAGTTCTTCGTCGGTATAGCGATGAGCCAAGGCCGTGGTGGGGAAGGGCAGATCGAGCGGAGCAGCCGTCAACACAATCTTGCCTTTCAGTTTTCCGTGGTTGGCGTCCAAATCAGCCGGTGTTTGAAGCTGAAGCCGGATGGCTTCGCCGGTCACCGGCCCATCGGTCCCACCGCTCCACGCCTGCGGGTACCCGATGATCGGCATGTAGGTGGGCTCCACCATCGCGCCGCTGTAACCGGTGAACTGCCAACTGGGGATGGAGGAAGGACCGGCATTGGCGCGGCCCCCGCCGCCCCGCCCGTCGGACTTAGTCGACCATTTTTCCAGGTGGACGTTGCTCAGCCCCCAGTCCTTGAGCTGGCCGACAGCCCACTCGCCGGCGGCGCGGAATTGCGGCGAATTGGTCAGACGCGGCCCATAGCGGTCGGTGAGGTTGTACATGGTCTCCATGATCGGAGCGCCACGGCCAGCACCGCCGCGGCCGCCTCCGCCTCCGCCGAACCCACCTCCGCCGCCCATTTCCGCGGTCTTGATTTTGTGCATCACGTTGAGGTCTACCCGCTCGACGGGCTGCTGCGAGACGAGCAGCAGGGGAACGAGCAGGAGAAGCAGTCCAATGAGAATTGTTTTTCTTGACATAGGCTTAACTGCTAGAGCATATCAAACAACCGGCTCCGTTTCCCGGCCGCTGGATATTGGCCATGCCGGCGGCCCCCCATCGCGCTAGAATAGAATCATGGCCAGAGGTTGGGAAAGCAAGTCGGTCGAGGCGCAGATCGATATGGCCGAAGCCCGTCGCACACCTGTACGACGAAAAGCGCCGAGTAGTCCTGAAACACTCGAAGCAATCCGCAAGAAGGAAACCATCCTTCTCTCCCGCACCAGAGTGGTGCGGGAATTGGGTGCCGCACAGAATCCGCGCTACCAGGCTGTTCTCAAGAAAGCCCTGGCGGATCTGGATGCACAACTATCCACTTTCGCCGCGGTCTAGCGAAGCAACTGGCGTGTCCTGTCCGTCGCGTCTGCGCCGGACGGGACTGCGCCATCCTCCGGGCGCTCCTGCTACTTGCGGCGCCGGGTCTTCCAAAGCGCGAGTCCCAGTGCGCCCAAACCGGTCAAGGCTATGCTGGCTGGTTCGGGTACCAGGAAATCAATGTCTCCCACGAAAGTCCTGCCCGTGCTGCCAAGCAATGTCTCGGCCCCGGTCGTGGGATTCAAGGTAAACAACTGGGCCAGGTCGCCGTTTCCGGCGAAGATCACACCATCGGTAGGGCGTATGCCGAGCGCTCCGTAGAACTCGGCGGTGTCCACGGTTGTCAGCACGTTGGCGTTCGACGGATCCAGCGTCTGAAGACGGAAATTAATCGTGTTGCCGGTGACGAAGTCCAGGTCTGCAGCGCTCAAGTAGAGCGTCCCGTCCGGCGCGAATGCGATGCTGTCGAAGAAAGAGCTGGTGCCCCCACCAGCGTCGCGGCGCCGGTCAGCTTATTAATGGTGTACAAGAGCCCCTGGCCGTTGAGGCCGTCATTGGGCCCCCTGACCCCATACAGAATCCCAGTGCCCGGCTGCACGGAAAGGTCGGAAATGTTGATCGGTGTGGTGCCATCCATGATCAGGCCGATGGCCGAAATCAAGGCCCCGGTGCTGGGATCGATCTGGACCAGGTCGCTCGCGCCGGGCGGGGTTACGGGCGGGAACGGAAAGCTACCCTGCGTTGCCCCGTAGAGATTGCCGGTCAGGTCAAAGGCCAGCCCGGACAGGCGCGAGACTCCCGAGGGATGCCCGATCACGGTAACGGCCCCGGTGGTCGGGTCGATCATGGCCAGCGAGCCGTCGTTGGAGGAGTCGCCGTTCTGATGTCCTCCCAGGCCTCCATACATTCCATCAAGGATCGTTCCGGCAGCGCTGGGGTGCGGCGCTAGTAGAAGCATCGAACCCGCGAAAAGCGATGCGAGAATTTTATGCGACCGGGAAGACCGGGCGCAGTTGCAGGGAAGCGTTTTGTTCATCAGGAATCTCCGTATTTCCGAATTGGTGCGAACGAAGTGTAANNAGTTTCATGCCCGCCTCTTCCGGAGTGCGGCTGCCTTTCCGGTTGTTGCAAGGATGGCAGCACGCCACCAGATTCTCCCATGCGGTTTCGCCGGCCCGCGATCGCGGAATCACATGATCCAGGGTAAGCTCGCCGGACGGCATCACGCGGTGGCAATACTGGCAGGTGTACCGATCGCGCATGAGGATGTTCTTGCGCGAAAGAGCGCGCGTCTGGTGCGGGATGCGGCGATACTCCAGCAGCCGGATTACCGACGGCAACCGTACCAACGCGCGGGCCGAATGCACGGCGTTGCCCGATTCCTCTTCGGCGGACGCCACGCCCTTCAAGACCAGTACCAGGGCGCGCCGCGCGGCGCAGATGTTGATCGGCTCATAGCTGGCATTCAGCACCAGGACGGGCCGCTGCAATCGCTCACTCGACATCCCGATTCACCCCCTCCGTGGACGGAGCGGAAGCGCCGCGCCATCCTTCCATACGCCGGTCGACGCGCGCCACCGTCAGCAGCGCCACCTTGGCCGCCCCGGCGCGCTTCAAAGCGCGCGCGCAGGCCGCCGCCGTAGCCCCCGTGGTCATGACATCGTCAATCAGCAGGATTCGTTTCGCCGCCAGCGCATGCGCGCCGCGCCGGCATTCAAAAGCGGTGGCGACGTTCTGGTGCCGCCTGGTATTGCTCAGGCCGGCCTGAGTCTTGGTGGCGCGCACGCGGCGCAGAGCCGGTACCACCGGAATTCCGTAGCGAGCCGCCATGGTACGCGCCAACAGCTCCGACTGGTTGAAACCTCTCTGCCACTCGCGCCGCCAGTGAAGCGGCACCGCCGTTATCGCATCGAAGCGCTCTTCGCGCGGCAAAGCCGCGGCCAGCAGGTCTCCGAGCGGCTTAGCCAACGTCCGCACGCGCCCGTACTTGTACAGGTGGATCAACTCGCGCAGCGCGCCTTCGTAGGAACCGTAGCAATAGGCCGCGTCAAAACCGCGAAGGCCGCTACGGCACAGGCCGCAGCGGCCCTCGGAATCCAGCGGGAAGGGGTTGAGGAACGGCGTCCGGCAACTCACGCAGAAGAATTCCGCGCTGATGGGCTGCGGCTCCTTCAAGCATCTGGGGCAAACCGGGATGCGCGTGACTTCGGCCAGGGGCCGGGCGCAAACCCGGCAATCGTCGGGGAAGAAGAGGGAAAAAAGAGCGTGGGAGGCTGTTCGGACTAAAGAAGGACCGAAGCTTGCGACTGCGGCTGGTCTGCTACTCGAGAAGACTCACCTCCGCTAAGCCTCGATTATATCTAATTTTTCGACTGCGCATCGCAGTACAATACCACCAGAGAACTTCTCATGGGCTCGAAGCGAATCCTGGGGATGGCCTTGCTTTTGGCTCTGGCGGCGCCCCTCGCGTTCCGTGCACAAGTCAGCACGCAGCCTCGCCCCAAGCCCGCTCCGCCCGGGCAGACCAAACCCAGGGCCAACCTTCGCGCCGATACCAGCCTGGTGCTGGTGCCGGTGAGCGTATGCGATCCCTTTAACCGTCCCGTCACCGGCCTGGAGAAGGACCACTTCAAAATCTACGATGACAAGGTCGAACAAACCGTCACGCATTTTGCCATGGATGACGAACCCGTGGCCGTGGGCATGGTTTTCGACATCAGCGGCAGCATGGGCCCGAAGTTGCGCACGTCGCGCGAAGCCGCTTCGCAATTTTTCAGAACCGCCAATCCCGAAGACGANNGTTGCCGATATCCAGAACGAGCTCACGTTTGCGCAATCCAAGGGCCGCACGGCGTTGCTCGACGCCGTCTTTCTGGCGCTACATGAGCTGAAGAAATCGCAGAAGAACCGCAAGGCGCTGCTGATCATTTCCGATGGCGGCGATAACTGCAGCCGGTATACCGAAAGCGAGGTCCGCAACCTGGTGCGCGAAAGCGATGTCATGATTTACGCGATAGGAATCTACGAGCCGTTTGCGGCGCGCAGCCGCAGCCCGGAGGAATCGGAAGGGCCAGGACTGCTCAGCGACCTCGCGGAACAGACCGGAGGACGTCACTTTCCGGCGGACATCAGCGAACTCCCGGACATCGCGTCAAAGATCGGGGTCGAGTTGCGCAACCGCTACGTGCTGGGTTATTCCCCCACCGACAAACAGCGCGACGGCCGCTACCATCCCGTGACCGTAAAGATCATTCCGCCGCACGGCCTGCC
>PLZX01000343.1 GCA_003152325.1 Bryobacterales bacterium | reverse complement strand
GCTAAGCCAGGGAAAATCGCCCGCGGCAGGGTCAACCGGTTCAGGAGTTGCGGAGGGAGCCGTGAGCGTGAACTTGAATGGCATCGGAGCAATCTCAACAATCTCCACCGAGGCGCGTTCCCCGCCCTGGGTGTCGGTCTCGGCCCATGCCTCTACCCCGTCTTTCTGGTAGTGAAGAAACAGCTCGATTCCTCCCGCTGACCACTCATGCACCGCGGTCCATCCGTTGGCGAGGAAGGCCGGCTTGATAATGGCCCAAACGGCATCCCCCGTTATGGCGCCGGTAACGATGACGGGAAACTGCCAATGCTTCCCGCGCGCCACCTTGCCGACCCCGTCCATTCCCCGATTCCCCTGCGGGATCTGCAATTCGGTCCAGGGCTCATAGGTGATGCGGTACGGCTTGCCTATCTTATTGAGGAAGCTGAGTTCGGCCGGGATCGGCTGCTCCTGCGCCAGGAGCGGAAGGGTCGTGAAAGCAAGCAACGCGGTAATGACCGCGAAACGCAAAGGGAACGCAACCGCCCTAAAGAGTGAAACAGCAAGTTGGCGCATGTACACCTCGTAGTTCTTGCAGGGTAACACACGATCTCCGTTCGTCGATTTGGGAAGGCATTCTACGAGTCGCGCGTGATGCATGCACTCAAGATAAATAGCCGAGGGCAATGCGGATAAGATATTCGGATATGCGTTCTTTTGCACGAATCGCAGCCCTGACCGCGTTTGCGGCTCTCCTCCCGCCTGTGTTCTCAGCCACCATCGTGAGCGAGAGCCGTATCACCGTCGCCGGCGGCGCCTTTGCCGGCGAAACTTTCACTCTTCCACGCGTAAACGGCGACTGGTTTGTCACGTCCGGCGATGCGCATGCCGGCCTCACCCTGCGTCCCGCGGCCACTGCTACCCATCAGGGGACTTTCAATATTGTATGGGACGGCAAAGGTACGACACAAACCATAAATGCCAGCAACAATGATCAGGTGAACAACAACCAACAGTTTGCGTTTTACCTGCACTTTTTAGCCCCTTACAACCAGACCGTGCAACCCAGGGGCGCGGACGCGATCGAGATCAAGATTATCAGAATGGATGACCTGAACCTGGAAGCGAACATCGCCGGAACCGCAACTGGAGCCGGCCCCGGACCGGTGCGAATCACAGGCGTCATCAAAATTCATCGCGACACGTCCGACCAAAAGGTAAGTGGCACCTATGGGAACTGCGATCCTGGGATTCACGACAAGTTAGTTGGCGCTGAGTGGCGTTCGCCATCGGACTGCGAAGTGAAGTTCGATCGCTATATTCGGGACGCCCTGCCCCGATCGTTCGCGCGTGTCGAAACGGCCCTGACACAAGGAGACTGGGAAGAGACCCGCAAATCGAAGTTCAACCCGATTACTTCCATTGCCCGTCACTCGGAGAACAATCCATACAATCTGCAATCGTCGCGGGATGGACCAATCCGGTTCCAGTTCCAGTTGCGGCCAGGCAGCGAACCAGAGAAGCGCAATCAGGCGGCGCTGGGTGCGGTGACACAAAAAATGGCGGATGCCATGAAGAGCGCCGCTGCTGCAGAGGCGTTCACTGCGGAACTCACTAAGGCTACGCACGCGGCGGAGGGTTCTGGCAAGATTGCCATCGCCGTCGGGATCAATTCCGGGTCGTTCGAAATCGTCAATTTCGAGGGTACGTACGCCGCGTCGCAGATTTCCGGCGGGGGCTATTCGCTCACGGTGCCGTATGTGCAGTCGCGAGGGGGTGGCGACATCGGAGGTTCGCATGAGACGACGTATGTATTCCTCGGCGTTTGGGCGCCCGCGACGAGCACGAAATCGGGCAGCAGCGACACGAATATCGTCGTAAAGGCCAGTTTGAACCTGAATGCACCGACGCTTTCGGTTCAGAATATCTGGGTGGAAATTCAGGCCAATGCCGAGCTCGCGCAGAAGGTGATTGGGCTGGTCGACTGGAACGCCCTAAAGCAGCTTCTGGCCGCGAAGTGATCGGGTTACGGGTCACCCGGCCGCGATCTAAGGCGGGCGGAACAGCAGGATGCAGGGTCTCATGTCGGATCTGATAGAGGACGGATCGTCGACTTGGAGAAAGCTGCTTTGCCACGGTAGGGAACGATAAGTCGGCATCGCGACTGGAGTTGGACGTAAGAACGGGATACGCTCGGTTTGCCCAGGAGGTTTAGCGCCGCGGGAACGTTTTGTCTGTCCTTGTGTCCCCGTCCGTCCTTGTCCGCGAAGAGGATTCGCCCCGCGAGCGCGCCGTGTTCAACTCGTGAACGTTGGATTACGCAGCACAATGATATTGATGTCTGAGAAGAACGACAGGAGATTATACTCTGTGACCGGAGCGTCACCGGGATGGCCAGACTGGCATCGCAGCTCGAAACAACTTCTCAAGCGAGTGTGCTGGTTTCCATCGATCAGCTGCATCCCTTCCAGTATCCAGAGGATGTTTGAATCAAAGACCTCTCGGAGTTCGCTCAGCGTGTTGACGTTCGTCGGCGAATTAAAGCGCTTGAATCTTCCCGTCGTCGAGGCGGCCATCTGCTGGGAAGCAGAGTTGAACTTTGCAAAGCCAATCCTCTCGATCGATCTATGAATTCGGTCAATGGCGGCACACCAACCAAGGACTGCCGCCGCCCGCAAGAACCCATGGCCGGCACACGCTATAGCCTCCTTGAGATAGATGTCCTCTTCAGCGTCTGGAAGACCAGCCATCATCTTCGACAGCTCCGACACCTCTTTCGCCAGCTTAGGTTCGGTCTGTATCGGGAGAACTAGATCATCGTTGAAGTTCTTGAGGATGGACGCCAGCACCTCCAGATACCGCGTTCGGAGGTTGTTTGACCTAATGAGTTTCAGCAACGTGGCGTGCAAGCCCGAATACCGTTCGATCACTTCTGATGAAATTGTAGGGTGCTTTGTTAGTTCTGGTGAAACGCTAGAAAACCAGCTGCTCGCACAGGCCTCGGCGCGTTTTCGTAGTCCCAGCTTGGCAACACGTGGACCGGACTCCTTAGAAATGTCGCTCTTGAGGCGGCGCAATTCACCATGGAGGCCGCGCAACGCTTCCAGCATTAGCGAAGCTCACCGATAACTTGAGCTAGCGCCTTGCGACCAGCCTCGGACAATTTAATCACAGGAGACTGCTTTTCGTACTTATCAAACCCGTCAAACAGGCTCGCGTTGTTCTTAAAGTTCGCAGAGAAGTTATTGGCGTCGTAACACTTACGCGCCTGGCATTCCTTCCGGACTTCCTCGCCATCGAATTGGAATTCTCCGGACTTAATGCCAGATATCAGGGCTTGTAACAGCGCAATCCGCACTTGGCTCTCGGATGTTCTCGTAGTTTTGAGGTCCTCAAAGAGGGGGCGAAACTCTTCACCCTCCTTAAATAGAATCTGGTTCAGGTCGTCAATCGTCTTTTCGTACTTCTCGAGAAACTTCCGGGCCTTCACGTGAAGATCTTTGAGTTCTAAGTCATGGTCGGACGGTGGAGCGGCGGCGACTGTTGAACCACCTGAAGCGGCTGGCTTTGGAGCCGCTACTGCCGCATCCTCGGTCGTCCCGTGCTCGGGCTTGGTGCCGGCCTCTAGTTGTTTGAGGTAATGCGATAGTAGCAGCTCGAAGCATTTATCCTTGAGCCCCTCAGGGCACTCTTTGGCGATTGCAGCGAGCTCCAGAACGTCTGCCTTCAAGTCCGGATTAAGCATCAGATGTACTCTAAGGCACAGTATAGCCGATGGTGCAGGTTGGGGGCCACGCCAGGTTTGAGTCGGGCTTCTGCGGTGGCACGCGCGCCAGATTACTCCCAACATGTCGGCATGTCGGAGAAGTGCGGCCGTGCTTAAACGCCTCGGAAACGGCGTTCCGGGATGTTACCCACTCAAGTCAACTGGGACGAACTGACGAGATATTGGGGCGGTCGGCGACGCTTGAGGGATGGCCTCTTGCAACGCGACCAGGCGGGTCGGTCCGGCGCCAGTCGATAGGCAAGACCGGCCTCTGTCCACGGAGAGAAGAGCTTGGCATGCGACCTGCAATACGCTCGATGCCCGCGCTTCCCAGCATTGGAGGGGTAACCACCGCTTTCCGGAAATCGTTACACTCGAAACAGGATCTGAACTTCTTTTTGATTGGGAATGGAGAGTCTTGCTTGAATAAAGCCGTCCTGATTGCCGTTGCTGCTGCATTTCTCCCGACGTTTACCCGGGCGCAACCCACGAACTCCGCATGGGATTTCGAGCGGCGCCTCGTAACGGCGCGTCCTTTACCGCTAGACAGTGTCCGTCTGACCGGCGGACCACTCAAACACGCGCAGGATCTCGAATTCGAATACCTGCTCGCCCTGGAACCCGATCGAATGCTGGCGTTTCTGCGCCGGAGCGCCAAGCTGGAGCCAAAAGCACAAGGCTACGGCGGTTGGGATGGGGATGGGCGGCAGTTGACCGGGCACATCGCCGGACACTATCTTTCGGGTGTCAGCCTGGCATGGGCCGCCAGCGGTGACGCCCGCTTCCGAGATCGCGCGAACTACATCGTCAACGAGCTGAAGCTGATCCAGGACGCCCAAGGCGACGGCTATCTGGGTGCTCTGATGGACAGGAACCGGGTGGACGGAAAGATTCTCTTCCAGCAGCTCAGCCAGGGCATCATCCGGTCCGGCGGCTTCGACCTGAACGGGATGTGGTCGCCGTGGTACGTCGAACATAAGATCTTCGCCGGCCTCCGCGACGCCTATCGCTACACGGCGAACCGCACGGCTCTGGATGTGGAGATCAAGTTTGCGACATGGGCCGAAGCCATTCTGGCACCGCTCAGCGATGAGCAGATCCAGCGAATGCTCGCCACGGAGTTCGGCGGAATGAATGAGGTGCTGGCCGATCTTTACGCGGACACGGGCGACGCGCGCTGGCTGGCGCTCGCCGCCAAGTTCCATCACGCGCGGATTGTCGACCAACTGGCCCAGCAGAAGGACATTCTTCCCGGAACCCACGGGAACACCAATATTCCTAAACTCTATGGGGCATTAAAGTTGTACATGTACACCGGGAACGAAACCGAAGGCAGCGCGGCAAAGTATTTCTGGAACGAGATAACCCAACACCACACCTTCGCCACCGGCGGCAATACCAGGAACGAGTACTTTGGACAGCCGGACCAACTGTCGAATATGGTGGACGGACGCACCGCGGAGACCTGCAACATCTACAACATGATCAAAATGGCGCGTACCCTGTTTTCCATGCAGACCGATATCCGGAATGCCGACTATCAGGAACGCGCGCTGTTCAACCACATCCTCGCATCCCAGGATCCGGACGACGGGCGCGTCTGCTACATGGTGCCGGTCGGCCGCGGCGTTCAGCACGAATATCAAGGGAAATTTGATTCATTTACGTGCTGCGTGGGATCGGCGATGGAGAGCCATGCCCTGCACGCCGACGGACTTTACTACGAATCCGGAGACAAGCTCTGGGTGAACCTGTACGCGCCTTCCACGGCTGATTGGAAAGCCGCCGGCGTGAAGCTTGAGGTGAACACGGACCTGCCCATCGGGCAGACGGCGACCATCAAGGTCACGCCGCGATCTTCGAAGAAGTTCACGCTCGCGCTGCGCCGTCCTTTCTGGGCGGGCAATGGATTCAGCGTCAAAGTCAACGGCAGTGTGATGAAAACGGTTCCTCCCGCGAATTCGTACGTCGAAATCGCACGGACTTGGAAAGCGGGAGACACGGTCGAACTGGTTATACCCAAGACGCTCCGCAAAGAGGCGCTCCCCGACAATCCCAATCGCTTCGCGGTGATGTGGGGACCGCTGGTATTGGCGGGAGACTTGGGGCCTGAGATTGGCGGTCGAAGTGTCGGTCCGGACGTGCCGGTATTGGTGGCGCCGGAGCAGCCTGTGGCGAACTGGCTGAAACCCGTTGACGGCAAGCCGGGCACATTTCGGACGACGGGCGTCGGGCTGAAACAGGAGATCGACTTCGTCCCGTTTTATCAACTCCCGCGTAGACGGTATGCCGTGTATTGGGACATGTATGCGCCTGCGGAGTGGACCAAGAGGGAGACGGAATTCCGGGCGGGGGAAGAGAAGCAGAAGAAGTTGGAGGGGGCAACCATCGGCTTTGTACAACCCGGTCAGATGCAGGCGGAGCGCGATTCCAATCAACAAGGGGAAGGCAGCGCTCCGGTACGGGTGGAGAATCGCTTCGGCAGAAACGCATCAAAGTGGTTTTCCTTCGACTTGCCTGTCGATCCCGCACACCCCCTGGCCTTGATTGTTTCCTACAGTAATGACAATGCCGGGCAGACTGCCTGCGATGTACTGGTGGAGGGCAAGAAGGTCGGGGAACAGACCGGAACGCGGCGCAGTCCCGAGCAGGAAGTCCGCTTCTATGATGTCGAGTATCGGGTCCCCGCGGATTTGGTGGCAGACAAGAAGAAAGTCACCGTGCGATTCGAAGCCACCAACGGCAGGTCGACGCCGTCCGTCTTCGGCATACGGGTCGTACGCGCCGACATGGAACGCTAGGCGCATCTGGGCATCAACCACCGCACTCCGAGTAACTGGCGAGTGCGGTTCCAGGGCTGTGGTACACTGGCGCATCTTGACGGCGCCCGGAAAACGCCCGGCTTTGGAACGGCCTATCGGCCTGCTGCAGGCGACGGCGATGGTGGTGGGGATCATCATCGGCGCATCGGTCTTTGTGCAGCCTTCGGAAATCAACCGGCACGTGCCGAGCGTGGGGGGCGTCCTCTCGGTGTGGGTGGCGGCGGGCATCCTGACGCTGTTCGGAGCGCTGGTGTGCGCGGAGCTCTCGTCAGCCTTTCCGCGAACGGGCGGGGTCTACGTTTTTCTGAAGGAGACGCTTTCGCCGGGCTGCGGATTCCTATGGGGATGGGCGATGTTCTGGAGCGCGCACTCGGGGATCATNNTCCGCGCGACGGCGGTGGCGGGAATCCTGCTGTTTTCCTTCATCAATTACCTCGGCGTGCGGCAAGGCAGCATGTTGCAGACGGTGGTGACGGTAGCGAAGGTGGCCGTGATTGCGGCGCTGCTGGCGATGGTGCTGATGGTGGGACCGGCGGCGGGCGCGGCGGCCGCCACGGGCGCGGCGGCGCCGGTGACGTTCCGCGAATTCGTGCTGGGGGTGAGCGCCGCGTTGTTCGCTTACGGCGGCTGGCACATGGTGACATACACGGCCGGCGAGACACGCGATCCCGAAAAAACTATTCCGCGGGCGCTGCTCATTGGGTGCCTGGTGGTGACGGTGTGTTACGTGGCATTGAACGCAGCGTATCTATATCTGTTGCCGCTCGAGCAGGTGACGGCATCGAAGCGGGTGGCGGCGGACGCGGCAATGGCCATGGCGGGCGCGCGCGGGGCGGCGGCGATCTCGGCGCTGGTGATCCTTTCGGCCACCGGCGTGTTGAACGGCGTGATTCTGGCTGGGCCGCGCACCTACTTTGCGATGGCCGACGAGGGGCTGGCGTTCGCCTGGATGGGAAAGATTCATCCGCGCTTTCATACGCCGTCGCGCGCCATCGTGCTGCAAGCCGTATGGTCGTGCGCGCTGGTGGGGACCATGACCTATGGAGCGCTCTTCAAACGGGTGGTCTACACGGAGTGGCTGTTCTTTGCGCTGATGGCCGTGGGCTTGTACCGGTGGCGGGCGCGGCCGGGATACCGGCCGGTGTTTCGCATGTGGGGATACGGGTGGGTGCCGGCGTTGTTCGCGGTGGCGTCGGTGGTGGTGGCGGCGATTCAGATTGCGGCGGACCCGGTGCAGGCCGGTACGGGATTATTGATTGTCGTGTTAGGATTGCCTGTCTACTTCCTCTGGAAACGAAAGAAACATGCGAATCGTCGATTTTCATAACCATTTTTATCCACCGGCCTATCTGGACGCGCTGCGCTCGGGTTCGAGCGCGGTGGAAGTCACCATCGATCAAGACGGCAACCCGCGCATTTATTATCCGGGCGATTACAATATCGCGGTGCCGGGCCATCGCGACATCGATTACCGCGAGCAGGTACTGAAGGAGCACGGCGTGGATACGCAGGTGCTGACGCTGACCACGCCGGGCACGCACGTGGAGACACCGGCCACGGCCGCGCGCTTCGCGACGCTGGTGAATGACGCCTTCGCGGAAGTGGCGCGCACCAAGCCGGGCCGGTTCACAGCGCTCGCGACACTGCCGCTGAACGACGTGGCGGCGTCGGTGAAGGAACTTGAGCGGGCCTGCACGCAACTGGGTTTTCGCGGCGCCATGTTGTTCAGCAACGTGAATGGAGCCGGCCTCAACGAGGAACAGTTCCTGCCGCTGTATGAGGCGGCCAACCAGTTGGGCGCGGTGCTCTACATCCATCCGACGCACCCGGTGGGCGTGGAAGCGATGACCGATTTCTGGCTGATGCCGCTGGTGGGATTCCTGATGGACACCACGCTGGCAGCCGCGAAGATCGTCTTCAGCGGAATTCCCGAGCGGTTTCCGAAAATCCGTTGGGCACTGTGCCACCTGGGCGGCGCCATTCCTTACCTGGCCGAGCGGCTGGACCGCGGATTCGAAGCCTTCAGCGAGTGCCGCGCGAATATTCCCCGCAAGCCCAGCGAGTATCTGCGCGAGTTCTATTACGACACGGTGAACTTCAATCCCGCGGCCCTCCAACTGGCGATTGGCTTTGCGGGTGTGGACCACATCCTGGCGGGGAGCGATTACCCGCACCAGATCGGCAGCATTCCGAAGATGATCGAGAGCATTCGGGGCCTCGATGTTTCGGAATCGGATCGTGCGGCGATCTTCGGTGGGAATGCCGTCAGACTGCTGGGGATGTAGCTACTTCTTCACCGGATCCGGCGTTTGATTGGACATGCGACGTTGCGATTCTTTCGCGAGCTGATCCTTGACGTCGTTCAGCGCCTTCTCCAGTTTGCGCGTTTTGGCGGCCTGGAATTCCAGGTCCCCTTTCAGCTTGGTGGCTTCCTGGCGCAGATCGTCGCGCTCCTTCCGCACGGCCGGGTCTTCCGGCGGAAGTTTGTGCTCGGGAAGCTTGCCCAGGAAACTGGCTGTTTCCTTGACCTGATCCCCCACCGCCAGCCGCACTTCCACGCGCTCCGCCTGGCGGCTGTAAGTGAATGCGCCGGCTTGGAGGTGCGCAAGGTCCAACGAAATGGACTGCACCGGGGCCGCGCCGTCGACGATCTCCAGAACGCCTTGGCCGGCCTTCTGGATGGCGGGCGACTTGCCATCCCAGTGAATGCGCAACTGCCCGTTGTCGTCGGCCGCGCCCAGCGCCACCGTCGGCGTGGCTTCTTTGGGAAGCCCCGCACGAATCCGCGCCACCATCGGCGATATCTTTCCCAGTACGGGCGCCAGCCACATCTCGCGGGTCTGATAACCGACGATACCCAAGCCCGCACCCAAGGCCAACGCCGCGACAATCTTCAACCAGCGCCACGACCGCTCCGGCTTGATCTGCAAGAACTGCGGTGCCGGCAGATCCAGCGATTTCTGTTCCGGTTCCACCGCCTCTTCCTCGGGCGGTGCGGTCTCCGCGACCGGCGCGGGCGCGATTTCCGGTTCTGGCTCCGGCTCGGGTTCCGGCTGCACTTCCGGCATCATCGTAATCACCGGTTCGCGGACCTCGGCTTCTCGGTGCAGCGGTTGCGGCGCCGGAGGCATCTGTGGCGCATTGCCGGTAGGCACCTGCCGGATCGGCTGTGCCTCCACTACAAATTCCTGGTAGCTGGCCGCTCCGCGAATCGACCCATCGGCCTCACGGAAAAAGAAGCCGCCCCTGGTTGGTTCGAAGGTGCTGGGTTTCAGAACCAGCGCTATTTGCCATTGTTCCGGGAAGAAGCGCTTGTGGATGTCCTGGTCTGCATCGGAAAAGAGAATCTCGCTGCGCGTGTGTGAGTGGTACCAGCCTACCGGCTGCAGGCCCTCGGGGTGTTGTTGTGCCGCCGCCAGTAATTCCGTGAGCTGCGTCTGGTCGTTTTGCGAAAGAGTGAAGGAGGGCCCCATGGCGTGTTCGCAATCGAGGGCCTGGTAATCCAGAATCGAGATCCGCCCATTCGCAAACCGCCCCAGCAGGATGCCGCCGATCTCCGCGCCGCCCCGCGGCAACGAATAAAAGGCGTCCACCACCGCCAGACGGATGTCGTCCAGCACCCGCGGCGAATACTCAATGGTGTACGGGCACTCCGGAGCGCTCCACGTCCCGGCCGCGCTTTCCGTGCTGCTTTCAATCATGCGATTTCATTTCCGTTCTTTTAATTGTAGGGTATTCCCGTGCGCAGGATACCTGCAATTCCGGCAGTAGCTGACAGTTGCCTTCCGATAGCGGTGGGTGCGAATTCCGCCAAGNNGCTACGACCTGCTGCATCCGGGCCACATCCGGCTCCTCGAACAGGCCCGCTCCCTGGGGGATGTTCTGGTGCTCGCGCTCAATTCCGATGCCGGCGTGCGCCGGATGAAAGGCGAGTCGCGTCCCCTGCTCGACGAAGGGGAACGGGCGGAAATCGCCCAAGCGCTTCTGGCGGTCGACGCCGTTACTTTTTTTGATGAGGAGACACCCCAGCCATTGGTGGCGGCGCTGCTGCCGGACGTTCTCGTGAAAGGCGCCGATTGGTCCCATTTTATTGCCGGAAAGGAAGAAGTCGAGGCCGCCGGAGGCCGGGTGGAGGCGCTACCCTTAGAACCCGGCTATTCAACAACTAATCTTGTAGAAGTTATTCTGAATCAGCCTTGATCCACCCTGCCGTTCGAGACCTGTTTCTGGACTTGGGCAAGCATCCCTCCTTTCAGGATGCTGTTCGCCGCATCGCCACGGGCCACGGGGCGTCCCTTTCCGGCCTGTCCACCACCGCGAAGGCACTCTATTTGGTGCTTTTGTGGCAGACCACCGGGCGTCCTCTGATAATAGTAGTAGATGGTAATAAACAGGCGGAGGAGCTATCGGAGTCGGTCCACACATTCTTCAAGCTGCTGGCCGCCGAAGACCGGACCGGTCCGCAACTCCTGCCGGCGCTTGACGTTCTGCCGCTACAAAACCTCTCGCCGCACGCCGAGATTTGCGAACAGCGCGCCATCGGACTTTGGAGCCTGGCCACCCAGCAAGTGCCCATCACCATTCTGCCGGTGGCCTCCGCGCTGCTCCGGATCGAGCGTGGCGATTTCTACCGCCAACTCGCTCTCAAACTGCGGGTGGGCGACGAGCTGCCGCTCGAGGACGTCATCGCGCACCTGGAAAGCATAGGCTACCAGCGCCGCGAGCCGGTCGAAATGGTGGGCGAGTATTCGGTCCGCGGCGGCATCCTCGACGTCTTCTCGCCCGAATCTGCCAGGCCCGTGCGGATCGATCTTTTCGGCGACCAGGTGGAATCCATCCGGCGCTTCGACGTCGAATCGCAGCGCTCGGTCCTCAAGATCGAGGACTGCACGCTGCTACCGCTCACCGAATACCAGAAGTCGCGCGAGGTGCTGCTGGAGGCGGGCGAGCTCATGCGCGAATCCGATCTCCCCGGCCGAGACCTTCCGCCGCCGGGCGAGGCCTTCGCGGGCTGGGAGCTGATCGCGCCGATGGTCCGCCCGCGCAACGCCTCGGTCTTCTCGCTGCTCGATCGCCCGATTGTGGTATGGGACGAACCCGACCAGGTGCGTGCCGCGGCCCAACGTTTCTGGACGCGCCTCGATCAAATTGAGCGTTCGCCCGCCTATGATCCCGACCGGGTCTTCTTCCGCTGGGAAGACCTGGAGCGGCAGACGGCCGCTCCGCGCCTGGAAATGAAAGAGCTGGAGATCGCCTGGGAGCCCGCGCGGAACGAACCCGATTTTCACATCGCCACCCGTCCATCTCTTTCATTCCACGGCAACATGCAGGTGGCCATCGCTGAGGCGCGGACTCTGGTCGAAGCCGGCAACCGGGTAGCCTTTTTCGCTCCCTCCACGGGCGAGGTGGAGCGCCTGGCGGACGTCTTCAACGAATACGGCGTCCCTTACCAGCTCGGCCTGGAGCAGTCGGAGTCCACACCCGCGTATCTGGCGGAACGGGCCTATATGGCCGGTCCCACGGCAAGCGTCTACCTCATCAAGGGGCTGATCCGCCACGGCACTTCCTTCCAGGATTCGAAACTTGTAGTTTTTGGCGCTGAGGATCTTTTTGAGACCTCCGAGCTGATCGCCCGGGGTCCGTCAACCAAGTCGACACTGGCCACTTTCTCCGCGGATTTGATCGATCTCAAGCCCGGCGACTTCGTGGTGCATGCCGAACATGGCGTGGCGCAGTTTCTGGGTCTTCGCGAGATTTCCCAGGGCGAATCGC
>PLZX01000073.1:1218-38684 GCA_003152325.1 Bryobacterales bacterium | reverse complement strand
ATCATGACCACGGGCATCATCATTCCTCTCCGCTCAAAAAACTGATCAACATCATTTGCCCCGGAATGGTGCTGCTCTCCTTCATTTTTTCGGTGGGCGCGGTGTGGCAGCTTGCCCAGCAAAATAACCGCGTGCATGAGATCATCCAGTTCACGTGGATCGCCGGGCTGCCGTTCCACATGGCCAACGGCCACTTGGCCACATTCTCCGCGGATTGGGGTTTTCTGCTCGATCCGCTCAGCTCGGTCATGATCCTGGTAGTGACCGGCATCGGGTTCCTGATCCATGTGTACTCCGTCGGGTACATGGCGCACGACGGCGGCTACTACCGCTTCTTCGGCTACATGAACCTGTTCGTGTTCTTCATGCTGATGCTGGTGCTGGCGAACAATTACGTGCTGCTGTTCGTGGGTTGGGAAGGCGTCGGGTTGTGCAGCTACCTGCTGATCGGTTTCTATTTCCATAAGAAGTCGGCGGGCGATGCGGGCAAGAAGGCCTTCGTGGTGAACCGGGTGGGCGATGCCGGCTTCCTGTTGGGCATGCTGCTGATGTTCTCCGTGCTGGGCACGGCGCGATTCATCGACGTAAAGAGCGCGCTGGCTCACTTCAGCCCCGAGACCGCCGGCTTCGGCGTGCTGAGCGTGATGGCCCTGCTGCTGTTCATCGGCGCCACCGGCAAATCGGCGCAGTTCCCGCTGTACGTCTGGCTGCCCGACGCCATGGAAGGTCCCACGCCGGTCTCCGCGCTGATCCATGCGGCGACCATGGTGACCGCTGGCGTGTACATGGTGGCGCGTTCCGCGGCGCTGTTCCAGTTGACACCATCCACTTCCACGGTGGTGGCGGTGGTGGGCGCGTTCACGGCGATTCTGGCCGCCTCCATCGCCCTGGTGCAGAACGACATCAAGCGCGTCCTGGCATACTCCACGGTGAGCCAGCTCGGCTATATGTTCCTGGCGCTGGGCGTGGGCGCTTACTGGGTGGCCATCTTCCACCTGTTTACGCACGCCTTCTTCAAGGCCCTGCTCTTCCTCTGTTCCGGATCGGTGATCCACGCGATGTCGGGCGAGCAGGACATGCGGCGCATGGGCGCGCTCAAGAACAAGATCCCCATCACGCACTGGACCATGTTCATCGGGTCGGTGGCCATCGCGGGGATTCCGGGCCTGGCAGGCTTTTTCTCCAAGGATGAGATTCTGTGGCAGGCATACAGTTCGCCGCAAGGCTCGCAGATTCTCTGGTTCGTGGGGCTGGCGACCGCCGGTCTGACCGCCTTCTACATGTGGCGGCTCATGAACCTGACGTTCTACGGCAAGTCGCGCGTGGCGCCGGACGTGACGGCCCGCATTCACGAATCGCCCGCGTCGATGACCGTGCCCTTAATACTGCTGGCCACCGGCAGCGTGTTCGTCGGCTGGCTGGGAACTCCCAAGGTGTGGACCGCATTCGGCGAGAGCTTCCGCGGCTTCGAACGGTGGCTGGCGCCCGCCTTTGCCTCGGCCGCGGCGGAAGCGGTGAAGGAAGGCGAACACTCCGCATCCACCGAGTGGATCCTGATGTCGCTCTCGGTGGCCGTGGCCATCATCGGAATCACAATCGCCCGCTACTTCTACCATAACAAGCCGGAAATTCCGGACACCATCGAGAAGGCTGTCAAGCCCCTGCACTCGCTGCTCTACAACAAGTGGTACGTGGACGAAGTCTACGACTTCCTGTTCGTCGACGGCTTGTGCAAGGGCGGCGGGCTGGCGCTGGGCGCGTTCGACCGCAACGTGGTGGATGGCGGCGTCAACGGCGCAGGCTGGTTGACGCGCTTCACGGCCAAACTTTCGATGTGGTGGGATACCTGGATTGTCGACGGCGCCGTGCGCTTCACTTCCTTCTGCGTGAAGATGCTCTCCTACCCCGTGTGCATTATGGAGACCGGGCGCCTGCAGACCTACGCCTTCTTTGTGGTGGTCGGCGTTCTGGCGATGTTCGGCTATTACGTGGTGCGGTAAACCTATGGACCAGCACTTACTCAGCATTGTTCTCTTGACGCCGCTGGCCGGTTTGTTGGTTCTGCTCTTCCTTCCGTCGAAGAGTAAGAACTTGATCCGGATCTGGGCGAACCTGGTGGCCTTCGCAGGGTTCCTGGTTTCTCTCCCGCTGGTCTCGCGCTTCCAGGTGGGCGTCCCCGGCTTCCAATTCGAAGAACGCTTCGACTGGATCCCCTCGCTGGGCGCGCATTATCACATCGGCATGGACGGCATCAGCCTGCTGCTGGTGATGTTGACGACGCTGATGGGCTTCGTCGCGATTCTTTGTTCGTGGAGCGCGGTCCAGGATCGAACCAAAGAATACTACGCCATGTTCCTGCTGTTGCAGACGGGCATGATCGGCGTGTTCGTGGCGCTCGATTTCTTCCTGTTCTACATTTTCTGGGAACTGGTGCTGGTTCCAATGTACTTCATCATCGGCGTGTGGGGCGGGCCGCGCAAATTGTATGCGGCCATTAAGTTCTTCCTATACACCCTGGCCGGCTCGGTGCTGATGTTACTCGGCATCCTGACTCTGTACTTCCAGCACTTCCACCAGTTCGGCACTTACACATTCGAGATATCCGAACTAATGAAGACCACCATGCCGCTGGGCCTGCAACAGTGGGTCTTCTGGGCCTTCTTCCTGGGTTTCGCCATCAAGGTTCCGATGTTCCCCTTCCACACCTGGCTGCCGGACGCGCACGTGGAAGCGCCCACCGCCGGTTCCGTGATTCTGGCGGCGGTGCTGTTGAAAATGGGGACGTACGGATTCCTGCGCTTCTCGCTGCCGCTGCTGCCGAAGGCGTCGATGGACCAGACCATCGTGCAGATCCTGGCCGTGCTCTCCATCATCGGGATTATCTACGGAGCCCTGGTGTGCATGATGCAGAAGGATTGGAAGAAACTGATCGCCTATTCTTCGGTGAGCCACCTGGGCTTCTGCACGCTGGGCATTTTTTCCATGAACCCGAACGGGATCGCGGGCAGCGTGCTCCAGCAGATCAACCACGGCATTTCAACCGGCATGCTCTTCATGGTGATCGGCGTGATTTACGAGCGCCGGCATACGCGCGAGATTTCCGAATATGGCGGCCTCGCGCATGTGATGCCCAAGTTCGCGGTCATTTTCGCGATCGCCATGCTGAGTTCGGTCGGGCTGCCGCTGCTCAACGGCTTCGTGGGAGAGTTCACCATCCTGATGGGCGCTTTCGAAGCCAACCGGATCTGGGCGGCCTTCGCCGTGACCGGAGTGATTCTGGGCGCCGCGTACCTGCTGTGGCTCTACCAGCGGACCATGCTGGGGCAGGTCACCAACGGAAAGAACCTGGTCATTCCCGATATGAACTTCCGCGAAATCGCCATGTTCGTGCCGCTGATCGCTTGGGCCATCTGGATCGGCGTCTACCCGAAGCCCTACTTCGACATTCTGCGGCAACCGGTGTCTGAGATCGTGGAGCGCGTGAGACCCGGCTATTACTCGGGCGGTGTGCAGAACGCGGCCATACCGCTGCCGTCCGTGCGGGCGGGAGGGGCGCGATGATCCAGTCTTTCTATACCGCCACCGATCACTTCACCATCATTCCGGCAGTCATGCTGGCGTTGTTCGGCTGCGCCATTCTGCTCTTCGACTTCCTCATCTTCCCGGATCCCCGGCAGCGTAAATGGCTGCTGATTTTTGTGGTGCTGGCGGAAGGCTTTACCGGCTTTGCGCTCTACCGCCAGACGGCCTGGCTGGCGTCGAGCGGGCAGGCGCAGTTGCAGGGATTCCAGGGATCGGTAACGGTCGACGGGTTCGGCATCTTCTTCAACTGGATCTTCCTGATCGCCGCCATGGTGGTGGCGCTGGTCTCGTATCACTACCTGGAGGTTGCCGGCGAGCACCACGGCGAGTATTACAGCCTGATCCTGTTCGCGCAGTGCGGCATGTACTTCCTGGCCACCGGTACGGACCTGATCACGTTGTTCATCGGCCTGGAGCTGATGGCCCTAAGCTTCTACATCATGGTGGGCTTCCTGCGGGCTGACAAGCGCTCCAATGAGGCCGCCATGAAATACCTGCTGCTGGGGGCGTTTTCGAGCGGCTTCCTGGTGTACGGCTTCTCGGTGCTGTACGGCATCGCGCACTCCACCAAGCTGGAGGATATCGCCGCCGCGATCGCCTCGCGCCCGCCTGGAGACCCCGTGGTTTTCCTGGCGCTGGTCACAACCCTGGTGGGGTTGCTATTCAAGATTTCGGCCGCTCCTTTCCACATGTGGGCCCCGGACGCTTACGAGGGCGCGCCCACCACGGTGACGGCCTACCTCTCGGTGGCGTCGGGGGCGGCTTCCTTCGCCTTCCTGCTGCGGCTTTTCCACGGCCCGCTGGCGCCCTTTGCGTCCGCGCGCGAAGTATGGGAGCCCATGCTGGCGGTGATCGCAGTCCTCACGCTGACTGTGGGGAACCTGGCGGCCGTCAATCAGACCAACATCAAGCGGCTGCTGGCATACAGCTCGATTTCGCACGCCGGCTACATGCTGTTGGGCCTGGTGGCCGGCAATGAAACGGGCATCAACGGCATCGCGGTGTACGTGATGGTCTACACCTTCATGAACCTGGGTGCGTTCCTGGTGCTGGTAGCGTTGCGGCGGCAGAAGATCATCGGCGAAGACCTGGACGATATCAGCGGCCTCATGCACAAGAGCCCCGGCTATGCCCTGCTGATGCTGATCTTCCTGCTCTCGCTGTCCGGAATCCCGCCCACGGCCGGCTTCCTGGGCAAGTATTACATCTTCCTGTCGCTGATTCAGACGGGACATTACACGCTGGCGGTGGTGGCCACGCTCTACGTCGCGGTGGCTATTTATTACTACTTCAAGGTGGTCCGCAGCATGTTCGTAGGCGAAGAAACCGAAAAAGCCCCGCTGGCCACGAGCTTCGGCCTGCGCCTGGCGCTGGCGGTGACCGGAGTCATGACCCTGGCGATCGGCATCTACCCGGAGCCGTTTCTGCGGCTGGCACAGACTTCGCTATTGAGATAGAGACGATATGTGGCAAACGGTTTATTCGAATCCGTTGTTCGCGCCGATTGTGGTGACGCTCGTCATCATCGCGGCGTTCCCGCTGGTGGCCGGCTATATCGTGCTCTTGGAGCGGAAGGTTCTGGCGGATTTCCAGGTGCGCCTCGGGCCCATGCGGGTAGGGCCGCATGGCCTGCTACAGCCCATCGCCGACGCTTTGAAGCTGCTGCTCAAGGAAGACATCATCCCCACGGAATCGGACAAGGCCATTTTCTGGTTGGCGCCCTGCATTTCGACCATCACGGCGCTGACCGCTTTCTCAGTCCTTCCCTTTACCAGAACGATTTACGTGGCCGACGTCAACGTGGGACTGCTGGTGATTTCGGCGGTTTCCGCCATGGGAATCCTGGGAATTATCCTGGGAGGCTGGGCATCCAACAGTCACTATTCCCTGTTGGGCGCGCTACGCAGCGCCGCGCAGTTGGTGAGTTATGAGGTGGCGCTCTCCTTCGCGCTGCTCTCCGGCGTGATGGCGGCCGGCACGCTGAGCATGAAATCCATCGTTCTGGCGCAGGCGCAGCGCGGCGTCTGGTTCGTGTTCGACAACTGGGGCTTCATGATCGTGCCGTTCGCGGTCTACATCATTGCCGCTACCGCGGAGACCAATCGCGCGCCGTTCGATCTGCCGGAAGCGGAGTCGGAGCTGGTGGGCGGCTTCCATACCGAGTACAGCGGTTTTCGCTGGTGCCTCTACTTCCTGGCGGAGTACGCCAACATTTTCGTGGTTTCCTCGGTGGCCGTGGCGTTGTTCTGGGGTGGCTGGTTGCGCCCGTTCCCCAGCGTCGGGTGGCTGGATGTGCCGTTGAACGTAGCGTTCCCGGTAGTGTTGTTCGTGGGCTCCGGCGCCATGACGCTGACGCTGGTGAAGAAGCTGAAGGACACCATGCAGCAGAAGGTGCTGGTGATGTGCGCGCTGGCGCTGGTGCTGGTTGGCGGCGTCTTTATCGTCCCGGTGGTGAATCAGGCGGTGATCGGACTGTTCTGGTTTCTGCTGAAGGTGTTTACCATCATTTACATGATGATCTGGTTCCGCGGCACCTTCCCCCGCTTCCGCTACGATCAGTTGATGAACATCGGCTGGAAAATCGCGATCCCGGTAGGCATGGTGGCCGTGCTGATCAACGCCGTGCTGGGAATGCTGCGGCACTCGTAAGATAAAGGCTGCCTCAGTTCCCCTGTCTTCTTATAGCCATGGATTCAGCGTCGGAACACCGGTTGCGGAAACGTCCTTGCTGTTCCTGCTGACGAGCGTAAGGTTGTGATGTAATGCCGTTGCCGCGAGAAGGCCGTCGATGACGGGCACCGGCTTGCCTTTCGCTGCGGCAATTGCGGAAACTGTGCCCCATCGGTCCGCGATAGCTGCGTCGATCGGCAAAATCCGGTCTTGAAAGCGGAATCGGAGATCCACTTGCAGCCATGATTCCAGCCGTCCCCGGCGCCGCCCAGGGCGCAGACGTTCAACGCCATTCCTGATTTCGCCCAGCGTAAGCACGCTCAGAAACAGGATCGATTCGTCCGTCTCCTCGACCCAGCGGAGCACCTTATCGTCGGGCTTGGGCCTGACCAGTTCGGAGACGACGTTGGTATCCAGCAGGAAGCCGCTCACAGGTCAATCGCTCTTCCGAAATCGCGTTGTCGATCCAGTTGAATACCCGAACCAGCCAGCGGCGAATCCGCGAAGAACCGGACCAGGCTCCCTTGCCGCGCCTTGGACCTGGATAGGCGTTCGTATTCCTCGGCCGGAAGTACCACCACAGCCGCTCTACCATGCTTGGTCACGCGTTGCGGGCCGCATTCCCGCGCCAGACGGAACACTTCGCTAAAACGCGCTTTCGCTTCCTGCAGTTGCCAATCCTTCTGGGCCACGTGAGGCCCCCGATTTAGCGTCCGCCGGGAAGAGCGGTTCTGTGTTTTGCTCATGGCGCGCCCCGTTTCTGACTAGTCTAGTCAGAATGATTATAGCACTTTGGGCCAGCGAATTCGGCAACGAGGGGATCGCGTCTTGTTTGCGGCCCACGGCATGGCAGGGCGTCCCCGGTTTCTTCATATCAGTTCTCGGAGGGCCTCTCCTTCCAGTCTCAATCCCCGTTGTTGCTGTAGAGCAGTCATTACCTGCTGAGAAATGCCCTACGCCGTTCCGCCACCGAGCAGCGATGCCGCCGTGGGCGCCGCCGCGCCTGCCAGACGCGGCCGCGCCGCCTCTTCCGGCACGCTGTCACCTTCTCCCGGCGCTAGGAATAGGTTCGCATCGATGCCGTGCTGGCGTGTGTACAAATCGTAGTACCGGCCTTGCTCCGCGTACAGCGTTTCGTGCGTGCCACGCTCCAGAATCCGGCCGGCTTCCACCACCAGTATCTGGTCGGCGCGCCGGATCGTCGAGAGCCGGTGCGCAATCACAAAGGTGGTGCGGCCTTTCATCAAATACGACAGCCCTTCCTGAATGGCCGCTTCCGATTCCGAATCCAGGCTCGAAGTGGCCTCGTCCAGGATCAGGATGCGCGGGTTCGCCAGGATCGCGCGAGCGATCGAAACGCGCTGCCGCTGCCCGCCGGAAAGCTTCACGCCGCGCTCCCCCACCACGGTTTCATATTTCTTTTCGAACTTCTCCGCGAACTCATCCACGCGCGCGATCCGGCAGGCTTCCAGAATCTCGGCTTCGCTCGCCCGCGGCCGCGCGAAACCCACGTTTTCGCGAATGGTGCCGTCGAACAAAAAGGTGTCCTGCAGTACCACGCCCAGTTGCGTGCGGTAGGCATACAACTGCGCGGTGGAAAGGTCCGTGCCATCCACCCGGATCATTCCCTCGGTGGGCTCGTGAAACGCCGCGACGAGGCTGATGATGGTCGATTTGCCCGATCCCGACGGCCCCACCAGCGCCGTGACGGTGCCCGGCTGCGACTCGAAGCTCACGTCGTACAGCACCGGTTTCCCGGGATCATAAGAGAAGTTGACGTGCTCGAAGGCAATGTCGCCGCGGATGATGCCCACTGGTTGGGTTCTGTTCGGGTCTTCGTTTTCCGGTTTCTCGTGCAGCACTTCCTGGGTGCGGTCCAGGCCCGCCAGCGCCTCGGTCAACTGCGTGCCGATGCCCACCACCTGGAACATGGGCGCCACCAGCATGGCCAGGAACAGAGTGAACGACATGAAGTCGCCGGTGCTCAGCGTGTTGGCGATCATCTGCCGCGCGCCCACGTACATCACGGTGCCCCCCACCACCCCCATCAGGCAGGTAGCCGAGAGGCTCATCAGGGAGATGGCCGTGAGCGAGCGCATCACGTTGTCGAGTAACCGCTGCACACCGCCGGAAAACACGTGGGCCTCTTCGTCTTCGGCGTGGTAACCCTTCACCACTCGTACGCCGGCCAGCGATTCCGTGAGGCGGCCCTGAACCTCGGCGTTGATTTTTCCGCGTTCGCGGAAGATTGGCCTGATCTTCTTGAAAGCGGTCCGCAGCGTCAGTGAAAAAACCGCGACGAAGAACAGCGCCAGTCCCGTCATTAAGGCGCTGATCCGCAGCAGGATCACCAAGGACAGCACGGCTTTCAGGATTCCGCCGACGAAATCCACCAGGCCCGTGCCGATCAGGTTCCGGACGCCTTCCACGTCGCTCATGATGCGCGAAACCAGCGCGCCGCTCTTGTTCGAGTCGTAGTAGGCCACCGGCAGCCGGCCCACGTGCTCCTGCACTTTGCGCCGCAATTGGGCAATCAGGCGCTGCCCTTCTTTCGAGAGCAACTGGGTGAGCGAAAACGAAGTGATCGCTTGAATAACGGTAGCCCCGAAGACCGTGAGCACCAGCGGCGTCAGCAGATAATGCTGCTTATCGCGGATGATATTGTCGAGCAGATACTTGGGCGCGCCGGGCAGCACCACGCTCATGGCGATGTTGATCAACATCAGGCCGAAGCCCAGCGCCAGTTTGCCGCGCCGCGGGCGCACCAACTCCATCAGCAGCGGCCGCACGCTGCGAAACGTCTCGGTAGCTTTTTTCTTGGGTTTAGCGGGGGACACTGCTTCCAGCTTACAACGCGAGCCGCTGCCCGACGAGTGCCGGTACCTCCGCCGGGCTCTTCACCGCCAGCACTGCAAAACCTGCGGCCCTCCCGCTGGCTATGCCGGCCTCGGAATCTTCCACTACCAGCGGCGCGCGCGAGCCCAGGCGCGCCGCGGCCAGCAGGTAAGGGTCGGGCGCCGGCTTGTATCGTTTCACACTCTCCGCGCCCACGATGGTTTCGAAGTATGGGCGCAATCGGCCCGCCACCAGCATGGGCTCGATCTCGGTGCAGGAACTGGAACTCACCACCGCCATTTTGTACCGCCCGTGCAAGCCCTCCAGAAACCCGGCGAGTGCCGGGTCGAACGGCGGCTTGGTGGTCATGCGCGCCATAAACAATCGTTTCTTGGCCGGATAGAGCTTCCACAGGTCGTCCCATGGGCGTGGCGGGTCGGACTGCGTGGCCATCATGCGCAGCATGTCACGGTCGTCGATGCCGACGCACTGGCGGCTGTAAAACTCCCAGGTCAGCGTAACTCCGACGGTCGCCAGCACTTCCGCCCAGCAGGCGCAATGAACCGGTTCGGTGTCGGCCAGCACGCCGTCAAAATCGAAAAGGATGGAATCGAACGAAGCCATGGAGAGGAGGATTTCAGCCTACCATGCCCAGTGTGGTATCACTGAAATCAACTACCATGTCCTCTGAAGAAGAACTAAAAGCTGAACTCGAACGTCTGCGCGCCGAAAACGAAGCTTTGAAACGGCCCGCGCGCGGGCAGATGTCTCTGAAAGTCAGCGAGAAAGGTGCGGTCTCGGTCTACGGCCTGGGCCGCTTTCCCGTCACGCTCTATCGCGAACAATGGGAAAAACTGCTGGGGATGTCCGACAGCATCCGCCAGTTCATTCGGGACAACGATAGCGCCCTCAAGAAGAAGGAATAGCCCATGGCCCAACAGACGGCCCTCGTCACAGGGGCGTCCTCCGGCATCGGGACCGAACTGGCCAGACTCTGTGCGGCGGACGGGTGCAACGTCGTCCTGGTGGCCCGTAACCCGGAACGTCTCGCGACGGTCGCGGCCGACCTGGCGCGCGCCTACAACATTCAGGCGCGCGTGCTGGCGGCCGATCTCTCTGACCCGGCTGCCCCCGCGCAAGTCTTCGAGCAGTTGCAATCGACGCCCATCGATATCCTCATCAATGACGCGGGCTTCGGGCTTCGCGGCGCCTTCGCCGAGACGGATTGGGCCGCCGATGCGCGCCTCATGCAGGTAAACATGACCGCGCCGGCGCACCTCACCAAACTCTTTCTGCCCGGCATGCTTCAGCGCAAACGAGGCCGAATTCTGAACGTAGCTTCCACCGCCGCGTTCGTCCCGGGCCCGTTCATGGCTATGTACTACGCCAGCAAAGCCTTTCTGCTTTCGTTTTCGGAATCCATCGCGAATGAAGTCAAAGACACCGGCGTTACCGTAACCGTGCTCTGTCCCGGGCCTACGCGAACCGAATTCTTCGAGCGCGCCGGGATCACCGGAAGCAAGCTGTTCCAAGGACCCACAATGACTGCGGCTGAAGTGGCCGGCGAAGGCTATCGAGCCATGATGGCCGGCAAGACCCAGATCACCGCCGGCGCGCGCAACCGCTGGCTGATGCGCGGAGTACGCATCGCACCCCGCGGCATGTTGGCCGATTTCACGCGCCGCCTCAACCTGGAGTAGCAACTTGGAGAGCCCTTTCGAACAAGACTCTGTCCACGGCGTCCTCCACCATCCCGCTCAACCTACTGGAGAGGCGCTGGCGCTCACCCACGGCGCCGGTTCAAACTGCAACGCTCCGCTGCTGGTCCTGTTGGCGCGTGCCTTCGCCGAGGCCGGTTTCCTGGTGCTGCGATACGATCTCCCTTTCCGCCAGCAACGCCCCAAGGGTCCTCCGTTCCCAGCCGCTGCGGCGCGCGATCGCCAGGGCGTCGCCTGCGCCGTCTCCGCACTGAAGGAATTGCACGCGGACCGCGTTTGCGCCGGCGGCCATTCTTACGGCGGCCGCCAGACCGCCATGGCCGCGGCGGAGCATGCGGAGCTCGCCGACGGGCTGCTGTTGCTCTCCTATCCGCTCCACCCGCCCGCCAAACCCGATCAGCCGCGCACCGCCTTTTTCCCCGATCTCCGCACGCCCGCACTGTTCGTCCACGGATCCGCCGACCCCTTCGGCTCGCTCGTTGAGGTACGCGCCGCGCTCGCGCTCATCCCGTCCCGTACCGACCTGCTCGCCATCGCGGGCGCCGGCCACGACCTCATACGCGCTCCCGCCGCTTTTCCGGACGTCCTGACACGCCTGCGCGCCCTGATGTTAGCCTGAAATGTTCATGGCCGATGAGACCTTCGAGCAACTACTCGACCGCGCCGCTGCCGCCTGTGGAATCGAGGCCGGTTACTGGGATATCTGGGGCAAGTATCATGGAACCAGCGTTTCGGTCCGGCAGTCCATCCTGGCGACGCTGGGAGTCCCTGCCGCCCATGCCGAACAACTCCGTGGTTCGCTCGCCGCGCTGACGCGCCGCGAATGGGAGCGCCTCTTGCCCCCCGTCGTGGTTGTCTCCGAATCGGCCGCCCTGGAACTCCCCATTAACGTTCCCGCTGAATCGCTCGGACATCGTGCCCGCCTCCTCATTCACCAGGAGGATGGACACACCGCCGAACTCGAACTGAACCTCTGGGAACTCGCGCAGACCGCCCACATCGAAATGGATGGCCGCACCTGGGTGCGCAAGCAGGCCCCCTTGCCGCTACCCATTCCGCTGGGCTATCACCAGGTGACCCTGACGCTTGGCACCGCTACCGCCTCCACGCGCCTCATCGTCACGCCGGACCGCGCCTTCGTCTCGCCGCACTTGGGCCAGGGCGGACGCGCCGCCGGTCTCGCCGTCAGCCTTTACGGCGTCCGCTCCGCGCGAAACTGGGGCTGCGGCGATTTCCGCGATCTNNGATGTTGAAGCCCTGGAGGATTTCTCGCGCTGCCGCCGCGCCCGCAAGTTGTGGCAGTCGGCCGCTTTCCAGAACTCGCTCGATTCCCTCCGCGCCGCTCCGTTTGTGGAATATGAACGCGTGGCCGCGCTCAAGCTGCGCTTCCTCAAACTGCTGTTCCTGGACTTTCTGCGGCGTGACTGGTGCACCGCTTCGCCACGCGGCCGCCGCTTCCAGGTATTCCTCCAGCGGGAAGGCGCACTGCTCGAGAACTTCGCCGTCTATTGCGCTCTCGATGAACACCTCCACAGCCTTGATCCTCAGGCGTGGATCTGGCCGCAATGGCCTGCCGCCAATCAGGACCCCGCATCCGCCGAAGTGGCCGCGTTCCGCAAAAAGCATTGGCGGCGCGTCCTGTTCTACCAGTTTCTCCAGTGGCAGATCGACCTCCAGTTGGCCGGCGCCCAAAGCTATGCGCGCGACCGCCATCTCTCCATCGGGCTCTACCACGATCTGGCGCTTGCCACCGACAGCTTCGGCTCGGACTTGTGGGCCCACCGTCCCTTCTACGCCGCCGGTTGCCGCGTCGGCGCGCCCCCCGACGACTTCTCACCCAAGGGCCAGGACTGGGGCTTCCCTCCGCCCAACGTCCGCCATCACCGCGAAGACGGATATCGCCTGTTCGCCGAATCCATTCGCAAGAACTGCCGTCACGGCGGGGCGCTGCGCATCGACCACGTGATGCGCCTGTTCCGCCTCTACTGGATTCCCGACGGTTCCGACGCCACCCAGGGCGCTTACGTCCGCGAAAGTTCCGAAGATTTCGTCCGCATCCTGGCGCTCGAAAGCGTCCGCAACCAGGTGGTCGTGATCGGCGAAGACCTCGGAACCGTAGAGCCGGCCGTGCGCGAAACCCTGGCGCGCTTCGGCATCCTTAGTTACCGTCTGTTCTATTTCGAGAAGAACGAGCGCGGCGAATTCCGCCGCCACGAAGAGTATCCACGACAGGCGCTGGTTTCCTCCACCACACACGACTTGCCGACGCTCGCCGGCTACTGGGCCGAGGCCGATATCGCGGCGCGCCGCGCCGCCTCGACCATCGACGATGCCGAATTTCGTCGCCAGTCGGAAACCCGCGCCGCGGAAAAGCAGAAGATGCTCGACGTCCTATTCGCGCAGCAACTGTTGCCGCCCGGCGCGCCGCGCATCGCCGCGGCCTGGCCGGAATTGAGCGGCCCGCTGCACGACGCCATCGTCGGTTTCCTGGCCCTGACCCCTTCGCAACTGCTGGCGATCAACCAGGAGGACCTCACCAAGGAACTTCACCAACAGAACCTCCCCTCGACCACCTGGCAATACCCGAACTGGGGAAGGAAGATGCGCTTCACCGTGGAACAACTACGCACGGACCCCGAAGCCCGCGGCTACGCCGCCATGTTCCGCAACTGGATCGAGCGTTCGGGCCGGCGCAATCGCGCATAGTGTGTTGCGCCGGTCCACGCCGGAGCTGAGATTTACCGCACCACCTTCGGCCCATCCATCTTCACCGAAGGCTTCCCATTGGTGGCCGCGTGCGCTTTATCGGGATCGAAAATGCGCCGGTCCACGTCCAACAGCTTGTACCCTTCCAGATCCGGCTCCGATGCGAAGCAATCGCTCAAGTCGGAAGCCGCGGCGTCGAACAGGTTCAGCGGCGGAAGATGTAACAGCCGGAAAACGGTCTTCAGCAGCCCGGGAAAACTAGTGTTCACGTGCGAGACGTAGCCCTTCTTCGCCCACGGCCCGGCGCACAGCAGCACGGTGCGGTGCGCGTCGATGTGGTCCACCCCGCCCTGCGCATCGTCCTCGGTGACGAATACCGCCGTTTCCTTCCACCACCTGGTGCCCGATAGATACTCCAGAATGCGGCCCAGCGCGTAGTCGTTGTCCACTACGAACGATTCTTCAAACGGGTAGCCATCCTCCGGACGCGCGTCCGTCATGTGGTCGTTGGGCAGGTGCATGAAGAGGAACTGCGGCAGGTCCGCACCGGTCTTGACATACTTCTCTTCGATCTCTTTGATGAACTGCGACGCCCGGTACTGGTCCGGAATGTTCATGTTGAATCCCGGATATTCGCGCGAAGTATTGCTGTAAAGCGGTTCCGGCATCGGCACATTGGTGAGGAAGCGCGCGCCGGTCGGTTCCAGGTCCTTGTCTTCGTCCACGCCCGCCAGCTCGAAGCCCTCGCCGAAGTTGCGAAAGCTCACGCCATGTTTCGCCAGGTGATGCCAGATGGTGCCGCCTTCCAGTTGATCTTCGGGATGCACCGATGAATTCGACCCCGCGAACAGTAGCCGCCCGGGAGCGTCCCCCAGCCGGAAGTCCTTCTTCTGATCGCTGTAAGCAGCCAGCAGAGAGCTCTCCGTCCAAATGCTCGGATACGCGCCGGCCAGCCAGTGATGCCCGTCCACGCTGACGTCCGAATCGGCGTAGAAGTTGTCGCTAAAGCTCCACTGCTCGGCNNAACCGCGCCAGAGCGGGCGCGCTCATCGGCAATCCGTTGTCGGCTTCCATTTCGTCGCCCAGCACCTCGTCGTAGGTGCGGTTTTCTTTGACGATCAGCACCACGTGCTTGATCCCGGCCGGGAGCGCCGGAGCGGCCGTCCGCAGAACGAATCCGTTGGCCTCCATCACAAAGCTCGTGAGCCCCGCCAGTTCCTCCCGCTGCGGCAGCGGAAAAATGGAGAGCGAGCCTTGGCGGACGGTGCCGGCCATCACGGCTCCGGACGTCCTGCCGTAGCCGTTTGGCCCGGTTCCCGTTCCCCGGATATTGGTGACATAGGCCGTGTCGCCCTCGATCGCCACGCGCGCCGGAAACCAGCCCACCGGTATGTGCCCGACGAGGCGCCCCTCGCGTGTATCGATGACCCCTACTGCGTTGATGCCCGCTTCCGCCACCAGCAGCCAGCCGGTCTTCTCGTGGTATGCCATGCCGACCGGCAGCACGCCGCGCAGAGTCTCCAGGCCCGGAATGCGGATCGGGATCTCCGCCGTCACTTGATTCGTTTTGGCGTCGATTACTGTTACGCTGTCGTTGCCGGCGTTCGATACGTACACGCGTTCCGCCGTGGCCACCACACCCGAGGGGTTGCTGCCGCCATAGCTGGTCCCGCCGAACGGCACCCCGGTTCGGACGTAGGCTTCTACTTTCGGCGCGGTTGGGTTCGAAACATCGATTACCGCGAGCGAATTCGATTCCCGCACGTTGGGATCGCCTAAACCCGGTACGTTAACCGGCCCTTCGGCAGTCTGCCTCTTGGCGCCATTCGTTGCATCCGCACTGGGAAAACCGAAGGCCGGAAAAGGAAGCCCGGTCCCGCGCGCATCGGCTGGGTCGGCGCCCGGTATCGCCCGGTATTCGAACATTCCAACGTTGGTGACGTAGAGTTTCTTGCGGTCCGGTGACAGCGCCACCGCAAACGGCAGGCGGCCCACCTTGACCGAGGCCACCACTTGCCGCGTTTTCGTGTCGACCACCGCCACCCGGAAATTCGCCTGGTCCACCACGTAGAGTATGCCGTGGTCGGGATCGTTCGCCAAGTCGGCCGTGTAGCTGTCGTGAAAGCCGCCCTGATTGAGATCCACTACGCGCCGCCGGTCGGCGCCCCAATCGAACAGGCTGACCCTGCCGGAATTCCCCTCGGATGCCCACACGGTGTGATCGTTCACCCATGCCAACCCCATGAAAACGCCGCGCCAGTCCGTCCCGCCAAACTCATCCACCTTCTCGTGGGAAGAGGCCGCGATCTCTTGCGAGGTCCACCTCCCGCTCCGCTCCCGGTCTAAGATCGTAAAGGAATTCCGCCCCATACCGCCATTGGCGGTCACCACCACTCGCGCGGATGGTCCCACCGCTAGTCCGAAAGGGCCAGCGCCCGTTGCATGTTGTTCCCCGAGGGGCGCGATGACGCGCCCGCCCGGCAAAATTGACGCAGTGGTGTGCCGCTGGGCCTGGCGAATCCCCGCCGGCGCACTATAAGACTGCGCAGCCAGCACAGAATGGAGCGTCAACAGGGAAAGCAGGGAGCGCCAAACGGCGGGCACTCATCCATCATATATCGATCCATTGAGCAAACTTTGCCTGTTGTTGTTTCCGTATGTCCCTTCGATGCATTTGCGCGCGTGGCGCTTGCCTGGCGCGGGTGTTCTTGCAAAGCGGGCTATCTCGCACGGGAGCCGTGACTTAACAGAGCTATTGCATCCTTGTGCGAAACATGAGTATTATTTGGCACGTGAAGTGCTCAACAAGATAATGAAAACTGCGCTATCAAAAGCAGTAGTACCGAGTACCCGCAGCGCACAAGAGACAGCCGTTACGGGATGCGTCGCAAGTCTGGCGGCGGATGGCTTCCTCAGGGAAGTCTTCGCCAATCAGTTGGGGCAGAGGTCACCATACGGGGGATTTGAATCCCGAACGGGGCCCGGCCCGAGTTGAAGGCTCGCCGGTTCGAGAGTAGTAACCTCTCCGGCGCGCTTCGATAACCCGCACTGAAAGCAGTGCGCCCTTTGGAGGAAACCAATGGCATCCAGCACAATGGCGTACGCGCCACCACGACCTTTGGAAGATCCGCTAGCGCATTTGCCGTGCTCTACCATCTTGGAGTACCGCAAAGGCCAAGTTGTTTACAGCCAGGACCAGCCGTCCACCAGCCTGTACCTGGTCATCGACGGCAAAGTGAAAGTTTCGCGGCTTTCGGAACACGGCCACCAAGTCGTAGTCGACATTTATCAGCCTGATGAGTTTTTCGGCGAATCGGCGTTTCTGAACCTGCCGCAGCGTGCCGAGCAGGTCACCACCTTGGAAGACACAAAGCTGATGGCTTGGACCACGGCGGAGATCGAGGATATCGTTCTCAAACGGCCACGCCTGGCCGTTGCGATGCTGCAAATTCTGGTGCAGCGCACCATCAACCTCACGCACCGCATCGAAAGCTTTGCGGCCGACAATATTGCGCGGCGCTTGGCCCGCTCGCTGCTCCGTTTCTCCGAGCGCCTGGGCACGGCGCAGCCGGATGGCTCCGTCAAAATGGCCGCGTTCACCCATGAACTCCTATCGCAGTACGTCGGGACCTCGCGTGAAATCGTGACCCACTATATGAACCAGTTCCGCCGCCAAGGTTTCTTGCAGTATTCCCGTCGAGGCATTGTACTTTACCGCACGGTTTTCGAGCAGTGGCTGCGTGAGAACAGCTAGCTTGGGCTCCTCCAACCGTTGGGCAGATCATCGTGCATCGTGACCTGCCCGGCGGGGGGACCGCCATGTTGCGGCTACGGGCGCTGCCGATATTCTACGTCACTCTCCCTCCTGCCTGTTCCGAAGCGCGATGCACGCCGCTATGCGCTGGAGTTCCTTCTCGTCTACCACGCCGTTATTGACCATCCCCACCAGCAGTTGCTCCACGGAACCGCCGCAGAACCGCTCGATGATCTGCCGCACGGCCCTTGCCGCCACGTTGGTGGGCGCATCCAGGCCCCTGTAAACGTTGGTGCGGCCGTCAATCCGATGCGTTACGTACCCTTTTTCTTCCAGACGTGACAGAATCGTCCGAGCGGTCGATTCCTTCATACGGTGGCGCTTCTCCAGCGCCATCCGCACGTCTTCGGTGGTCACGTCGCCACGCTCCCAGACCACCGCCATCACCAGGTGTTCCAACTCGCTGAGAGATTTTCCGCTTTTCTTTGCGCTAAACATTGTAGCGCTACGAAATATAGCGTTAACCCGGCCGATTGTAAAGAGCTTTTGAGGCCATCCGTTGTCGAAGGTCATAAACCCCGGTGTTAACTCTTTCCAGGGTTGAATTGACCATCCATGGTGTCTACAATTCGCCTAAGATATGCCGAAAGACCATCTGATCCTTGCTGTCCCGAATACCGGCGGAGTTGAGGATGCGGACTCAGGTTGCGCCGCCTCGTATCCGCTGGTCGAAGCACAAACCTTGCGAGCCGCCGGCAAGCAGAAACGCAAACGGCGCCAGAGCGGGGCGGAACTGTTGGAAGCAAGCTTGATCGGCGGCCTTCTTTTCGGACTGATCTTCCTGTTGCTGGACATCTCGATGGCCCTCTTCCTGCGCAGCACTTTTCAAAACGCTGTCCGCATCGGGGTTCGGTACGGCATCACCGGCGCCAACGTTCCGGGTCCGGGCCAGGACGACTCGATTAAGGCGGTTGTGAAGAAAAATGCGGTGGGCTTCTTGAATTCCCCAACCGCCGCCGCAACCATCCACGTTCATTTTATGAGCCCGGTGGACGGCACGAAATCCAGCAATGCGCAGGGGAACATCATCGAAGTCTCGATCGAAGGCTACCCGTTCAGGCTGCTGGCTCCGTTTAAGCATTCGGGGAACCCACTGATATCGGCGTGCGCCTTTGACGTGGTGGAACCATACACCGGCGCGCCACCCCCGCTAACGGTGAGTGAGTAGGAGGCACCGTGCGAAACATACTCCTCAAACGAGACCGCCGGCGTGGAGTCGCCATCGTCGAATTCACGCTGTCGATGTTATTCTTGATCCCGCTGCTCCTGGGCACTTTCGTATTCGGTTTCCGCCTGGTCCGGAGCCTGTCGATGGAGCAGATTGTCCGCGATCTCGGCCATATGTACCTCCGCGGGATCAATTTCCGCAATGCCGGGCCCATACAGAATGCGCAGACGCTGTCGGCGGGTTTCAATCTGACCTCTACCGGCGACAGCGTCGCAATCTTCTCGCAAATCAAAGTGATTCAGCAGTCGGATTGCGATGCCGCCAATCCACTCAGTGTCCCGGGCACGGTGCACTGCACAAATTTGGGAAACCCCGTGTTCACCGAGGAGATATTTGTGGGCAATACCAGCCTCACAATCAATGGGGTAAGCGTGGCCAAGAGTGCCTTTGGCTCACCCCCGCTTCAGGCGGACCAGACTGTGAGCGTGGCGAATCAAGGCAACAATGCCTTAGCCGCCGCCGGCCATACCGTGGGGCCCACTGGATTTGCGAAGGTCCTTTTGCTCAACTCCGGAGAGTTGGCTTACGTGGTCGAAATGATCAATGGCACTCCCTCGCTGAGCATCCCCGGGCTTTCGGGGACTCCGCAGGTGTATGCCCGCTCGATTTTCTGAGTTCAGGTACAGGAGTGAGCTATGAAAAGCCAGGAACCAACGGCCCGAAAACGTAAAGGATTTGTAACCGTATACATGGTTTTCGCGACTTTCACCTTAATCCCTATGGTGGGACTGGCCATTGACTTCAGCGTGCTCTACAACGTCAAGGGCCGGCTGCAACGGGCTTGCGACGCGGCGGTCGTCGGAGCCGGAAACGAGGTGCAGCGGAGCACCGACGTCACCAATCCCACCCAAAACGCCGCTCTCAAGGACGCCGTGCAGCGCTTCTTCAATGCGAACTTCCTGCCGTCTCCCTGGGCCTCCTCGCAACTGAACTACAGTTCGAGTATTACCCAGGATCCCACCACAAAAATTCGTACGGTTTACGTTACGGCCACCTATAGCGTTCCCATGCTCTTTCTGCGGGTGCTTCATATCAACAACTCGCAGGTGGGCGCCTCAGCCACTGCCAATATCCGCTTCGTCAACATGATAATCGTCGTGGACCGTTCCGGATCGGTGCAGAGGACCGGAAGCCCGGCCACCATCACAACTGACCTGCTGCAGTTTGTCGCCACCCCCTTGACTTCGATCTTTGTCAATGGAAGGGACGTGGTCGGTTTGGTCAGCTTCGGCGGCAGCTACAAGCTGGACTTCGCCCCGACTACCAATTTCCAGACGGCATCCCCGAACATTTCCACGGCGATCAACAGCATCTATTTCGATACGAACAACAGCACCAACACCGGCGAAGGATTGTACCAGGCGTGGTATCAACTCACGCAGTTGAATCAGGTCGGCGCGCTCAACGTGATTCTCCTGATGACGGATGGACGGCCCAGCGCCTTTACCTCAGGCTTATCAGGTTTCAGTGCCACTTCCGCTCCGTACTGTACGGACAAAACCCCCAAGCTGGGCTTCATCGATTCTCCCGTAGCTAACCCGTTTCCACCACCGACGAACCGTGGCACAAACGGAGTTTTGAAAGTGACCCCCGCGTGCACCGGCTCAGGTTGCGAGTCGTCCGACGATGTCGCCAACGACTATGGGTGCCATTTCAGAACGGATGCTACCAGAGTCAGCGACGATATTAGTACCATCCCCTCCCTAATCGGCCCCATCACCAACACTACCGGCACCTATGTGCCGTGGAAGACCACTTTCCCGTCAACGACCGGTTTTTACCCCGGGGGTGGGACGAATGTCAGCAACGCCGTTTCGGTTCGGTATGCCGCGTTCAACTACGCCGACAATGTGGCCACCGCGATCCGCACCGATGCTACTTATCAGCCCGTCATATACGCGATTGGACTGAACTTTAATACGACCACTTACCCCAGTGAAGAGCCGCTGGACGCCGATTGGCTCGCACGGGTGGCAAACGATCCGGATTACAAGAATTCCGTTACCGGGCTTCCGGTCTTCCAGACCGGCCAAACTCCCGGCAAGTATTACAACGTGACTTACTCCGGTCTAGCCGGGGCCCTGCAGAACATCACTTCCCAGATCTTGCGTCTGGCGCAGTAGCCCTGGCGAGAGCAGCGTACGCTATAATCCTCGAATCATGAACAAGCCGGTCCTCGTTCTGCTTCTTGGATTTTCGGCCACCGCCCAGACCAGGGTCGATCCCGCCCGCGTCGCGCGCCTGCTCGAACGGGCCGTGGTCCTCGACCTGCACGACGACACCACCCAGATGATCGTCGACGAAGCTTATAACCTGGCCGAAAAGCACGACTTCGGACAAGTCGATATCCCCCGCATGCGCGCCGGCCACGTCTCCGGCCTGTTCTTTTCCATCTGGACGGACACCGACCGCTTCAGCCCCATCCAATCCATTCGCCGCAGCCTGGAGCAGATCGACGCCGTGCGCCGTGAAACGGCGCGCCATCCGGCCGATCTGGCCCTGGCCTCGACCGCCGACGAAATCCTCGCCGCCAAAAAGCGTGGCCGCATCGCTATCCTTATGGGTCTCGAAGGAGGCGCCGCCATCGATTCCTCCCTCGCCATGCTGCGCACTTATTTTGACCTCGGCGTGCGCTACATGACGCTAACTCATACCAACCACACGCCCTGGGCCGACACGTCCAGTAAACCGCCGGAGCACAACGGCCTCACCGATTTTGGCAAGCAGTTGGTCCGCGAGATGAACCGCCTGGGCATGATGGTCGACATCTCGCACGTCTCCGACAAGACCTTCTACGACGCTCTCGAAACATCCTCCGCGCCCATCATCGCGTCGCATTCTTCCTGCCGCTCCATCGCCAACGTGCCGCGCAACATGACGGACGACATGCTCCGCTCGATCGCCGCCAAAGGCGGCGTGGTGCACATCAACTTCTATGAGGGCTTTCTCGAGCCCGGGTTTCTTGACCGGGAGAATGCCTTGAAAGACGAGCAGGCGCGCCAGGATGCCATCGATAACCAGACTCCGAATTTCGGCGATCGCACCCGGAATGGCCCGGCCGTCCGCCAGATCAACGCGGAGCGCATCGCCAAGCTGGGCCGCGTGCCGCTGGCCCGTCTCCTGGACCACTTCGAGCACGCCATCAAGATCGCCGGCATCGACCACGTCGGCCTGGGTTCCGATTTCGATGGCGCCGACGACATGTTCCCGCAGGACATGGAAGACATCTCCAAAATCCCCAACCTGGTCCGTGGTCTGATGGAGCGCGGCTTCTCCGATGCCGACATCCTCAAAATTCTAGGCGGCAACACCCTGCGCGTAATGCGCGCCGTAGAGCAGGCCGCGCGGGGAACTCTTGCGCTACGCCACTAGCCAGACACGCCGTTCGATTTCAGCAGCCCCCGCATGCGCTCCGAGTATCCCGAAAAAGCCGCCTTGCCCACACCCGTGAGACGGCATACGGTCAACGGCACCTTGCCCTTGAACTTCTTCTCGATTTCCACGTACCCGGCCTCCTCCAGTTTGGACAGGTGGCCGGATAGGTTCCCTTGCGTGAACCCACCTTCGCGCTGTAAGTAGAGGAAGTCGGCTTCGCTCACGCCATCCAGGATCAGCACGATCGTCAACCGCGCCGGTTCGTGGATCAGCCGATCCAGTTGGGCGATTTCCTGGGCTCGCGGGGTCACGCCCGCACTCCTTCCGCCGTCCGTGGATACGGATTCATGCGCAGGTAGCTGACCAGCCTGCATACACCCTGCGCCAGCAGCCACCCGCCGGACAGCAGGAATGGCAGCGCCCGCTGAAGAGGCGCCGGGACGTCCACCCACAGAAACACCGGCCCCGTGAGCGCCAGAATGAAAGCGGACCACCATCGGTAGGGACGCTCCGATCTGCGGTTCACCAAATACAGTGTGGCCGCCAACGCGGGCATCACGAATGCCACCAGCCAACCTGCCGGCGGGCTCCCGTAGGTCATGAAAAAGAAGAGCAACCAGATCGGCCCCACCGTGCGCAGCCGGAAGAACGTCACGTTTTCTTTGGCCGGTGGGTCGGGTCGCAAGGAAAGCGTAGTCAGGGGTCGGTAGCTCCAGTCTCGTTCCTCCGGCGGCTGCACATAGCCCGTGCGTGGGTACGTGACGTGCGATTTCAGGAAATCGAGGACGCCGCGCTCCATCAGGAAGTAGACAGTGAACCCCACACAAACGATGATCCAATCGAATTCCCTCCAGGACCTGGCCGTATACCTGCGCCACAAGAATGCCAATGCGGCCACGATGACGAGCATCAGCCCGAACAGAATTTCCGGGAGGCCATCGACATACCAATAGGAGGCAGCTCGCCGCCCAAAGGAAATGATCGGCGCCGTAGAATTGTCTTTCATGTAATCTAGTTTGTATCAAAAACTAGTCCTTGTCAAGGAGAACTGCTGCTCGACGTCTGTTCCCGAGGCCCCGTTTTGCCGGCGGAACCCAACCACCAGCACCGAGCCGTTCACGAGAATTTTCGAGTTTTCTTCACTGATTCCAGAACACTTATCGCCCTCATCTCCCATTCCCCGCTCGTCGCCATGCTACGCCTGAGTTGAAAGGTTCCCCTCATGGCCACCGACAGACAAATCGCCGCCAACCGCACCAACGCGCAAAAATCCACCGGCCCCCGCTCCACCGCCGGCAAAACCCAATCCGCTCTCAACGCACGCAAACACGGCTTCGCCGGCTCCACCTTCACCGTCGTCCGCCTCGAAGACCTCAAGGCCCTCGACCACCTCCGCCAGGACGCCGTCGACCTCTACCGCCCCGTCAACTCCCAGGAAATCTTCGCCGTCGAGCGCATCGCCCTCTGCCAGATGGCCCTCCTCCGCGTCGCCCGCCTCGAGTCCGGNNGCCGGCGATGGCGATATCGAAATCACCCGCGCCCAGAATCGCAATTTCGCGCTCTCGGCGGGCTTCCACATGAACACTCAGAAGCCCCACACCTGGGAACTCTTTCTGCGCTACCAGACCCAGACCGAGCGCCAATACCGCCGCGCCATTGAGGATTTCGAACGCCTCCGCGCCCTGCGCCCCGAATTGGACGAATTGGAAGAAACACCAAACGAACCCAATTCCGCCCCTCAACCCGAAACAACCAAACCAGATCCCGTTCCCGAATCGAACCCAATTCCGCCCACCACCAGCATCGATCCAGCCAGTGAGAGCCGGCTTTCAGCCGGCCCTCCGCCCTCCGCCTGATGTACAATGGCTCCGATTCAGGGAAACTCTCATGCCTTCAAGAAAACTGTCACGCATCTCCATCTTCGCCGCCACCCTCGCGCTTTCGGCTTTAGCCGCTACCGCCTTCGCGCAGTCGTCGTATGATGCTGCGCTGAAGAACCTGCGCTTCCGCAGCATCGGCCCCGCCGTCATGGGCGGCCGCACCGACGACATTGCGGTGGTCGAGTCCGATCCCCGTATCATTTACATCGGGGCGGCCGGCGGCGGCCTCTTCAAGTCCGTCAACGGCGGCACCACCTGGCAGGCGCTCTTCGAAGATCAGCCGAATCCTTCCATCGGCGACATCGCCATTTCTCCGTCGAACCCCGCCATTGTCTATGTGGGCACCGGCGAGGCCAACAACCGCCAGAGTTCTTCCTGGGGAGATGGCGTCTACAAATCGTCGGACGCCGGCGTGACATGGACCCACCTCGGTCTCAAGGAGACGCATCACATCGGCCGCATCGTAGTGCATCCCACCGATCCCGACACGGTCTACGTGGCCGCGCTCGGTGACCTGTGGGGGCCAAACAAAGAGCGCGGCGTTTTCATGAGCAAAGACGGCGGCGCCACCTGGAAACAGACGCTCATCATCAATGAAGACACGGGCGTCTCCGATATTGCCATCGATCCGCAGAGCCCCAACATCCTGTTTGCCTGCGCCTATGAGCGCCGGCGCACGGTGTTCGGCTACAACGGCGGGGGTCCGGGTAGCGGCCTGTACCGATCCACCGACGGCGGTTTGCACTGGACCAGGCTGGGCATCGCCGGCCAGGCGGGCCGCGGCTTGCCCTCGGGCGATTGGGGCCGCAGCGCCGTGGAAGTCTATCGCAAGAATTCCAACATCGTCTACACGTTGATTGAGCACGCCACGGTCGGCGGTGTCTACCGGTCCGAAGATCGCGGCGCCACCTGGGCTCGCATGAGCGACACCAACCCGCGCCCGTCTTACTTCAGCCAGCTCCGCATCGATCCTAATAACGATCAGAAGATCTGGCTCGGCGGAGTCAACATCTATATGTCCGAGGATGGCGGCCGGACTTTTTCGCAGGCCCGCTTCCGCAACGTCCACAGCGACGTGCACGCCATCTGGATCGACCCTGCCAATTCCGACCACCTGCTCAGCGGCAACGATGGCGGTGTCTGGTCCACCTGGGACAGCGGGCGAAATTGGGAACACTTCAACAACATCGCCCTCGGCCAGTTCTATGAGGTGGCGTTCGATTTTCAGAAACCGTACCATGTCTGCGGCGGCTTGCAGGATAACTACTCCTGGTGCGGACCTAGTTCCTCCCTGCAGCCCACTGGAATCGGGAATGCGGATTGGATTACGGTGGAAGGCGGCGACGGTTTCTACAACCGCATCGATCCCATCGACCCGAACCTGATCTACGCGGAATCGCAGGACGGCAGCCTCTCGCGGCGCGATCTGAAAACCAGCGAATCAAAAAGTATCCGGCCGCAGGAAGACAACGACCAGTCGCCGCGCTACCGCTTTCAATGGAATTCGCCGCTGATGATTTCGGCGCACGATCCGAAAACCATCTACTACGGTGGCAACTACCTCTTCAAATCCACCGACCGCGGCGACAACTGGATCCGCTTAGGCAGTGATCTCACCACCGGAGCGGACCGCGACAAGATGACCATCCTCGGCAAAGTGATGGACCGCGCGGGCGCTGCGCTTTCGCGCGATGACGGCGTGGCCCAATGGCCGTGCATCACCGTGATTGCCGAATCGCCCGTCAAGGCCGGCGTGTTGTGGGCCGGCACCGATGACGGCAACGTCCAACTGTCGCGCGACGATGGCAAGACCTGGACCAACGTGGTCACCCATATCATGGGCCTGCCCAAAATGAGCTACGTGAGCCGCATCGAGCCCTCGCGCACCGATGCCGGCACCGCGTATGTCACCTTTGACGACCACCGCGCCGGCGACTTCGCCATCTACATTTACCTGACCAGGAATTTCGGAGACTCGTTTACCAAAATCACCAGCGGCATTCCACCGGAAGCCGGCACGGTGCACGTCGTCCGCGAAGATCCGGTGAATCCCAACCTGCTGTTCGCCGGCACGGAATTCGGGATCTTTGCCTCGTTCGACAAGGGCGCCAACTGGCATCGCATGAAAAACGGTTTGCCGACCGTGCCGGTGTTCGACATTCAGATTCACCCTCGCGAGCACGATTTGATTCTCGCCACGCACGGCCGCTCCATCTGGATCATGGACAACATCTCGGCGCTCGAGCAGTTGAACGACCAGGTGCTCACCAGCGACCTGAAGGTTTTCGGCGGCCGCCCCGGCATTCAGTGGAAGATGGCCAACTATCGCGGGTTCGAAGGTGCCAACATGTTCTTTACACCCAATGCGCAGAATGGCTTGATGCTGGATTTCTTTGCCAAGTCGGCCGGACAGGTGCGGATTGCGGTCACCGACCAGGCCGGCAAGCTGGTCCGCTCGATGCAAACAAATGTCTCCCAGGCGCAAGCTGGCTCCATCATCCGAACCACATGGGACATGCGATTTGACGCTCCCGTCGCTCCGGCCGGAGGCCGCGGAACCGCGGCCGGCGGCGCTGCTGGTGGCGGACGCGGCGGCGGAGGCGGTGGCGGAGGAGGCGGCGGTGGACGCGGCGGACGCGGTAGCGCTGCTGCGGCCGGCGGAGCGGCGGCTGGTGCACCGGCGGCAGGCGCCGCGGCCGATACGGCCGGTGGTGCTGCTACACCCGGCGCGCCCGGCGACCTCGGCGCAGAGTTGAACACCGAATTCGGCGCTGCCGGTGGTGGCGGCGGTGGCGGTGGCCGCGGCTTTGGCGGCGGCCGTGGAGGAGGCGGCTCCCTGGTGGATCCCGGCGAGTATACCGTCACGCTCACCGCCAACGCCAAGTCCGATTCGTACAAGGTGACCGTGGAAGACGATCCGCGCGTCACGATGTCGTCCGAAGACCGCTCCAGAAGGCGTACGGCCATCGATACTTTGGTGAACCTGACCCGCGATGCTGAAGCTCCCCGCCGCAGAGCCGTGGCCATGATCACGGCATTGACCAACCTGCAGTCCAGTTGGAACCAGGCCAACGCGGCGCCGGTGCCCGACGCCGTCAAGAAGGCCGTGGAAGATCTTGCCGCCAAGGTGAAGACCGCGGCCGCCTATTTTGAAGCGGCCGGCGGCGGGGGCCGCGGCGGCGGGGGCGGAGGTGGCAGCGCTGGACCACGCGGCGAGTTCACGCCGCCGCCCGTGACTCAGAAAATCCAGCGCCTGATGGGGTCCATCGACGGCTTCTCGGGCCCGCCGACCGCACGCCAACTGGCTGACATGGAGGATGCGGCGGCCGAGTTGAAGAAGGGCACGGCAGCCGTCGACGCGGTCTGGGACGAAGTGCCCAAACTGAACAAGCTGATGTCGGATGCCGGCGTCGCGTACTTCAAAGTAGACCTGCAGGCCGTCCCGCCCGCTGCCGCCGGCGGACGCGGTGGCGGGAATTAGAAGTTTGTCTTGACACCCTTTGTTGTGCCGGTGACGTTGCTCAAGTCGGCTTCGAACGCCTTGATCTGAGTCGCGTCGCCGGTGATGGGGAAGATGGCCTTCAACACGAAAGTACCGCCGGCGGAGTTTTGGAAATAGCCGGCGAAGGCCGCAGCACTATCGGTGCGGATGGCTCCCGGCGCGACAGTGTTGCCATTGGCGTCGAAGAACGTGAAGATCACAGTTCCGGCGGTGCGGGTGTTGTCGAAGCCGGAGACGTCCACTTCAATCGTGCCTGCGCCGCGCGTGGCCTGCGCCGCGGTCACGTTCACAGCCGCCGGTAGAATGACGATGGTCTTTTGATCCGTCTGGCTGCCCAATTGCACCGTAATGACCAGGCTGCCGGTAGTGGAGCCGGTCTGGAAGGCGACCGACGCCTGTGTCCCGAACTGGCCCTGTGTATCGCCGGTTGAGACGGTGAAGTTGGCGGTCTGCCCGCCGGTGGCGAAAGCGATGGCCCCATCCGTAGAGCCGGCCACAGCAGGTTGGAACGTCAGGGTCACCGTGCCGTTGCCGCTGGTGGCCGATGCCTGGCTGAGGTTCACGGTGACGGTGCCCTGCTGCGCGCTCAGCGCCTGGACGAGCGAAACGGAGAGCTGCGGCGCGGGCAATGACGGCGGCGTGCCGGTGCCGCTCAAGCGATAGGAGCGGCTTCCCACCAGCAGAGACCCGTTCGCGGGGCCCGCCGTGGCCGGACTGAATTGCACATCGAAGCCGGCGCTCTGCACAGGCTGCAACAGGATCCCGATGGGAGTGGATCCGCTCAGCGTGAAGCCTGCGCCGGTGGTGGCCAGCGTCGGCACGATCAGCGGCACGTTGGTTTGGTTTAAGAGCACGACGTGCCGCGTCACCGCCGATCTCTGCTCCACCGCGCCGAAGTCCACGGTGGCGGCGCCCAACGGCTGGTTGACGCCTCCGGTCGAGAGCAGACACGTCAGTTCCACCGGCACGGTGGCGGTGAGTAGTACCGAGATCCCCACCGAATCGAGAGAAGCGCTATAGCCGCCGGTGCCGGCGGATTGAAAGACGACGGTGAAATCCACGGATTTCTGCGGAGCCAGGGTCGCCGGCAATGCCGGACCGCTCGTCATGGTGAAGCCGCTGCCTCTCACCGAGAGCAGATCGAGCATGGAGGCGCTGGTGCCGGTGTTGCGGATGCGGAATTGTGCGGAGGCTGACAGGCCCGGTTCGATTGGGCCGAAATCGTAAAGCGGAGCCACCGGTTGTTCGAGCGAACCGCTGACCAGATACAACTGGAACTGGCCCCAGGCCGCCGGCATAACCGCGGTCGCCAGCAGCAGCGCACGGCGGATTCCGCCCTTCATGGCTTCCCCACAGTGATGGTGGGTGTCCCGATGGTCGGGGCGAGCGCGACCGCCGTCGATGCCGCCGGCGTCGATCCAGCGCTCGACTTGCCGGCTAGCAGGGCTACCGCAGCCGCTGCGCCGCCGGCCGCCACGGCCATCGCGATCCACTTGAGGGGGCGGCGCGAGGCGGTTGGCGTGCTCGGGGTCGTCCCGCTTCTCGGTTCGGAGATGTACTGGGAGGAGACTGCGCCCGCGTGGGCCTGTTCTTTGGCGGCCACAATGCGAATCTGGAACGGCCCGGGTGTGCGGTTCAATTGGAGGCCTCGGAGGCTGGCGCGCCCGTTCGCGTCGGTAATCGCCACGTCGGTGCGGAGTTGGTTGCCGAAGGTGCCGCCGGGGCCTTCCTCGGGCAGATGGAAACTGACTGCGGCGCCTTCTACCGGTTTGCCGGTTTCGCTGGTGATTTCGACCGTCAACGGGCGCAGGCTGTGCGAGCCCGGAGTGTGCACAGCGCCTTCGCCCTCAATTACTTGGATGTGGAGGACGGCCACCTGGCCGGAGGCCGGCCAGGCCCCCACACAAATCCACACGGCCAGTAGAGGCAGTATTTTCACGTCTACTGAATTGGTGCGCCGGTCAGGCGATTTTTCTCACCAATACTGTAGTGATGTTATCCGGTCCGCCGGCTTCCTTGGCGGCTGCGATCAGTTTGCGGCAGCTCTCTTCGAGCGACGTGCCGTTGCGGCCGCCCTTCAAGATCCCCTCCAGCTCGATGTCGTCGATCACTCCGTGCAGGCCGTCGCTGCAGATCAGCAACAGGGCGCCATTGCGCAGGTCGACCGAGTAGTAATTGACGGTGAGGGGCGCGCTGGCTCCGATGGCCATTGTCAGGACGTGGCGCATGGGATGGTTCCGCAGGCTCTCTTCGTCCAGGCCGAGAGGCCGGCCGACTTCGTTGACCCATGTCTGGTCGTCGGTGATGACGCGCAAACCGTTGTCGTCCAATACGTAAACGCGGCTGTCGCCGACACTTGCGATGGAGAAGCCTTCTTCCAAATCGAGCGCCGCTACCAGCGTCGTCCCCATCCCTTCCAAAGTGGGATCGCTATGAGCTGCTTCGAGCACGCGGCGGTTGGCCTCTTCCACCGCGCTGAGCAGCACCTGGGAATCGCGCCGTCCGGCGCCGTGCACCATTTCCGACACGGTGTCCACCGCCAGACGGGAAGCACGCTCTCCGGCCCGTGCGCCGCCCATTCCGTCGGCCAGGATGTATAAGCCCAAATCCGGCTCAATCAGGCAATAGTCTTCGTTATTGCTCCTGATGCATCCCTTGTCCGTCAATGCGAATGCTTCCAGCATTCCTCGTGGCTCCTTCCTCCGACAAGCCGTCTGCCACTGTATCACGCGAAACGCTCGGGCCGATACTGTTACCGTATTTTACTCAAATGTCATGGCGTAGAATAGAGAGGTTCTCACCGGATGATTCTAAAACGCCTCCGCTTGACGCTCGAAATGATCAAATTCGAGCATTCCGTATTCGCCCTGCCCTTCGCCTTGACGGGTGCGCTGCTTGCCTACCGGGCGGGCGGCTTCGGCCGACTTTACGTTTGGCACAAGCTGCTGTGGATTGTCGTGGCCATGGTGGGCGCGCGTTCGGCAGCCATGGCCTTCAACCGGTTGATCGACGCGGATATCGATGCGCGCAACCCGCGCACCAGAATGCGCCACCTGCCGGCTGGACACCTCTCGACCGGCTTTACCTGGCTGTTCGTGCAAGTATCCGCCCTTCTCTTCCTGTTTGCGGCCTTCGAGCTGAACCGGCTCTGTCTCGAACTGGCGCCGGTGGCACTGGGACTGATTTTCTTTTACTCTTTCACCAAACGGTTCACCTCGCTTTCCCACCTGGTGCTGGGCCTGTGCCTGGGAATCGCGCCGGCGGCTGCCTGGATCGCCATGCAGGGCTCGCTGGACGCGCGCATTCTGCTGCTCACGGCAGCGGTGACGTTCTGGACCGCGGGGTTCGACGTGATCTATTCCTGCCAGGATTATGTCTTCGATTGCGCCGAAGGCTTGTGGAGCGTGCCGCGCGTATTGGGAATCGCGGGAGGTTTGCGGGTGGCCCGGCTCTTGCACGTGCTCATGATCGTCTGCCTGCTGGCGCTGGTCTACACGTTGCATTTGGGTGCGCTGGCCGTGGCGGGCACGGCGGCGGTGGCTGCCCTGCTGGTGTATGAGCACCGCATCGTGAACGCCAACGACCTTTCGCGCGTGAACGCGGCCTTCTTCACCATGAACGGCTATGCCAGCGTGTTATTCTTTTTATTCTGGGCCGCCGATATTTTCCTGTTCAAGCCAAACGTGTGAAACATGACAGTTATCGATGATGCTCGCCTGATTCCCATCCGTCGAAAAGTGGAAGCCGGCGAGCGGCTTAGCTTCGACGATGGCGTAACGCTCTACCGCACCAGCGATATCCTGTCCGTGGGCTATCTGGCCAACCTGGTTCGCGAGCGGATGCACGGCGATGCGACCTACTTCAACGTCAATCGCCACATCAATCCCACCGACGTTTGCGTGGCGAGTTGCCGGCTGTGCGCTTTCGGCAAGCGCGTGCGCGATCCCAAGGCATACACCATGTCGCTCGACGAGGTATGGCACCGCGCGGGCGAAGGCTGGAGCGAGGCGGTCACCGAATTCCATATCGTGGGGGGCCTCCATCCGGAGCTGACGCTGGACTGGTATTGCGAGATGCTGCGCGGCCTGAAGCAGCGCTTTCCCCAGGTGCATCTGAAGGCCTTCACGATGGTGGAGATCGCATACCTGGCGCGGCGCGGCGGCATTTCGATCCGCGAGACGCTGGAGCGGCTGCGCGACGCCGGCATGGATTCGATGCCCGGAGGCGGGGCCGAGATTTTCAACGAACGCGTGCGCCGTATCATTTGCGATCACAAGATCGACGGCAACGAATGGCTCGAGACCGCGCGCACGGCCCACCAGTTGGGGCTGCGGTCGAACTGCACTATGCTCTACGGCCACATCGAAAACGATGAGGACCGCGCCGACCACCTGGTGAAGTTGCGCGCCCTGCAGGACGAAACGCACGGGTTCGTCACCTTCATTCCCCTGGCGTTTCATCCTGACAACACCGCGCTGCAGCACATTTCCAAGACCACCGGCTTCGCCGACATCAAAAACATCGCGGTGGCGCGTTTGATGCTCGATAACATTCCGCACATCAAGGCCTACTGGGTGATGATGACGCCGCGGATCGCGCAGATCGCGCTACGCTTCGGCGCCGACGATCTCGATGGCACGATCGTAGAAGAGCGCATCTACCACGACGCCGGCGCCACTACCGAACAGGGCCTGCGCCGCGCGGAACTGTTGCAGTTGATCCGCAAAGCCGGCCGCCGTCCCGTGGAGCGTGACACCTTATATCGGCCGGTCGAGCGTTCGGAAGCCACGTTTACGGTGTTGGTGTAGGAATCCTTTCGCCCCAGGATAATCTGAACGAAGGGCGGCTGACGGCCAGGCGGGGACTTGGCTCCAGGAAGGAAAAGTTGACCATTGTTACTGATTTAACTGGAGTTATTATCCTTGATACCCTCGCATAGGGGTGATAGATAACCCGCATCTTAGCATAGGGCACCTCCTGTATAAGCCATTGAAATAGCTTAGTAGTTCTGGTACACCTATACTATGGTTGTTAAAAAGCGCCTCCCCAGCATCTCCATCACAGTGGCGCGCTCGTCGTGCGGCGCGCGTAAGGAACTGGAGCAGTTGCATGCCCGACGCATGGCGATTGCCACCCTCATCGAGTCGTTGGAGGATTACGACCGGTTCCGGATGAGGCGTATTGAGGATCACCGGATCAGGACAGCTTGAGGGAAGGTCACTTTTTCAAGATCGTTTGAATCCGGGCGGAGAGTTCGGATTCGGACAGGGCGCCAGGGTGATAGAAGCGAACAATCCCCGCTGGGTCAATGAGGACCAAGGTGGGAGTGGTGCTGGAGCCATAGGCCACAAAGTTCGCAGCCGACAGCGGCGCCGCAAGATCCGCTAATTCCGAATAGTATTGGCGGCGCACCTGTTCGATGTAGTTCTTCTCAGCTTCAGGGGTGGCATCGGCCCCTTTGGCAACATATCCGTATAACCGAGTCGGCGCGACGATCACCAGGCCTTGCGGTTCAAAGGTCTTGCGAATACGGGCGAGCGTGGCGACTTCGGCCTTGCAGTCACCGCACCAGTGAGCCCAAAAGAAGAGCAAGACGGGCCGGCCGTGGAGTGACGCCAGGGGAACCGGCCGGGCGCCAACCCATTCGGCAACGTCGAGCGGCGGCGCGGGCTTGCCTTCCAGGCTCAAGAGATTCACATTCTTGCGGATGCGCTCCGTGAGCGAGGTGTTGGAGAAGAGCTTGAGCTCGGCGCGCAGAAACGCGAGGGCTTCAGGCCGATCGCCGCGCGCGGCGAGCACCTGGGCATGGACTTCGATGGAAGCGCCGAGGGCGATGGGCAGCCAGGAATCGGCATCGAGCTTGCGGGTTTCGAGGAGACGGTCGGCGAGGCCGCGGGCTTCGGTAGCGTAGGAATCGGCGCGGTCGAACTGCTTGGCATCGAGCGAGCCGCGCGCCAGCCAGGAAAGCGCAGTGGCCAATTCCGGAGTGGCTCCCTGCCGCGTCTGGTAAGCGCGAACTTCACGATCGGCGGCCGCGAAATCGTGGGCTGCGACGAGGGCCCGCACATCGTTGACCACCGACGCGAACAGAAAGAGAGCCGGCACCATCGTGTCGAAAGCTTAGAGCAGCGAATTGACGTACTGGGTCAGCTTGGGGCTGGTCCAGTCGGCCGCTTCGGCGATTTTCAGCAGCACCTTTCCTTGGGAATCGATGATGTAGGTTTCGGGGTACATGAACGTGCCGTAGTCTTCGTGGACCTTGAGGTCGCGCGCGGTGAGGAAACCGGGCGAGTACTTCTGGAGAAAGGCGCGGTAGGCCTTGTCGTTCTGATCGACGCTGATCCCCAGCACCACAACGCCTTTTTGAGCGTAGTCTTTGGCGAACTGAGTGAGCGAAGGGGTTTCTTCGATGCAGGGACCGCACCAGGAGGCCCAGAAGTTCAGGACGAGAAGCTTGCCTCCAAAATTGGGAACCGACACCGCACGGCCGTTATCGGCAGTGAGGGAGAATTGCGGCGCCTGATCTCCAGCAACGACGACGCGTTCGTGGATGGCCAGGTAAATCACGTAAACAAAGGCAGCCAGGAGCACGCCGACGGTGACTCTGAGAAGCTGGTCAGTTTTGACGCTTTGCATGGGGGGAAACTATAATCTTATTGTATCTCGACCGGGGCCTGTAGCGTCCAAGAAGAAGCCCCACAGATCATGTTGATCACCCGCAAGGTCGAATTCTCCGCATCGCACGTTTGCCGGCTTCCGCAACTATCGGAGCAGGAGAACCGCGAATTGTTCGGATTGGCGGCCAATCCGAACGGCCACGGCCACAACTATGTGCTGGAAGTGAGCCTTGAGGGCGAACCCGACGCAGTGACTGGTATGGTGCTGGATCTCAAGGAGTTGAAGGAGATCCTGATGCGTCAGGTGGTGGAACCCTACGACCACCGGTTTCTGAATTATGAAGTGCCGCCCTTCGACCATGTGGTGCCCACCACCGAGAACATCGCACGCGACATCTGGCAGCGGCTGGAGCCCCACCTGACGGACAGCCGGCGGCGGCTGCATACCGTGCGCGTGTACGAAACTCCGGACCTCTACGTGGATTATTGCGGGGGTGAGCCATGTTCCGCGTAACGCGGCGTTACCGGTTCGCGGCGTCTCACCGGCTGCACTGCGCGCAGTTGAGCGATGAGCGAAACCAGCAACTCTATGGGAAGTGCAACAATCCCTACGGGCACGGCCACAACTACGAAGTGGAAGTGAGCGCGTGGGGACCGCTCAATGCTTCCGGCCGGGCGGTCGACGCGGAGCGGTTGGACGAGTTGGTGAACCGGCAGGTGCTGGAGCCGTTCGGGCATCGCAACCTGAATGCGGATGTAAAGTCTTTCGAGCACGTGGTGCCCACGTCGGAGAACCTGGCGGTGGAGATCTGCCGCAGATTGAAAGAGAATTGGAGCGGCGCGTTCCCGGGCGAGTGGCCCAAGCTGGACCGGGTCCGCATCGCGGAGACGGCACGAAACATCTTCGAAGTGAAGGCCCATGAAATCGAATAAAGCGATCGTGAAAGTGATTCATCCGAGGCAGGAGGAGCCGAACCTGGCTCCGCTGGTCAAGGAAATGCTGGCGATGCTGGTGGAAGATTCGCAGCGCGAAGGCCTGGAGAAAACTCCGGAGCGCGTGGACAAGGCGCTCAAATTCCTGACGAGCGGCTACAAGGTGGACATCCGCAAGCTGGTCAACGGCGCGTTGTACGAAGTGAAGTACGACGAGATGGTGATCGTGCGGGACATCGAGTTCTTCAGCATGTGCGAGCACCACATGCTGCCGTTCTTCGGCAAGATCCACGTGGCCTACCTGCCCAAGGCGAAAGTGATCGGGCTGAGCAAGATTCCGCGGATTGTGGACGCTTATGCCCGGCGGCTGCAGATTCAGGAGCGGCTGACGCAGGAAGTGGCGCAGACGATTCAGGAGATCATCGATCCGGTGGGAGTGGGAGTGATCTGCGAGGCGCGGCACTTCTGCATGATGATGCGCGGCGTGGAGAAGCAGCACTCGGGCGCGATGACGAGCGCGATGTTGGGGGCGTTCCGCGACAGGAAGAAAACCCGCGACGAGTTTTTGTCGCTGGTGAACCATCGGGGGGTCGGGCTGTAGAAGCAAGCCGACCGAGCTTCGGATGCTAAAATCGGACTGGCGTTCCCGCGTCACGCTTTGGAGGAAGGTTGTGCGCGTTCTCGTTTGTTCACTCCTAACTCTCTCCTGTTTTGGCGCAAGTTCCAGTGTTACGAGCAGACCTCGCGTGCTGGCGTTTGAAGCCAGGAACGCGGAATACGTGTCGCATGGCGCGGGCTATCAGTTGTCGGTGAGCTCCGGCGGGGCAGTCCTGAGTCTCAGCGGCCATGCCGTGCGTATGTCGGTTGCCGGCGCGAGTCCGAAATCGTCATTGCAAGCGCTCGACCGTATGCCGGGTAAGGCGAACTACCTCCTCGGTAGCCATGTCCGGGCTTCCTACGACCTCTACGGCCGCGTCCGCTGGCGCGGCGTCTATTCGGGCATCGATCTGGTATTTCGAGGAAACCAGGAGCACCTCGAGTACGATTTCGAAATCGGCGCGAGGCGCGATCCGGGAAGAATCAAGCTGGATTTTGAGGGCGTTGACGAGATTCGGATAGATAGGAACGGGGATCTCGTTCTGCAAGTTGGCGCGATCCAGATCCATCAGCCCAAGCCAGTGGCCTATCAGGTTGTTGCGGGCCAAAAGCAAGCGGTGGAAGCAGCGTATTGGATCGATGCTTCGAATCATGTTCGATTCCGAACCGGCGCCTACGATCGCCAACGCTTCCTGGTAATCGATCCCCAAATCGTCTTCGATAGGTCGTTCGGCGGCAGCGGCGTGAGCACGGCCGCGGGGCTGGTTCGAGACACGCAAGGAGGTCTTTATGTCGCCGGCACCACGAATTCAACGGATTTTGGGCACTATAAACGCGGTGCAGAGTCACCTGGGCACGGCGCCTCTCCTGGTCACTGCCGATGCGGGCAAAACCTGGAGCTACCCATCGCTTGGACCGGCCAATTCAGTCAGTGCGATTGCGGCCGCTCCGTCTGCGCCGTCGCTGGTCTACGCCGCGACGCCAGTCGGCGTTTTTAAGAGCGCGGACGGAGGGACCACGTGGACCGCTGCAACCGGCGCCGGTCTTGCGGGTCCAGCAACCGCTCTGGCGGTGGATGCGGGTTCTGCCACCACCCTTTACGCTGCGACAGCACAGAGCGTCTTCGTCAGTACCGACGGCGCGACAAGTTGGCGGGCTTCGACTACCGGTTCGGGCACTGGCATCGTGGCGATCATTGCCCATCCCACGCAGGCCGGAACTGTATTTGCGAGCGTCCAGAATCCACCTGCGCTGTTCCGCAGTACCGACATTGGCCAGACCTGGACCCAACTCACGATTGCGCCGCCAGACCAGTTGGCCGGCCCGGTGACTGCCATCGTCTTTGGCTCGAATGGAGCGATGATTGCCGCGAACTACGACAAGGGCCTGCTGATCTCCACCGACGGCGGAAATACCTGGACCGCCGGGGCGAGTCAAGGCGTTTATAACAATCAATCGCTTGCCATTTCGCCCAATAATCCAGGCAATCTGTACCTGGTCAATGGGTCGGGAGTGCAGCGCAGTGGGGACGGAGGTCAGACCTTCACCGTGGTGTTGACCTCGGTCCAATTCGACTACGCGCAATTCGCCCGCGTTGCGGTGGATCCCAGGAACCCGTCCATCGTGTACGTCGCTGGTCTCAATCTCCTCTATCGCAGCGCGGACGCGGGACAGACCTGGTCGCAGCTTTCCGTGCCGCAGCCCATCGCGCCTCAGTCGCTCTTCATCTCGCCGGCAGACTCGCGAGTTTTCCTGGGAGCCGGGACGCAAAACAATGTGTTCGTCACTAAGTGGAGCGCGGATGGCAGCCAGGTTCTCTACTCTACCTATCTCGGCGGAAGCCAAAGAGACGGAGCCAGCGCAATCGCCGTGGATGGAAACGGCAGCGCGTATGTCACCGGATTCACAACCTCGCCGGACTTCCCCACCACTACGGGCGCATTCCAGACGAAGCTGACCACCGCGCAGGACGTCTTTGTCGCGAAGCTAAGCGCCGATGGTTCGCAACT
>PLZX01000073.1:0-1205 GCA_003152325.1 Bryobacterales bacterium | reverse complement strand
AGCCCGACCTCGGGGGACGCGTTCGTGACCAGGATTGCGGCCGGCGGCAACGCGCTTGCTTATTCGACATTGCTCGGCGGGAGCTGTGCGACGAACGGCACGAACGTAGCGGTGGATGAGAGCGGAAACGCCTGGGTGATCGGAACGACCGGGTCTCCGGATTTTCCCGTCACTGCGGACGCCTTACAGCCGAAATTCGGCGGTGGAACCTATGACGGATACCTCGCGCGATTCAATCCCTCCGGCGGTCTCGACTATGCGACTTACATCGGCGGTTCGGGCTATGACGCTCTGAACGCGATTGCCTTCGATCCGTCCGGCAACATTTACCTCACGGGCGAAAGCGGCGGCTTGTCTCAGCCCGCCTCTCCGGGCGCATTCCAACCACAGGCCAGCGGGAGTTGTCTGGTCTTCTCTATTGGGCCTTCCGAATTTTACCCGCAAGGCAATGCGCTCGTCGTGAAGCTCGATCCGAAGGCGCGTTCGATCCAGCGTCTGACTTATCTTGGGGCTCCGCTTTGTCTTTCCGGGTTATCGATCGCCGTGGACTCTTCGGGCGAGCCCTGGATTTCGGGCACGTTGGACCCGGAGGGCAGTGCACCGCAGACGGTGAGTCCATTCGAGATCGGAATCGGGAAAGGGTTTATCAGCAAGTTCAGCGCGGACTTTACGCAGTTGCTGTTTTCCACGTATTTCGACCCGGTCGCCGGCCTTGCTCTCGACTCGTCGGGCTTGGCCTATGTGACGGGCAAAGGCACGCCGAACACCACTACCGGGACGCAGCCAGTTTATATTGCCAAAATCGATCCCACGCCGCCGCCTGAGATTTCGCTGGATTCTGTCATGAGTGTCGTCGCTTCTGCGAATCCTTCCAGTTTTCCCGGGATCGCCGCGGGAGAGGTGATCCGAATCCTGGGCAAGAAGATGGGCCCGGCTGCGGCGACACCCGGGGTGATCCAGTCCGGAGTTTTGGCAAGCAACGTGGCTGGCGTCCAAGTCACATTCGATGGAGCTGCCGTGCCGCTGCTGTCGGTGAGCGCTCAAGAAATCGATCTGGTGGCGCCGTTCGAACTGGCGACCAAGTCGACCACCACGATTCAGGTTGAATACAACGGTGTCCGATCGAACCCGGTTCAGGTCGCCGTAACTGGCACAGTCTTGCAGATTCTAGGGGTATTCAATGAGGGTTTCTCTGTTAACTCCGC
>PLZX01000267.1 GCA_003152325.1 Bryobacterales bacterium | reverse complement strand
CTCAGTTCCTTGCTCAGGCCTGGGAAGCCGGGATTGTTTCCATTGTCTCGGAACAAGATCCCCTGAACACCGTCTTGCTGGCCATCATGGCTGCTGCCTTGCGTATCGCAAAATCCAACAGCTCGGAGGCCGCAAGCGAAATAACCCACACGATCAGCTCCGAATCTGCGTCAATAGCCCCACTTCATCGGCCTTACGGCCAAAAACGTTGCAAAACCCCATAGTTTGGTTGGCCGCCATCTTGGACTTCGGCGTGCATTGCTCTGTGCTCGGGCGAAAGGAGATTCACATATATGGATCGCTCATTAGCAGAACTCGAGGTTCTGGTCCGCAACCGAATCTGCAGCGTTTGCACCGAGCGCACCGTAGAGGGTCAGTGCGGCCTGGAGCAACCCTCCAGTTGCGCCCTCTTCCGCCTCTTTCCCCAAGTGGCCCAAGCCATCCAGTCTGTCCAGAGCGACGATATCCAGCAGTACATCGAGGCCATCCGCCGCAACGTCTGCTCGGTTTGCGCCGCTCAGGCTCAAGACGGCTCTTGCGAAACCCGCCAGCAGGTCCAGTGTGCCCTGGATGCCTATTTGCTTTTGGTCGTGGATGCCATCGAGGAAGCCACTGGGAGAACTTTCGACAAGCACGGCTTGGGGGGTCCGGATATCGGAATCACCGCCCGCCCCAGACCGCAAATTCAACTGTGATCTGAACTAACCGTGATCGGAAATCTGGAGATGAATTTATGAATATCAATTTGCGCCCGTTCCTGTATCCCTGGGTCGTTCTGGCCGTTGCCGTCATCGTGCTGTTGGTGCGACGGAAGGCCGTTTCGAGGCATGAAGACGACACCCTCCACGTGCTCGACGGCGGCGGCGCCGATCAACCCGTGGTTGCCCACCAGCTCGATCAAATCGACAAGTGGGGCAAAATTCTCACCGTGATCGCTTTGGTTTACGGCGTGATTCTGGGCGCTGCCTACGCGTATCAGGCCTGGATTGAGACGTCCCAATCAGGAGTGTAATTGTCATGAAGAACCGGGCACTTCGAATCGGCCGAGCGCTCGGTTCCGCCCTATTCGGCCTCGTCCTCAGCCTGGCCGCCGTAAGTGTCTATGCGGCGGAGAAGCCCGTCGCGGACTGCTCTTCGTGCCACGACCAGGCCCAGAAACTCGCAAAAAGCGCCCACACCGGGTTGCCCTGCGACACTTGCCATGAATCGCACGACCAGTATCCCCATCCCGCCAACATCCCTAAACCCCAGTGCGTCACCTGCCACCAGGACCAGGCTGGCGATTATGCCCTCGGCGTCCATGGCCAGGCGCGCAAGCACGGGAATGAAGGCGCGCCCGATTGCGCCCTGTGCCACGGCAGCGCCCACGAGCTCCTGTCGCCCAAGTCACAGGAATTCCGCAAAGCAGTGCCGGATACCTGCGGGATGTGCCATAGCGAAGTAGTCGAACAATACCGCGCCAGCGTTCACGGCCAGGCGCTGGCCAACGGCGTTACCCAGGCGCCCTTGTGCACGGATTGCCATGGCGAGCACAAGATCCTCAAGCCCGGCAATGCCGCTTCCACGGTCAACGCGGCGCACATCCGCGAGACCTGCGGAAGCTGCCACGACAACGTACGTCTGACGCGTGCCTTCGGCCTGCCGTCGGACCGCGTGGTGAGCTTCGACGCCTCCTTCCATGGCTTGGCCGCCAAGTCCGGTTCGCAGACCGTCGCCAACTGCGCGAGCTGCCACGGCGTGCACAACATTCTGCCGTCCTCCGATCCGAAATCCACTGTTAATCCAAAGAACCTGGCCAAGACCTGCGGCCAATGCCACCCTGGGGCCGGCACCCGTTTTGCCATCAGCCAGGTGCACGTGGCCGGAGGCCAGGCCGAGCCGCCCGCGCTGAGATGGATCCGCCAGTTCTACCTGTTGCTCATCCCCGTCACCATCGGCCTGATGCTGCTGCATCAGGGCGGCGACTGGATCCGCAAACTCATCCGCCTGCGTTTCCAGGCGGGGCCGGTGGGCCGCACCCCGCTCAAGCCAGCCGGCCAGGCCGGCCACGGAGAACTGCGCATGCTGCCGTTCGAACGGTTGCAGCACGCGGTCCTGGCCCTTTCGTTCCTCACTCTGGTCTGGACCGGCTTCGCGCTGAAGTATCCGGATACCTGGTGGGCCCGGCCGCTGCTCCTGTTGGAAGGCACCCATTCGATGCGCAGCCTGATCCACCGCATCGCCGCCGCCATTTTCATGGCCGTCTCGCTGACCCATCTGGTGTCGCTGATCGTCAGCCGCAAGTTGCGGAACCACTGGCAGGAAATGCTGCCCAAGCTTAATGACCCGCGCGAAGCCATGGCAGGCTTCGCTTACAATCTGGGACTGGGCTCGACGCCGCCCGCCCGCTCGCCCCACAGCTACGTCGAAAAGGCCGAATACTGGGCCGTCGTCTGGGGCGCCGTCGTCATGGTCGCCACCGGCCTGCTGCTCTGGGCCAACAACCTGGCTTTGAAGATGCTCCCCAAGAGCTGGCTCGATATCGCCACCTCGGTGCATTTCTACGAGGCGCTCCTGGCCACGCTGGCGATTGTCGTTTGGCACTTCTACTCCATTATTTTTGACCCCGACGTCTACCCCCTCAACACAGCCTTCCTGACTGGGTTTACTGTAAAGAAGAACGAGCACTCGAGGGAGCAGCATGAGAAGACTCACGTTGCGGGAGACTGACTGAAACAATGACGCCTGACATTTCGGGACCAAAGAACCGGGGATGGCTGTCCCCCATCGTCCATCTGTCGAATAACTGGATCAGCCTGGCTGGCGTGGTCATCGTCACCACCGCCGTCGTTTTTTGGCTTTTCCTGCTGCCCATCACCTTGAAGGGCGAAGCCAGCAACCCCTACATCGGGATTCTGGTGTTTCTGGGACTGCCGGCGCCTTTCTTCGCCGGCCTGATTTTGATCCCTCTGGGCATCTGGGTCAAACGCAGGCGGGAGGGCAGCACCGGCATCTACCCACGGGATTTTCCGCCCCTCACCTGGCGCAATTTCGAACTCCGCAAGCTGGTCTACTTCTTCGTTGCCACAACGGTCCTCAACCTCGCGATCGCCAGCCAAGTCACCTATGGCGCGGTCAATTACATGGATTCCGTCACGTTCTGCGGCGAGACCTGCCACACCGTGATGCAGCCCGAGTTCAAGGCCTACCAGAATTCTCCGCACTCCCGGGTGGAATGCGTGAAGTGCCACATTGGGCCCGGCGCCGGCTGGTTCGTGAAAAGCAAGCTCTCCGGCGTGGGCCAGGTATTCGCCGTTACGTTTCACACTTACCCCACGCCTATCCCCACTCCGGTCCACAACCTGCGCCCCGCCCGCGAGACCTGCGAGCAATGCCACTGGCCGCAGAAGTATGGCGAGGATCGCCTGAAAGTCATCTCCAAGTACGCCGTCGATGAAAACAACAGCCTCACCAAGACTGTCCTGCTGATGAAGATTGGCGGCGGCAATAACGGTATCGGCATCCACGGAACCCACTTGGGCGCCGACGTCACTATCCGCTACGGCCATTCCGACGAAGCGCGCCAGAACATCCCTTGGGTGGAATACGAAGTCAAAGGCAAGAAGACCGTCTACGCCACCTCCGACGCCAAGCCCGATGGCGCCGGTCTCACCATCCGCACCATGGACTGCATGGACTGCCACAACCGTCCGGCGCACAGCTACGACCTCCCCGACGGCGCCCTCGACAAGGCCATGCACGACGGTTTGATCTCCGCCTCGCTCCCCTTCGCCAAGAAGAAGGCCATCGAGATCCTCAAGGTCAACTACCTCTCGCGCGATGAAGCCGCGCAGAAGATTCCGGCGGCATTCGCCAAGTATTATCAAGACAGTTATCCGGCCATCTGGGCGCAACGCCAGTCCGAGGTGGCTTCGTCGGCCAAAGAACTGTTGGCCGTTTACGATCGCAACATCTTCCCAGACATGAAGGTCACCTGGGGCGCTTATCCCATCAACATCGGTCACACGGATTTCCCCGGCTGTTTCCGCTGCCACGATGGAGCCCACGCTCCCAAGACAGGCGATCCCATCACCCAGGACTGCAACGCCTGCCACAACATCCTGTCGATGGACGAAAGCAACCCGAAGGTGCTTACCGACTTGGGTATCGTGGAAAGCAAAGCCGACCGGAAATAACTCCAGACAGGCGTTGATATTTTCCACAAAAGGATTGCCGGACGTTGACGGGAAATCCTACACGTGTTACAAGAGATTAAGGTCTTAAGTTCTGTTATGGGCTTTAAAATGACGAGCCTTGGGCGCCTGCTGGTAGCTGCCGGACTTCTGGCCGCAGCCCTCCCCGCGCAGCAGTCCAAGCCGCTCCCCGGCTCCGACGATTGCCTGGGTTGTCATGAAACCGGGGTCCGTGTGGGCAAACGGCAGCCCGGAGTCCCTCCGCCGTTCAACGCCGCGGCACTCAAAGCCTCTCCGCACGCCGACCAGGAATGCGCCGCCTGCCACGCCGAGCTCGCCAAGAAAGAGTTTCCCCATCCCGAAAAGCTGGCCAAAGTGGAATGCGGCACATGTCACCCCGACGAGCAGACCCAATACACCGCCAGCCTCCACGGGAAGGCGTCGGCGCGCGGCGACAGCAGCGCGCCCGGCTGCAAGACCTGCCACGGCACGCACGACATTCTGCGTCCGTCGAACCCCAAGTCTCGCACCTCCACCATGGAGATTCCCGGCCTCTGCGGCAGTTGCCACCGCGAAGGCACCGACGTCAGCAAGACCCACGACATCCCGCAGACCAACATTCTGGGAAACTACACCGACAGTCTTCACGGCCAGGCACTCTTCACCAAGGGCCTCACGGTCGCCGCTGTCTGCACCAGTTGCCACACCGCGCACTTCGTGCTGCCGCACACCGATCCGCGTTCGTCCATCGCTAAAGCCAACATTGCCAAGACCTGCACCAAGTGCCACGGCCAGATTGAAGCCGTGCACCGTAAAGTCATCAACGGCCAGCTCTGGGAATCCGGGCCGAACATGATTCCGGCCTGCGTGGATTGCCACGAGCCGCACAAAGTGCGCAAGGTCTTCTACACCGAGGGCATGGCGGACAAGGACTGCCAGAGCTGCCACGGCGATCCCGACCTCAAGGTGAACCGCGGTGGGAAGACCGTCTCGCTGTTCGTCGACAAGGCCGAGCTGGACACCTCCATCCACCACAACCCGCCGAGCCGCGGCGGGACGCCCATCGCCTGCGTGCAATGCCACACTGGCGGCACGCCGGGGCATAAACGGTCTTGCGATACCATGCCGGCGAAGGTCGATTGCTCCATCTGCCACGAAGCCCAGGTCAACCAGTATCGCGAGAGCACCCACGGCACGCTCTCCGCGCAAGGCAGTTCCGACGCTCCCACCTGCCAGGATTGCCACAGCCCGCACCACACCCTGGGCAAGACCGACTCGGCATCACCGACCTTCCCGCGCAACGTCCCGGCGCTCTGCGCCCAGTGCCACCAGACGGGACACAAAGCAGCCCTGCGCTACACCGGCAAGCAAACCAACATCATCGACAACTACACCGAGAGCATCCACGGCAAGGGTTTGCTGCAGTCGGGGCTGACCGTCACCGCCGCCTGCACCGCCTGCCACACCGCGCACCACGAGCTACCCGCCAGCGACCCGCGCTCCAGCGTATACCGCTCCAACATCGCCGCCACGTGTGCGCAATGCCACCGCGGCATCTACGAGCAGTTCACCTCCAGCGTGCACAGCCCCACCGTGACCAAGACGGGCAAAGAACTCCCCGTCTGCGCGGATTGCCACTCGGCCCACAGCATCGAGCGCACCGACAGCAGCGATTTCCGGCTGAACATCATGAACCAGTGCGGCCGCTGCCATCAGCAGATTACCGAGGCCTATTTCGAAACCTTCCACGGCAAAATCTCCAAGCTCGGCTACCTCAAGACCGCCAAGTGCTATGATTGCCATGGCTCCCACGACATCCTCCCTGTCACCGACCCGCGCTCCCGCCTTAGCCGCGCCAACATCGTCAACACCTGCGGCAAGTGCCACATGGGCTCGCACCGCCAGTTCGCCGGCTACCTCACGCACGCCACTCACCACGACCCGCAAAAATATCCGTTCCTCTTCTACACCTTCTGGGGCATGACCACGCTGCTCGTAGGCACGCTCGTCATCTCCGGCACGCACACGCTGGCCTGGCTTCCGCGCTCGCTCCAATACCGCAAAGAAGCCCGGAGCGGCCATGGCGAAAGCGGCGTTTACGTGCGCCGATTCCGCCCGCTCCACCGCAACCTGCACCTGATGGTGGTCTCGAGTTTCCTCGGCCTCGCCCTCACCGGCATGACCCTGAAGTTCTCCTACGCCCCCTGGGCCAAGGTGATCGCGCGGCTGCTGGGAGGTTTTGAATCCGCCGGGTACATCCACCGTTTCTGCGCCGTCCTCACCTTCACCTATTTCGGCCTGCACCTCTACGACCTGGTGAAGGAGCACCGCAAGAGCGGCAAATCCTGGCTGAAATACATCACCAGTTCCGAGGGCATGCTACTCAACGGCCGCGACTGGCGCGAGTTCATCGGCTCCATGAAGTGGTTCCTGGGCCGCGGCGAGCGCCCGCAATACGGCCGCTGGACGTACTGGGAAAAATTCGATTACTTCGCCGTTTTCTGGGGCGTGGCCATCATCGGCGGCACCGGCCTCATGCTCTGGTTCCCCGAAGCTTTCACCCGGGTCTTCCCCGGCTGGATGGTGAACGTCGCCACCACCATCCACAGCGACGAAGCCCTGCTGGCGGTCAGTTTCATTTTCGTGATTCACTTCTTCAACACGCACTTCCGCCCCGAGAAGTTCCCCATCGACACGGTGATCTTCACTACCGGCATGCCGCTCGAGGAATTCAAGCGCGACCGTCCGCGCGAGTATCAGGAGATGGTGGACGGGGGCAAGTTGGAAGAGAACCTGATGCCCGCCCCGCCCGAGCGTTCGCAGCGCTTCTGGCGCCGTCTGGGTTTCACCGCGCTGGGCCTGGGCATGGTGATGATCGGGCTGATCCTGTACGCCATGATCTTCGCGTATCGGTAGGCCAGGCAAAGTGGGCCAGGCGCTCTCGCCTGGCAACCCCAGGCCACCTGTTGCCCGCCATCTGCATCAATCATCTATACTGATGCATATGAGCGTCACGAGAACCACCCTTAACCTCGACGACGAACTTCTCTGCGAGGCCCGCGAATACACGGGCATCCAGGAGAAGACGGCACTCATCCATGCGGCTTTGCGTGAGTTGGTTTCGAGAGAAGCCGCCCGCCGCCTGGCCGCTCTGGGCGGGACGATGCCCAATTTCAACGCGGGGCAGCGACGCAAATCCGGCAATCCGCGATGATCCTGGTCGACACTTCCATCTGGGTGAATCATTTCCGCAAAGCCGATGCCGCTCTTGCGCAATTGCTCACCGACGCCGCCGCAGGCGTGCACCCGTTCATCGTGGGTGAACTGGCTTGCGGCAATCTCAAGAACCGTGCCGTCACGCTCGGCGACCTGGCCAGGCTGCCTCAAACGCCTATCGCCAGTGAGGCCGAAATCCACCATCTCTTGGAATCGAGCCGTCTATGGGGTAAAGGCTTGGGTTGGGTCGATCTTCACTTGCTGGCTGCCGCCAAGCTCGCCGGCTGGGGCTTCTTCACTGCCGATCGCGCCTTGAGGCGCGCTGCTTCGGCGATGGGAATTTCCGCGCTTTAAGCGCGGCCGCCCCTACTTCTCCAGCGGCAGCCCCGATTCCTTCAGCGCCCGCCAGCCGCCATCGAGCGAGATCGCTCCCGTGTATCCCATCTTCTGCAAATTGTCCGCTACCAGCGCCGAACGGAATCCGCCGCCGCAATAAAGCACCAGCGTAGTCGTCTTGTCCGGATACTGCGTCTCGATGTCGCGCTCGATAATCCCGCGGCTCAGATGCACCGCGCCGGCCACGTGCCCGTTGGTCCATTCGTTGTCTTCGCGCGTATCCACCAGCACGTGCTTCTCGCCCGCCACCGCCATCTTCTTGTAGCCTTCGATATCGATCTGCTTCACGCGCGCTTTAGCGTCGTCCACCAGTTTCAGAAATCCCGGATTGTGTTTCATCGCCTCTCCCTATTCCACGCGCTGGATTTTTGCTCCCACCCGCGCCAGCTTCGCCTCGATCTTCTCATAGCCCCGGTCGATGTGGTACACCCGGTCGATCACCGTTTCGCCGCGCGCCACCAGGGCTCCCAGCACCAGGGAAGCGCTGGCTCGCAGATCTGATGCAATCACGCCCGCGCCCGTCAACTCGCGCGGTCCGGCCACAATCGCCTGTTTGCCGTCCAGCCGGATATTCGCGCCCATGCGCGCCAGCTCCTGCGCGTGCATGAAGCGGTTTTCAAAAATCGTCTCCTCGATGATGGCGATCCCTTCCGCCTGCGTCATCAGCGCCATGTACTGCGCCTGCAGATCGGTGGCGAACCCGGGATACTCCTCCGTAGTCATGTCCACCGAGCGCAGCCGCCCTCCGCCGCGCACCCGTAAACTGGTGGCGTCGGGTTGTGTCACGCCCACTCCAGTCTGTTGCAGCTTGGACACAAGTGCGCCCACGTGCTCCGGAACACAGCCTGTCACCGTCACATCGCCGCCCGTAATGGCTCCCGCGATCAGGAACGTCCCCGCCTCGATGCGGTCCGCGATGATCGTGTGCTCCGCTCCGTGCAGCCGCTCCACGCCCTCCACCTTGATCGTCGACGTTCCCGCGCCTTCAATCCGCGCGCCCATCTTGACCAGCAACTGCGCCAGGTCGGCTACCTCCGGCTCGCGCGCCGCGTTGCGCAGCAGCGTTTCGCCTTTGGCCAGCACGGCGGCCATCATCAGGTCTTCGGTGCCCGTGACGGTAATGCGGTCGAAGTGGACCACCGCGCCGCGCAGCCCTTCCGGCGCGACCGCCTCGATATAGCCATGCGTCTGGTTGATGCGCGCGCCCAGTTGTTCCAACCCGAAAATGTGCAGGTTGATGGGCCGCGCCCCAATGGCGCAACCTCCCGGCAGCGAGACCCGCGCTCGGCCGCACCGCGCCAGCAGCGGCCCCAGCGCCAGGCTGGAGGCGCGCATGGTCTTCACCAGCTCGTACGGCGCCTCCGGGCACACGATCGCCGGCGTCTCGAGGCGCACCGTCTCGCCATCCACGTCCACTTTGGAGCCAATATCCACCAGCAGCCGCTGCATGGTGCGGATATCCCGCACCGCCGGAACGCGCCGCAGGGTCACCGGTTCTTCGGTCAGCAGCGCTGCGGCCAGCGCCGGCAGCGCCGAATTCTTCGACCCGCCCACAGGGATTTCCCCTTGGAGCGCGGCCCCACCCTTAATTACGAACTTATCCATTCAGAGCCTTGGAAACCCTTCCCTTCGCCGCGGCCAAGCGCCGTTCCGCATCCTCGCGGCCCACGCCACCCTTCGCCATCACGATCGCCACCCGCACGCTTCCGCCGGCCTCCGCCAGCCACTCGTCCGCTCGCTCCACCGAAACCCCAGCCGCCTGCGCGATAATGCGCCGCGCGCGGTCGAGCAACTTCTCGTTCTTGGGCTGAACGTTGACCATCAGGTTGCCGTAAACGTAACCTAACCGCACGAACGCCCCCGTAGAGAGCATGTTGAGTACCAGCTTCTGCGCCGTCCCCGCTTTCATCCGCGTGGACCCGGCCACCACCTCCGGCCCTACCAGCGGCGTAATGGCAATTTCCACCGCGCGCGCCAGTTCGGAATCCGGCGTGCAACTGATCCCCACCGTCACCGCCCTCAGCCGCCGGGCATGCGCCACCGCGCCCAGCACATACGGTGTGCGCCCGCTGGCCGCAATTCCCACCAGCACGTCGCTCGCGGTGAAGCCGCGGACTTCCAGATCGCGCGCGCCGATCGCCGGGTCGTCCTCCGTAGTTTCCGTGGCTTGGCTCAGCGCCGCTTCCCCGCCCGCGATGATCCCCTGCACCATCTCCGGCGGAACGTTGAACGTCGGCGNNGCCACCTGGCGGTCTTCGGCATTCATGATGCGGAGAACACTCTCCGTACTCAGCGTATCGATGGACGCCGAAGCAGGGTTCGCTTGTTCGGTCAAAAGTTTTTCCAGCCCGGCCATCGTCTTATCTTAACGCCCCGCGTCGCGGCCCCATTCCCGATCAGGCTATATTCAAACTAGTGCGTTATTTCGTCACCGGCCATCAGCCTTCCGCTACGTCGATCCTGCTGGTGGAAAGCGGCTCTCGCGGCATCATCGAGCGTGTCATCCCCGGTTTGCGCCAATCCTGGGGCAAGGAGGCCTCCGTCGATCTGGTCACCTGCTACGCCACCCTGCCCGCGGGCTTCCCGGCCGCAACCCGTCTTTATCGCGTCGCCGATTATCGCGGGCCCGAAGGCCGCGGCGAGCTCTATCGCGAACTGGCCGCCAACCGCTACTCGCACTTGGGGCTGGTCTGTTCCGCGGAACCGCTCATGACCAAGTGGAAGTGGATGCTGGCCGTGCGCATCCCCGCGAAGGTTTTTCTCATCAACGAAAACGCCGATTATTTCTGGCTCGATCGCATGCACTTCGCGGCCGCCTGGGGTTTTGTGATGTTGCGCACAGGCCTTGCCGGCGCCGGCGCCGTGCGCATTCTGGCGCGCGTCTTTTCCTTTCCCTTCACATTGCTGTATCTGCTGCTCTACGCCGGCGCGGTCCATGCGCGCCGAGCCCTTCGAGGTTGAACTATGAAACGTATCCAGGTAAGTGAAACCGGCGGTCCCGAAAAAATGCAATTGGTCGACGTGCCCACGCCCGTCCCTGGTCCCGGGCAGGCGCTGGTGCGGATCGTATCGAGCGGCGTCAACTTCATCGACGTCTATTTCCGCACCGGCCTCTACAAAGCCGATCTCCCAGTCGTGCTCGGCAGTGAAGCCGCCGGCACGGTGGAAGCCGTTGCTCCCGGCGTCACCGAAGTCGCTCCGGGCGATCGCGTGGCCTACGCCATGGCGCGCGGCTCCTATGCCGAGTATGCCGCGGTTCCCGCCGCTCAGCTCGTCAAACTGCCCGCCCATGTCGATTTCCCCGCCGCCGCCGCCGCCATGTTGCAAGGCATGACCGCGCACTACCTCACGCACTCCGCGTTCGCCCTCAAGAGCGGCGACACCTGCCTGGTCCACGCAGCCGCTGGCGGCGCCGGTGGCCTCATCGTGCAGATGGCCAAGATGCTCGGTGCGCGCGTCTTCGGCACCGTCTCCACCAAAGCCAAGGCGGAAATCGCGCGCGCCCACGGCGCCGACGAAATCATTCTCTATACCGAACGGGATTTCGAAACCGAAGTGAAGCGCCTCACCGCCGGCCGCGGCGTCGATGTGGTCTACGATTCCGTCGGCAAGACTACCTTCGACAGAAGTCTCAACTGTTTGCGCCCGCGCGGTCTCATGGCGCTNNGGCTCGCTCTTCCTCACCCGTCCCGCCCTGGGCCACTACGTACTCACGCGCGCAGAGTTGTTGTGGCGCGCCGGCGACGTGCTCGGCTGGCTGGATTCCGGAAAGCTCAAGCTCCGCATCGACCACGCCTATGCCCTGGCCGATGCCGCCTCCGCTCACCGCGACCTCGAAAGCCGCAAAACCGCCGGCAAGCTTCTGCTCACCGTTGCGTAAACCCGCATGACCCTCCAGGCTAAGCTGACGCTCGGGACGGTGCTGTTGGTCACCATCGTCGTGGCGCTCATTTCCGCCGTCGACCTGGTCGACATCATGCAGAATGAGTTCGAGCACACCCTGCAGCGCGCGCGCGTCGTTGAGGCGGTGGCCACCGACGCCGTTAAACAGGCCCTCAACCGTCCGCAGGCGCTGCCTTTCCCCGGCGCGCTCGAGACGCCCGAACTCTTCGACCGTCTCCGCAGCGTGATGGCCTCTTCACCCGTGATTGTCGAAGTCGCCGTCGTCAGCCCGGATGGCGCAATCCTTGCCGACAGCTTCGCCGACCGGCAGGGGCAAACCTGCCCGCACTATCCCGATCTCACTCCTCTGGTCAATCAGGACGGCTGGTTCGAAAAGCTGCGCGTGCTGCTGGGCCGCGACGCCACTAACCTCCAGATCGAGCAGGAATTGGGCCCGCCGCAGCTCTTTGTGCGCGTCATCGTGGCCCCCGCCTTGATTCGCGACGCCATCAAGCCGGCTTTGAATCAGAGCGCCGACATCGCGCTCATCTCGGTCATCGGCGCCATTTGCGTCACGTTCCTGTTTTCCGCCTTCGCCTTCCGCCCGCTGGGCCGCCTGCGCCGCCAGCTCGACCTCCTCGCATCCGGCGACTACGAACCACCCGAACGCGCCACCGGCTCGCCCGCCAATGACGAAGTCTCCATCATGGCCTCCAAGGTCAGCCTCCTGGGCGAACGCTTGCGCGGCGCGCAATTCGAAGTCTCCGACCTCCGCGGCAACATGGACCGCCTGGTGCGCGATCTCGAAGACGCCGTCTTCATCTTCAACCGCGAACGCCGCTTGGTCTTCGCTTCCGGCTTGGTCGACAAATTCATCGGACGCGACCGCTCCACTCTTTCCGGCCAAACCATCGCGGAAATCTTTCCGCCTTCCACCAACCTCGGCCTTCTCATCGACGAAGCCGCCTCGACCAGCATCCACATCCGCAACCGCCGCATCCCACTCACCGGCGCGCCGGAGAGCGCCTCCGTGCTCCTCTCCGTTGATCTCCTCGAAGCGCAGCCCGGCGCCGCCAACCCGGGGGCCGGCCTCATCGTCCGCCTGCGCGATCCCGAAGCGCAGCGCCAGATTGGCCGCCAGCTCCAGACCGCCGACCGCCTCGCCGCCATCAGCCGCGTCTCCGGCGGCGTCGCCCACGAAGTCAAGAATCCGCTGAATGCCATCCTCCTCCATGTCGAAGTCGCCCGCAGCAAGCTCGCGCGCGGCGATACCGACGTCGAGCCGCAAATGGAGATCATCTCCCGCGAAATCCTGCGCCTCGACCGCGTCGTGAAGACCTTTCTCGATTTCACCCGCCCCGTCGAGCTCAAACTGCGCCCGGTTCTCTTGCAACAAGTCCTCGGCGAGATCGCCGACCTCGCGCGCCCCCAGGCCGCCGCCGCCAACATCCAGGTGGTCGCCGCGCCGGAAGCCTCGGCCGCCGATGGCGTCGAAGTCAGCGTCGATAGCGACCTCTTCAAACAGGCCGTCCTCAACGTCGTCGTCAACGCCATCCAGGCCATGCCCGAAGGCGGCGAGCTGCGCTTCGAAGCCTCCGTTTCGAAAGACACTGCTGAGATCCGCATCTCCGATACCGGCCCGGGCATTCCGCCCGACCTGAAGGAAAAAATCTTCCGTCTTTACTTCACCACCAAGACCGGCGGCAGCGGCATCGGCCTCGCCATGACTTTCCGGATCGTGCAATTACACGATGGTACAATCGACTTCAGCAGCGAGCCGGGTAAAGGCACCACCTTTGTGATCCGTCTGCCGCTTGCGGTCTGACCGAGGCATTCCGAATGAAATCAGTGGAAGCAATCCTGGCAGCCGCCTTGCTGGTTGGTCTGGCCGGTTGCGCCGCGCGCGCCAAACAACCCGTCCCGGCCGCTGTGCCGGCAGCGCCAGCGGCTCCCCCCCAGCCGCTTTCCATTCCCCAAACCCAAGTGCAGTTGCCGCGACCGCAGCCTCTCGATCCCGACTCGCTCGCCACCGCGCCTTCCGCCGCTGCACCGCCAGCGGCCGCGCCGCCGCCGGCCAACAAGCCGGCCCAGACCACGCGGCGTCCGGTAGNNGCGCAGGATCACCGGCGCCAGGCCCAGCAACTGGTCGCGCAGGCCCAGCGCCGCAGCCTCACCCCCGCCCAACAGGCTCTCGTCACTCAAATCAATCAGTTCGTCAAGAGCTCCGGCGATGCCGAAAAGAACGGCGAACTGCGCTCCGCCGACGATCTTGCCGGCCGTGCACACATCCTCGCCAAGGAGCTCCAGAGTGGCCAATAAGCCGATGGTGGGGCAGGCGCTTTCGCCTGCCAACGAATCCGAAACGCGTCGGCACGTAGTCGCCGCCGCGCTCGCCGGCCGCAAGCTCGACGCCTTCCTCGTCTCCTTCGGCCCCAACCTGCGCTACCTCTCCGGCTTCACCGGCAGCAACGCCCTGCTGCTCGTGCTGCCCGGCCAGTCCATCCTGTTTACCGATCCGCGCTACCAGATCCAGGCCGCGCAGGAAGTCTCCTGCACCGTCACCATCGCCAAGGGTCCACTTGAGGTTGACCTGGTGGGCGCCATCGCGCGCCACCGCGTCAAACGGGTTGGCTACGAGCCGGCGTTGATGAGCTGCGAAGCCTTCCGCTCGCTCGAATCGCGCCTGCCCGCCAAAGCTTCCCTGGTCGCGGCCGGCGGTTCGGTCGAACAGATGCGCATGGTCAAGTCACCCTCCGAAATCGAGCGCATCCGCCGCTCCGTTCTCACCAACTCGCGCGCTTTCGAACAGACCGTGCCTGGAGTCCGCCCCGGCATCACCGAGCAGGATCTCGCCGCCGAACTCGAATACCGCATGCGCCGGCTGGGCGCCGAGAAGCCGTCGTTTGAGACCATCGTCGCCGGCGGCGTCCGCTCCGCGCTGCCGCACGCCCAACCCACCGCTGCCCGCTTCCAGTCCGGCCAACTCATCGTTGTCGACATGGGTGCCCTCGAAGACGGCTATTGCAGTGACATGACCCGCATGTTGTACCTGGGAACTCCCACCGCTAAAGTGAAGCGTATTTACCGTGCCGTGCTCGAAGCGCAATTGGCTGGGATCGACGCCGTCCGCGCCGGTACCCGCACCGCCGACGTAGATGCCGCGGCGCGCAACGTTCTCAAACGCTACGGCCTCGATCGCGCCTTCATCCACTCCACCGGCCATGGTCTTGGCCTGGAAATCCACGAACCGCCGCGCCTCGGCAAGAGCGACAAAGGCCGCCTGCAAGCCGGCATGACCATCACCGTCGAACCGGGTGTTTATCTGGAAGACTACGGCGGCATCCGCATTGAAGACACCATCGTCGTCACCGAAAGAGGCTGCGAGATCCTCACGCCCACCAGCAGAGAACTGCGGGTAATCTAGCGTAGCCCAATAGCGNNGGCCGAAAGGTACGCCAACAATGCGATATTTTCCGCGGACATCCGTCAGGCTGGCCCGGCCGGCGATGGAGACGGTAACATTAACGGCTGGGCTACCGTTGTGGTTGGTGACGGTTCCGCTCACCACCGCGGTTTGTGCGTAAAGGTTCCCCACTAGCAACAGCGTTGCCAGCACCAATAAGAGTCTGTGGAGCGGTAAGCGCATTAATCACCTTTCTTTGGCAGAGTAATTCTGAGATTGCTGAAGTCTTCGTCCTGATCGAGTTGGAGGTAATTGTGTTGCTGCTCGTTGATAATATAGATAGCCGGCGGGTTATTGCTCTTGAGGTCGCTCCGCCGGGCGGAAAAGCGGAAACTGCCGTCGTCCGGCAAGGGGAAGATCCGGACGGCAAAAACAATCTGGGCATCTCTCAAGGCGGGATCGACGACGCCCTTTAGGGCCACCTCTTCATCGTTGTCCACGCTGGTTTTCAAGGCCGCCTGACAGACGGCAAGCTGGTGCTTACTGTCGTCCAAGGCCGATTTAGCGAGCCCGCTGTAGGAATAATTGAGTGCGCCATAGATAATCAGAAAGCCGGCGGCGGCGCCTCCCATCTGGTACTCTTTTTTGGTTATCGCGGCCGTACTTTGCAGAAACTTGAATAAAATCCAGGCGGCTAACAGGCTTAACGTGAATAAAATCGTCACGACACCGATACTTACATCCATGGTGCTACCCCTCCAGTCATTTCACAAGACTCCGATCATACGCTGGCGATATTGCGAAGTCAACGACGGGTTGGCGGAATAAGTCGTAGCCCGTTTTCGCGAGCTTGAATTCACCCCGCCACCTTCACCAGCACCTTCCCCATCGGCCCTTCCGCCAGCCGTCCAAACGCCTTGATCACATCCGCGAACGCAAACACGCCATCCGTCACCGGCCGCTTGCCTGTGGAATCCAACTGGCTCACGATCCGCTGCCATGCCGCTTGTGCCGAGGCGGCCGTGTAGTCGCCCACAGCCACCCCGCCGATGCGGTTCCTGCGGAAAAACAGCGTCCCCGTGTTGAACTCCGGCACCGCGCCGCCGCTGCGGCCCACCACGCTGATCCGCCCGCCATACCCCAGCACTGCCACCACCTGGTTGAACAACGCGCCGCCCACGCTATCCACCACCAGGTCTACCTTGCGCGGCGCGATCGCCGCCGCCAGCTTCTTACGCCAGTCTGCGTCCTGCGGGTCAAATACGAAATCCGCGCCGAGTTCCCGCAGCTTCGCGCCCTTGCCGGCGCTGCGCGAGAGTCCCGCCACCGTCAGGCCCATCGATTTCCCCAGCAGCACCGAAGCCACCCCCACGCCACCGGAAGCTCCCGTTACCAGGAGCACTTGCCCCGCAGCCGGCGGCGCCGCGGGCTCGCTCCATTGAGTCAGCGCCTGCCACGCAGTCAGGCACACCAGCGGTGCGCCCGCCATTTCCTCCACCTGCCAACCCGCCGGGATCGGGGCCAGGCAGTCTACCGGCACCACCACCTTCTCTGCCAGCGTTCCCCACACGCTCACGCCCACGTCGCACCGCAGAATGCCCATGGTCTCTCCCACCCGCACCTGTGCCACCCCAGGTCCCAGGGCCACGACGTCGCCCACCGCATCGCGCCCCAGGATGTGCGGCAACGCCGGTTTGGCCGGATACATCGCCCGCGCCAGAAACGCGTCGGCCGGGTTGAGCGCGGCGAACCGCACTCGCAGGACTGCCTGCCCCGGCCCCGCCACAGGGTCGGCCACCTCACTCGGCCGGAGCTTCTCGACGCCATCGTAGGAATCCATCAGCCATGCGCGCATAACTCCATTGTCGCGCTTGCGGTACCAATCGGACGGCGTCGAGACCCAACTGGTAGTATTTTGTCTGGGTGCGCCTACTCCATGCAAATCTTTCTGCCCATTTTCGCCATCCTCACCATCATTGGCGCCTGGACCGGCTGGCGGCGCAGCCCGCTCTACTCCGTCAAGATCACTCTCCAGCTCGTCGGCGCATTCCTGCTGATTGCGGCCGCCGTCGGAGCCGTCTTGATGGCCATCTTCAACGGGCCGATCAGCCATTCGCCCGCGGCGCTGGGGATCTCGCTCGTCGTTGCCATCATGGCGCTGACGACCGGGGCCAGCATCCTCATCATCCGAATCACCGACAGACACATCGCGCAGTTGCCGCCATCGGTGCAACTCGTCACCATCCACCGCCGCAAAGTCCACCGGTGGATCTGGCGCACCGTCATGTTCCTGCTGATCGACGCAGGGATCGCCCTGTTCCCCATCTCCATCTGGAATGCCGTGCCAGCAGCCCTTGGCGTGATTGGGCTCATCCTGAGCGTCCCCCTGCTGTCGATCTTATATATGATGGCGCGCCGGAACGACCGCGGCATGTCGGCGGTGATCGCCGCCCCTTGGACCCACTGGCAATATACGCCGGCCCAATGGGAATCCTGGGCAAAAAATCAACTGGCGTGGGAACGGTCCAAGGAGGCAACGCTCACGTGGCGCCGATGGCTTATTCTCTTTTTGTTATGCGCGGTGCTCTTTGCGTTCGGCGCTTGGTTCTCCGGCGGAAGCTTCCGGGAAAACGTGGTCATAGTTGCCGGTCTGTTGGCCTTTGTGATGCTACTCATTACCTGGGCGAGCTGGTTCGGCCGCACCAACTTTGAACGCCGCTATCGCCGCTTGCTGGCCGCCCCCCCGGAGGCCTGGTTCGGCGACGAAGGCCTCTTCTGCAACGGGGAATACTCGCCGTGGATACTCTCCGGCAAATACCTTCTGGAAGCCACCGCTACCAGCGATCCGCCCGCCCGCCTGGTCTTGATCTTTCAATCCTTCAACGGCAGCACCTCGGTGAGCGTGGCCCAGCGGATTCCCATCCCGGAAGGCCGTATGTCCGACGTGGCGCTGCTACAGCAGAAACTGCAAGCCCGCTGCCCCAAAGCCTTTATCCATATGGTCGCACCGGCACCCTAGCGGGTTGGGTGTGATGATGGCCACAGAGCCCCAATCAACCCATCGAAACCTGCTTGACTTCCTTCCTTCCAAGGCGCATAGTGTATTCGAAACGGTGTGAAAGGCCGTTTCCAGACCTCTTTCTCGGAAAGAGGCAATCGCGATCCCCTTTCACGGGGGAGTCTTAGTGAAGGAGGAAGTTACATAGAACTAGTCCACGACATGGGCGGCTTTCGGCTTCCTCGGCTGACCGGCCGCAAGTCCTGACGCGCTGTAGCAGTACATGATGTGGCGCCGCGGTTATTGAACCGCTGTCCCGGTGGCTTGCGGGTATATAGTTGTAACAGCAGGGGTCGGCGGCCGCCCTTTCCTCGTTTGTCTTCCCTCCTGAATATTTTGCCCGCCTGAAGCTAACCTCCACGAACCCTGCTGCACGACGATGGTGACCTGCGGTTGACTGGACACACCGCCGATGGTCAGGACCACTGGCTGCACGCCGGAGGGAACGGTGGGAAGCACCTGTACATTGATCTGCAAGGCGCCCGCGACCAGGTACTGCGCGCCGCCGGAATACTGGACGGGACAATCGACCAGACCAGGTTGTGGCCGCGGACGGCCATGTTACGCGCTTGCGCGAAGGCGACGATGGCATCGGCGTCATTGAAGAAGTATCTCGTGGGGCCGGGCTGGATGGGGCCGAACTTCATTGCGTTCTCGGCCTCGACCTGGTTGAATTCGCGCGCGAGCGTGTCGGTGTAGGCGGTCTCGACAAAATAAGAAGGATCGACGGCCGCGCCGATGTGGATCGGGCGCTGCGCAGCGAGGTCGCGCAGTGGCTGGGCCAGGAGCGTTATGCCCAACGCGAGCAGGCAAGCGGCCAGTCTCAACAGATAGCCCATTCTCCACCAGTTTGCCGCGCGCTAGCGCGACCCTTTGTAATCGAAGAAGAGATCGGGGTACTGTTCCTTGAGCGCGGCGATTTTTGGACGGTCGCAAACCTGGATATACGAGTTATCCGGATTCTTCAGCGCATAGTCCTGATGATAGGCCTCCGCCGCATAGAAGGCCTTGAGCGGAGTCACGTCGGTGACGATCCGTTTCGGGAAGATTCTCAACGCGTCCAATTGCGCGATGTACGCCGAGGCGACGCGTTTCTGCTCCTCGTTAGCGTAAAAAATGGCGGAACGGTAAGACGTGCCGACGTCGGGGCCTTGCCGGTTGAGCTCGGTCGGATCGTGAACCACGGAGAAGAAGACGCGGAGAAGCTGACCGTAAGTGATGCGTGAAGGGTCGAAGACCACTTTGACGGACTCGGCGTGACCGGTGCTCTCGCTGGAGACCTGGGCGTAAGTCGCGGTTGCGGCAGTCCCGCCCGCATAGCCGGCGGTTGTCGCAACCACGCCCTTTACGCGTTCGAATACGGATTGAACGCCCCAGAAGCATCCGCCCGCGAAGACCGCGGTCTGTTTGCCTGAAGCCGCTGCCAGCGGCGTATCGAGCGTGGGCGTAGGGAAAGTGCCGCGCGGACCGGCGTGAGCCACGCCCGCCGGCAGCGCGAGCATCATGGCGAAAGAAAAGAGATTGCGGAGAGGCTTAAGCAGCATCGGAACACCTGTTCCTTTATGATACTGCGGTCGCCGATCGCTTCAAGACCGAAACGAACCCAATTTCGCGCCCGCCTGCCCCACCACCGCGCCGACTTCCGATACACTGGTCTTTCCTTCTCCACCGTGAATGCTGTTGAGTTCCAGAGTGTTTCCAAGAGCTACGCGATCTACGACTCGCCGGGCGACCGGCTCAAGGAACTCCTGTCTCTGCACCGCGTCCGCTGCCACAAGGATTTCCTCGCGCTCGACGACGTCACCTTCGAAGTGAAGCGCGGCGAGACTTTCTGCATCGTCGGCGAAAACGGCTCGGGCAAAAGCACTGCTCTCCAGATCATCGCCGGCATTCTCCAACCCAGTCGCGGCGCCGCCATCGTCAACGGCCGCGTCTCCGCTCTGCTCGAACTCGGCGCCGGCTTCAACCCCGAATTCAGCGGCCGCGACAACGTCTACCTCAACGGTTCCATTCTCGGTCTCACCACCCGCCAGATCGACCAGCGCTACCAGGACATCGCAAACTTCGCCGAAATCGGCGACTTCATCAACCAGCCCGTCAAGACCTATTCCAGCGGCATGGTGGTGCGCCTGGCCTTCGCCGTAGCCATCAACGTCGATCCCGAAATCCTGCTCGTCGACGAAGCCCTCGCCGTCGGCGACATCTATTTCCGCCAGCGCTGCATGCGCAAGGTGCACGAGCTGCGCCAGCGAGGCGTCACCATCCTGTTCGTCTCCCACGCCGTGGCCGACGTCAAGGCCATCGGCGACCGCGTCATGTGGCTTGACAAAGGCCGCCTCATCGAAATCGGCGAGCCCGATCGGGTCATCTCCAAATACATGGCCGCCATGGTCGAGAAGGATTCCACCTACCGCCTGCGCAAATCCGCCGGCGCCGATATGCCTTCCACCGCCGGCCCGTCGCGCGCGCCCGAAATCGTCGACACCATTCCCAATATCGATCACCGCTACGGCGATGCCCGCGCCGAAATCATCGGCATCGCGGTCCTCACGGAGGATGGCGCGCCGCTTTCCATGCTGGCGCCGTCCACGCGCATCGTGGTTCGCATCAGCGTGCGCGCCAGAGCCGAAGTGGCCATGCCCATCGTCGGCTTCATGCTGCGCAACCAGTTGGGCATGGATTTCGCCGGCACCAACACCAGCCGCGAAGGATACGACCTGGCCGCCATGCGCACCGGCGACATCTGCACGGTGGATTTCCACGTCGATCTGCCGGAGCTCTACCCCGCGTCCTTCTCTTTTTCGCCCGCGGTTGCCGATGGCACCCTGCTCGGCTACCAGATGTGCGATTGGATCGATAACGCCGTGGCCCTGCAGATGGCCCGCGGCGATAACGAGATCTACGGATACATCCACTTGCCCTGCCACGTCGAAGTTAATGCGCGACTGGGCGGCCCCGTCGCCGAACCTGCGCCCCTGCTGGAGAAACAGAGTGGCTGAGTTTACCGGAGAGCGCCTCATCCCCGGCGAAGTCGACGTCGACCTGCTCAATGAGCACGTCGCCCGCTATACTTTCGCCTCCCGCCTGGCGCGCGGCAAACGCGTGCTCGATGCCGGCTGCGGCGCCGGTTATGGTTCCGCCGAACTGGCCCGCACCGCGCTCACCGTGGTCGGCGCCGACGTCGCTCCCGAAGCCATCGAGTTCGCCCGCGCTCACTACCAGTCCTCCAACCTCCACTTCGAGCAAGCCTCCTGCGTCAGCCTGCCGTATGAGGCCGCGAGCTTTGATCTGGTGGTCGCCTTTGAGGTCATTGAGCACCTGCAAGACTGGCGCGGCTTTCTGCTCGAAGCCGCGCGCGTGCTCTCCCCCAACGGACAACTGGTGGTCTCCACGCCCAACAAACTCTATTACACAGAATCGCGCGGCGTCCAGGGCGCCAACCCGTTTCACGTCCACGAATTCACTTTCGATGAGTTCCGCCAGGAGCTCAACGCCGTCTTTCCGCACGTTTCTCTGTTCCTCGAAAATCACATCGAAGGAGTCACCTTCCAGCCGCATGAGGCCGGCGAGACCGTCGAAGTGCGCGTCGATGCCGGCGAGCCAGCGCCCGACGACTCCCACTTCTTCGTGGCCGTATGCGCCCGCCGCCCGCAAATCGGCAATCCCACTTTTGTGTACGTGCCTCGCGCCGCCAACGTCCTGCGCGAGCGCGAGCGCCACATCGACCTGCTCCTGCATGAGATCGCCGAAAAAGAAGACTGGCTCGCCGACGCCCAGCGTTCGCTCGCGGAGTCCATGGCCCAGTGCGCCAAAGTGGAAGCCGAGCTCGAAGCCAGCAACCACTGGGCCGATCAACTCAACCTGGAGCTCGCGGATCGCCGCGCCCGCATCGCCGAACTGCAGGACGAAGTGGTCCGCGATCAGGAGGCCGCCCGCGTCATGGCCCAGGAATATGAGGCCAAAATCGCCGATCTGGAACAGGATATCCAGTCCAAAATCGAGTGGGCCCTGCGCGTCGAAACTAACCTTACCGCCGAAATCAGGAAACAGACCAATGAGCTGGTGAAGGCCGTCGACTTTCTCCACCACACGGAGAAGGAACTCAACGAGCGCACCGAGTGGGCGCTCCGTTTACAGGAGGAAGCCGGCCGGCTCGCCCAGCAGGTCGAGCTTTTCCGCGCTTCCCGCTGGGTGAAGCTGGGCCACAAGGTCGGCCTCGGCCCCACCATGCCAACCAGTTGACATGCCGCTCCTGAAACGCTTCCTCCGCTCGCTTCCGCTGCTCCTGCTCTCTCCGTTTCTGGTATTCATCAGCGCCTTGGCGCTCGCCATCACAGACTTGCTGCGCAAGCTCGTGCCCCGCACCGCCGCCGCCACCCAGCCGGTTGCCGCAACCGCTGCCTCCGTCGTCATCCCCACCTGGAACGGCAAAGATCTTCTCGCGAAATTCCTTCCCTCCGTGGTGGCCGCGCTGGCCGCCAATCCGGCCAATGAAATCGTGGTGGTCGATAACGGCTCCACCGATGGCAGCGCCGAGTTTGTCCGCTACGCGTTCCCGCAAGTCAAACTCCTCGCGCTCCCCGCCAACCTCGGCTTCGGCGGCGGTTCCAACGCCGGCTTTCGCGCCGCCTCGAACGACATCGTCGTCCTGTTGAACAACGACATGCGCGTCGACGCTGGTTTCCTCGCGCCGCTCCTTGAAGGCTTCACCGGCCCCGAAGTTTTCTCCGTCTCCTGCCAGATCTTTTTCAGCGATCCCGCCAAGCTTCGCGAAGAAACCGGCCTCACGCAAAGCTGGTGGCAGGACGGCGCACTGCGCGTGCGCCACCGCATCGACCCCGCCATTGACGGTCTCTATCCGTGTTCCTACGGCGGTGGCGGCTCCTGCGCTTACGACAAGAGAAAATTCTTCGAACTCGGCGGCTTCGACGAACTGTTCGCGCCCTTCTACCTGGAAGACAACGACATCGGATATCTTGCCTGGAAGCGCGGCTGGAAGGTATTTTACCAGCCCCGCAGCGTGGTCTGGCATGAACACCGCGGCACCATCGGCAAGCGTTTCAGCGAAGAACAGATTCAGGCCGTCCTCAAGAAGAACTTCCTGCTGTTCTGCTGGAAGAACATTCACGAGTGGCCGCGCCTCATCGCGCACTTTTTCTTCGCCTGGTGCGGCGCTTTTCTCAGCGTCGTTTTTGGCGATGTCCCCGGCCGCCCCAATCCGGCCGCGTTGTGGCGCGCCTTTCTTCAGTTGCCCGGCGCCTTGCGTTCCCGCTGGTGCGCCCGCTCGCTCGCGCGCATCAGCGACACCGAAGCTTTCCGGCGCCCGCTGGGCGGCTATTTCCGGGACCGCTTCGCACCCATGGAGCGCGCGCCGCGCGATTTGCGCGTCCTGTTCGTTTCCCCTTATCCCATCTGCCCCCCGGTGCACGGCGGCGGCGTCTTCATGTACCAGACCTTGCTCGAAATGGGGAAGCTTGCCGAAGTGCACGTCGTCGAACTGCTCGATTCGCCGGAGCAGGCCAGGCAGAATGAAGAGTTGCGGACTTTCTGCGCCTCGGCCGAATGGATCGTGCGTCCCACCGGGCATCCCGCCGGCACTGGCTCGCTCACCCCATTCGCCGTTCGCGAATTCGCCAACCAGGATTTCGAGTGGCTCATCCACCGCCAGCTCTACTGCCGCCGCATCGACGTGCTGCAGCTGGAATACACGCCCATGTCGCAATACCGCGGCGCATTTCACCGCATCGCCACCGCGCTATTCGAGCACGACGTCTACTTCCAGTCCATCGGCCGCGGCTTGAGCCACCAGCTCGGCGTGATCGATGAAATGAAGGCCCGCATCGAATACCTGCGCGCCCTGCGCTTCGAACTCCGCGCCCTGCCCGGTTGCGACCAGGTGCAGGTCTGTACCCCGGAGAATCGCCGCTACCTGCTTTCGTTTCTGCCGCGCATGGCGCCCCGGCTGCGCGATGGGCTGCGCGCCGGCATCGTGACCTCGCGTTACGACTTCCGCCCGGCCGGCCGCGAGCCCATGACGCTGTTGTTCGTCGGCAGTTTCCGCCACGACCCCAATCGCGTGGCCCTCGATTGGTTCGTGCGCGAAGTGCTGCCCTTGATCCTGGCTCGCCGCCCCGAGGTGCGCCTGGTGATCGCCGGCTCCGATCCTCCTCCGCCCCACACCTATGCCGACAACGCCGGCCATCTGGAAATGCTCGGACTCGTCGAGGACGTCCGCGAGCCACTGGCGCGCTATGCCGTCTTCGTCTGCCCCATTCTGAGCGGCTCCGGCGTGCGCGTCAAACTGCTCGAAGCCTTTGCCGCCGGCATTCCCGCGGTGTCGACCACCGTCGGCGCCGAAGGCCTGGCTCGACAGGACGGCGAATTCTGCGCCCTGGCCGACAACCCCAAGGATTTCGCCGACCGGGTTTTAGCACTCTTGGAGAATCCGCAGGCGGCTGCCCAGATGGCCGCGCGCGCCCGCGCCGAAGTGGAAGCCCACTGGGATATGACGGCGATCACCCGCAAGCTGGTGGATAGTTACCGCGCGTTGGTGGAAGAGAAACGCGCCGCCTCTATTTCTTCTTCGGGTTCAGATCCCTCTTGATACGGCTTACAATATCGGAGGCTGTGCGATCCAATTCTTTGGAGCTGGAATCTTTGGGCAGGTCGTATGCCGACCACACCACCTGGCGCGATTTCGTGTCCACTAGGAATACCGTGCCCTTGCTCCGCCCGATCGAAGAGGACTCGGCCGGCCGGGACGTCTGGCTGATCGATTCAGCCAGCGATGAGCCCGCCGAAAGAGCCTCTTTATCCTTCTCGTCCCCTTTGGCCACCGGTTTGTCCGCTGGGGCGAGCTGCAGCAAGTCCTCCAGCTTCGCTTGCAAGCTGGTTCCCACGTGGTCGGTCAGCACCGCATCCGCCAGTCTGGCGTCCGTCACAATCTTGAAGACGTGGTCGTTGGTCAAGCGGTTGGCGAGGTACTGGTCCAAGCCATGGGACATCGGCAGCACGTACAGAGACCGCACGTCAGCCAGGTCGGCGCACATCATTACGCCGCCCGAAGCAAGCAGGAGCAATAGCCGTTTCATCATCTGTTTTATTATGACGCCGGCCGCCACCAAAAAGTCGGACCGCTTTTTCCGGTTCCCGGCCCCTTGTCCCGAGCCGGTGCTTCCCGCCCATGTATAAAGGCCAATCCATCACGGTCATCATCCCCTGCCTCAACGAGGAGCAGGGCATCGGGAAGGTGCTCCACGCCATGCCGCCGTTTGTGGACGAGGTCATCGTCGTCGATAACGGGTCTACCGACGGCACCGCCGCCGTGGCCGCATCCCTCGGAGCCAAAGTCATCACTGAGGAACTGCGCGGTTATGGCCGGGCTTACCGCCGCGGCTTCGCTGCCGCCACGGGCGATCTCATCGTTACCCTCGATGGCGACCACAGTTACCCCATCGACGGCGTCTCTTACCTGCTCGAAGCTTTCCTCCACCTCGACGTGGATTTCCTGAATGCCTCGCGTTTCCCCGTCCGCGATTCCCGCGCCATGAGCTTCAAGCACAAGTTCGGCAACCTGGTGCTCTCGCTGGCCACTTCCATCCTTTTCTTTCGCTGGGTGCGCGATTCCCAATCCGGCATGTGGGTCTTGCGCCGCTCCATCCTCGAAGACATGAAGCTCGAAGCCGACGGCATGGCCTTCTCCGAAGAGATCAAGATTGAGGCCATCCGCAACCGCCGGATCCGCTTCGGCGAAATCTCGATTCTGTATTCCACCCGCCTGGGTGAAATCAAGCTCAGCCCCTGGCGCGATGGCGTCCAAAACCTCGTTTTCCTGGTGAGAAAGCGGTTCTTTCGATGAGCATCTCCGCCATCGTGCCGGTGTGGAACGGACGGCCCCTGCTGGAGCGCTTGCTCGATACTCTGGAGGCCCAGACCCTGCCCGCCGCCGAATGGCTGGTGGTGGACAACGGTTCCACGGACGGCGCTCCGGAGGCCGCGCGCGCGCGCGGCGCGCGTGTCCTCTCGATGGGCCACAACGCCGGCTTCGCCGAAGCCGTCAACCGCGGCATCAGTGAAAGCCGCGGCGATTGGGTGGCGGTCCTCAATAGTGACGTCGAACTGGCCCCCGATTATTTCGCGCGCCTCACCGCCGCCGCCGAATCCCGCTCCGCATGGTTCGCCACCGGCAAGATCCTGGTCGCCGGATCCACCGACCAGATCGACGGCACATTCGATGCGCTGAGCCGCGGCGGCACCGCCTGGCGCGTCGGCAGCGGCCGGCAAGACCGGCCCGCCTTTTCCGTGGAGCGGCAGATCTGGTCGCCCCCTTTTACCGCCGTGCTCCTGCGTTCCGAACTCTTCGGCCGCATCGGCCAGTTGGAAGCCGCTTTCGAATCCTATTTGGAAGATGTCGAGTTCGGCCTGCGCTGCGCCTCGAGCGGTCTGGCCGGTTTGTACGTTCCCGGCGCGCTCGCCTGGCACCAGGGCAGCGCCGCACTGGGCCGCTGGCATCCGGAAACCACCCGGCGCATGGCCCGCAACCAGATTTTTCTAGTGGCGCGCCACTATCCCCGGCGTCTCTTTTGGCGATGGCTATGGCCCATCGCTATCGCCCAGTTGTTGTGGGGTGGGCTGGCGTTTCGCCACGGCGCCGTTTTCCCCTGGTTGCGCGGCATCGCCCAGGGCCTCCGCCGTTCGTCCGCCGTGCGCGCGGCGCGTCCCCCGGTTGACCCGGGAATCCTGGAGGGCTTACTGCGCTCCAATGAGCAACTGATCCGCGATCTGCAAACCGCCACCGGTTTCGATTCCTATTGGAAGTTGTACTTTCTTCTAACCGGGGGTGGGACAAAGTGACACATGTCCGATATTGGAATCGTCGTCGTCACCCATAATTCGGAAGCGCACATCGGCCCGTGTCTCGACGCCATCCTCCCTACCGGCGCCGATATCGTGGTGGTCGATAACCAGTCGGCTGACCGCACCATTGCGGAAGCCGCCCGCCGCGGGGTCCGCCTGATCGCCAATCCCGACAACCGGGGCTTCGCGGCTGCGGTAAACCAAGGGTTTGGCGTATTGAACTCCGCATATGTGCTGTTGCTGAATCCCGACGCCATCTTGCAGGGCGGTCTCGAGGCGCTCCGCGAAGCCTGCTGCCTGCCTGGAGCGGCCGGCGCCGGCGGTTGTCTGCTCGACCCACAGGGCCGCCCCCAAATTGGATTCATGGTCCGCCAGCTTCCTACGGCGGCCACCTTGGTTTTGGAAGTCCTCTTGCTTAACAAGATCTGGCCGAACAACCCCGTGAACCGGAAATATCGCGGTTTGGGCATGGACTATTCTGCACGTTTCCAGGCAGAACAGCCAGCGGGGGCGTTTCTGATGGTTCCGCGGACAGTGTGGCGGGAGTTGGGTGGCTTCGATGAAGGTTTTTCCCCCCTCTGGTTTGAGGATGTGGATTTCTGCCGGCGGGCGATCGATCGGGGCCATCGATTATATTACGTTCCAGCGGCCGTGGCGATTCATACGGGGGGCCACACAATTCAGAAGCTAACAGTAGAGAAACGCCTCATTTACTGGTATCGTAGTCTACTGAGGTATTCAGCCAAACATTTCCGCCCGCTTGCCTTTCGGGTGGTGTGTCTGGCCGTTGTAGCGGGCTCACTGCTGCGTAGTCTTGGGGAATCGATTCGGTACCGAAGTGTTCAACCCTGGGCAGCTTACGCGAAAGTCGTGCGGCACGCCGGCCGTTGTTTCTTATTCGGCTGGGGGGACGGACCGCTTCGGTCCGGCTCCAAATGATCTCGGGTCTAAAGGATGTATAAAAAGCTCGGACGTTCAGGTTCTCGTTCATGGCGCAAAGCGACTTCGTCTCCGTCACGATAGTTACGTACGACAGCGGCCGGTTCATCAAGCGCTGTCTTGAATCGGTGCTTGCACAGAAGTACCCCCTCAAAGAGGTCATCGTTGTCGATAACGCCTCCACGGACGGCACCATCGACATCCTCGAACAGTTTGAAGACCGCTGCCACGTCTACTACAACGAGGAAAATATCGGCTTCGCCGCGGCGCAGAATCAGGCCGTCAAACTCTCCAACGGCGATTGGGTTCTCACTCTGAATCCCGATGTGCTGCTGCTGCCCAACTTCATCCAGGCGCTGGTGGATGCTGGCCAGTTCGATGCGCGTATCGGTTCGGTGTGCGGCAAGCTTCTCACCATGACCTCGCACTTCGAGATCCCCGAGAAGCCCGTGGTGGACTCCACCGGTATTTATTTCAACCCCATGCTGCGCCACCTGGATCGCGGCAGCCAGGAAGTCGACAACGGCCACTACCTGCAATACGAGTACGTTTTTGGAGCCACCGCCGCCGCAGCTTTGTACCGCCGCTCGATGATCGAAGACATTTCGCTCGACGGCGAATTCTTCGATACCGATTTCTTCGTTTATCGCGAGGACGCCGACGTAGCCTGGCGCGCCCAGTTAATGGGCTGGAAGTGCCTGTACGCCCCCTATGCCCGCGGTTACCACGTGCGCAAAGTTCTTCCCGGCAACCGCCGCGCGCTTCCGCCGGAGATCAACATGCACTCGGTGAAGAACCGCTTCCTGATGCGCATCAAGAACATCTCCCCGAATCTCTACTGGCGGAACTGGTTCTCCATTACCTCGCGCGACCTGGTGGTGGTGATGTGCTGCCTGCTCTGGGAGCACACCTCGCTCAAGGCATTCTGGTTTCTCGGCACCAACCTCAAACGCGTCATTTCCAAACGCCGCATGATTCAATCGCGTTTGCGCGTGGACGACAAATACATGGCAAGCTGGTTCCAATACGCGCCCACCAGCAAACAGGCGCCTAAGAAAATGATCCGCCTGCTCTCGCGTTCCGAAACCGCCAAGACGTAGCTGGTGGGACAGGCCCTTTGGCCTGTCATTGCCTGTGCCTTATGCGCATCGCCCTCCTCGGCACGCGTGGCATTCCCGCCAATTACGGCGGATTTGAGACCTTCGCCGAAGAGCTTTCCACCCGCCTCACCGCGCGCGGCCACCAAGTCACGGTCTACTGCCGCGAACGCTATTCCCAACCGCAGTACCGCGGCGTCGAACTCCGCTATCTCCCCACCATCCGCCACAAGTACTTCGACACTATCGCGCACACCTTCGTCTCCACGCTGCACCTGCTGGCGCATCGCGTCGACGTGGCGCTCTATTGCAACGGCGCCAACGCCATCTTCACGGTGGGGCCGCGCCTCTTCGGCATGCCTGTGGCGCTCAACGTCGATGGCATCGAGCGCAAGCGCAAGAAGTGGAATCGCCTGGCTCGCGCCTGGTACCTGTCTTCCGAATGGCTCGCCACGTTCTGCCCCAGCGCGGTGGTCACCGACGCGCTCGCCATTCAGAATTATTACCTGGAGCGATACCGCAAGCAGACTACCTTCATTCCCTACGGCGCCGCGGTGGGAAAAGTCTCCACCGCGGCCGTTCTGAATCAGCTTGGCCTCGAACCCGGCCGCTACTTTCTGTATGTGAGCCGCATGGAGCCGGAGAACCATCCGCTCGAAGTGCGGCAAGCCTTTGAACGGATTGCGACGCCGTTCAAGCTGGCGCTGGTGGGCGACGCTCCCTACGCCCACGAGTACATCCGGCAGGTGCGCGACACCCGCGACGCGCGCGTGGTGCTCCCCGGCGCGGTTTACGGCGATGGCTATCACGAGCTCGGCTCGCACTGTTTCGCTTACATCCACGCCACCGAAGTGGGCGGCACGCACCCGGCGCTCATCGAAGCCATGGGCCGCGGCGCGCTGGTGCTCTACCGCAATACCCCCGAAAACGCCGAAGTCGCGGGCGATGCCGGCATCCCCTTTGAGCCCGAGGAACTGCCGGCGAAGCTACAGTTCGTACTCGATATGCCCGAAGAGCAACGCGCCGCGTTTGGCCGGAAGGCCATGGAGCGCGTGCGGGCGCGCTATTCCTGGGACGCGGTAACCGATGCGTACGAGAAGCTGCTGAGTGGGCTCGCCAGGACAGGCCGATCCTCTCGACGCTAGCCCCAACACTGTTCTTATAACCTGAATTCCGAGTTGGACGCCTCGTATCAGGTAGGCGGCTGGCCAGGACCATCGGGGCGATGGGCCGCCCGGCGAAGCTGGACAAAAGCCCGTTTTTCACTCCGGCATCGCTCCGTTGGCGACAGCTCAGCTACCCGCCGGCGCGTGGAGCGAAGAGAGACCAGAGCAATAAACCTATCTCCAAAGTGGCAATCACATAGAAGACGAATCTGACTTTCGGCCAAAGGAACATCGGAAGCTGATCGGACAGTTTGTCACCGAGGGTCTGATTGAGCCGCGTCAGCGGCACGGCGGACTGCGGATCGATCACCCAACGTGCCGAGAGCCAGTTTCCACGGATGTTGGCGAACAACAACGCGAGAAAGATTATGCGTACTATGCCGAAACCGTTGCCAGTAAATCGCTGCAGGACGAGCGCGCTCAGAAGGTAGGAAGAGAAAGCGCTGATTGCGGCGACTCTGCTCCGTTGGCGAACGCCGATGCCTGCAAGGAAGAAGAATGCACTGTCAAACGCTCCCAGGGCCAGTGAGCCATTGAATGCGCTAAGAGCGAGCGTCAGCGCCGCAACGATGGAACAAATCCAGAAACCCTGCGTCGTGACGTAGTCGAAGTCTCCTTCGTTGTGAATCGTTGGCCAGAGCAACGCTCGCCATCGACTCTCTGTGCGAGGTGTAGAGTCGGACAAACCGAGAGTCTGCATGATTGATGGCCAAATTCTAGCGCCGTGCATGCTGCCAAACAATGCCTCCCACGCTCGCGGGGGACGTGAAGCCGAGCAACATAGCGTGCGTGCACACAAGGCTTGAAGGTGGCGTACTTTCCGACAAGTGGCCGGCAAGTCTTCCCCTCCATTGAGCCTGGGCGAGCCATTGTCAGAGACGGCGTGCTTAGTGAGACCCGCGTAAGAATGCTGAAAAAAACGGCCTGGTTAGCCGCCGATCAACGCCGATGAACGCGGATTGAAAAGAGTTGGTCTTATCGGCGTTCATCCGCGTTAATCGGCGGCTCAATCCGTTTTCTTGGACTGTTTCAGCAACGTCTTAAGCTCTGCTTGCCTGGCCGCGCCAGAATGCCCAAACCCTATGCCCCGCCCTTGCCTACCGGCCGCGGAGCCGGGTTGGCGAAATCCAGATCGCCCTCATTGAAGCTGATGGCGCGGTCGAGCACCATTTCGATGGTGCTGCCCTTGGCGACGACGGCATCCGGGCCGCGGGATGCCAGTATGTAGATCAAGCCACCGGCCGCGCCAGCCGCTGCGCCGATTCCCAGTCCCATGGCGCCGTGTCCGGCGGCGCTGCCGGCAATGGCGCCGACCGACGCTCCCGCGCCGGTGGTTTCGGCTACGGTCCGTGCGTCGCCGGCCTTGTTGCCTTCGCCCTTCACTTTGCCCTCGGCGCGGTCGAGTTCGCCGGTGGAACTGGCGTCCATGCCCCCCATCCGCGAACGGAATTCGCGGGTTACGCCGTTCGGCAGGGTCAGGTTGTCGAAGCGGATATAGAGTTCGGCGCGGCCTTTCACGCGGCCAGGCTTTTTCACTTCGGTGACGGTTCCCATGACCCAGCTACCCACGGGAATGACGATCCGCCCGTTCACCAGGATTGGGAAGGCGGTCTCCAGGTACACCCGATCGCCCAACTCGGTATGCT
>PLZX01000139.1 GCA_003152325.1 Bryobacterales bacterium | reverse complement strand
CGCATGTTACCCTCAAATGTAAACTTACATTTGAGGCCTGATATGTCTTATCTTTCCATTCGCGATCTTGATCTGAAGGGCAAACGAGTTTTCATTCGGGTGGATTTCAATGTCCCTCTGCAAAAGAACGAAAAGGGCATCATGGAAATCACCAGCGACAAACGCATCAAGGCGTCGCTCCCCACCATTCAATATGCTCTGGAGCACGGCGCCGGTGTCATCCTGGCATCGCACCTGGGGCGTCCCAAGGGGAAACCGAATCCGGAAATGAGCTTGCAGCCGGTGGCAGCGCGGCTGCAGGAACTGCTCGGCCGTCCGGTGAAGATGGCCCCCGATTGCATCGGTCCGGAAGTGGAAGCTCTAAAGCCCGCGCCCGGCGAGGTGCTGCTGCTCGAAAACCTGCGCTTTCACCCGGAAGAAGAGAAGAATGATCCGGAGTTCGCCAAAAAGCTGGCGGCCCTATGCGATGTCTATGTCAACGACGCCTTCGGTTCCGCGCATCGCGCGCACGCTTCCACCGAAGGCATGATCCAATTCGTCCCGAAGGCCGCCGCCGGTCTGCTGATGGAAGCCGAATTGAAGTATCTGGGCATGGCCACCACCAACCCGGCGCGCCCGTGCGTGGCGATTCTGGGCGGCGCGAAAGTTTCCGACAAGATCGAAGTCATTCGGAACCTGGGCAAGGTGGTCGACAAGCTGCTCATCGGCGGCGCGATGGCCTACACGTTCCTGAAGGCGCAGGGTCTGCCCATCGGCAAATCGCTGGTGGAAGACGAGAAGATAGAGCTGGCCAAGAGCCTGCTCGCCGAATTAGGCGGCAAGCTGATGCTGCCGGTCGACCACGTGGTGGTTTCGGAAATCGCGGCAGGCGCGGCTAATGAAGTGGTCGCGACCATCCCCGACGCGAAGATCGGTGTGGACATCGGTCCCAAGACCATCGACGCCTATTCCAAGGTGATCGCGGGCGCGAAGACCGTGATCTGGAACGGCCCCATGGGCATCTTCGAAAAGCCGCCCTTCGACGCGGGCACGGTGGCGCTCGCCAAGGCCGTTGCCGCATCGGGAGCAGTTTCCATCGTCGGCGGTGGCGATTCCGAAAAAGCCATTAAGGCCGCGGGTGTCACCAGCAAGATCACACACGTGTCGACGGGCGGGGGAGCGTCACTCGAGTTTCTGGCGGGGATTAAACTCCCCGGCGTGGCCGCGCTGAACCGGTAGCTTTTCCTCCCTGCCAACTATGATCCTCCGCACCGAACGGCTCATCCTCGAGGACTGGCAGGGCTCCGAATGGATGGCCCTCCGTCCCATAGCGCAGGATCCCGAAGTGATGCGATATATCACGGGCGGCATACCGTGGACCGACGGGAAGATCCAGAGTTTCATCGAACGCCAGGTCAAGCTCTACGCCGAGCACGGCTATTGCCGCTGGAAGCTGACCGAGCAGTCCACCGGAGAAGTCATCGGCTTTTGTGGTCCCGGTTCCTGGCGGGACGCGGGGGAGCCGGAGATCGGTTGGTGGCTGGCGCGCCGCTGTTGGGGCCGCGGTCTGGCAACCGAGGCCGCCCGTGCGGCGCTGCGCGACACCTTCGAGCGCGTACGGTTAGACCGCTTGATCTCCGTGGCGATGCCGGCGAATTCCGCGTCCAGGCGCATTATGGAGAAGCTTGGGCTGCGCTTTGAGGCCACATTTGAGAGTGAGGGCACACCCCTCGTGCGTTATGCCATCGATCGCGCCACATATGAGCTCAACACTACGGCCGTCTAAGTCTTTCCGCGGGGAAGCTTGTCTGTAGCTTCTGGCTTTGATGGATCTGCCGGCTCGGAACCGTTAGGACGTCGCGCCGCGACGTTACAGGAGTTGGACATTCAAGTGGATACGCCGAAGTAGGGTAGCACCCACTTCATCAGAACCACGTAACCCACGAAAATCAGGACGGGCAACAGCCAATCGGGCATCTATGTCTATTGATGCAGAAGAGGGACGATTGGTGACAGGAGATCAGTTCAGCCAAGCCGCATGCCTCGGCCCTGCGCCTGCGCCCGGGCATACACCAACTGTGCGGCCGCCACATCTTCCACTGCAATTCCCAAGGGCTTGTAAATGGTCACTTCCGCTTCGGACGTGCGGCCTGCCGCCGCGCCGCTGACCACCGCCCCAATTTCCGCCGCCACGTGCTCCGGCCCGAAGTATCCCTCCGCCATGGCCATCACTACGTCGCCCGATTCCTTTAACGCAGCTGCCCGGGAATCGGCAACCAGCCGTCCCCGCGCCACTAGTTTCGGGTCCATCTCGCGGTGCGTTGGCACGCAGGCGCCCACCGAGATCACGCAGGCCCCGTCCGCAACCCAGTCGTTCCACACCACCGGAGTTACCGATGCCGTGACGATCGCCACCACATCCGCTCCGCGCACCGCCTCCTCGGCGCTCGCCGCCATCCGCACTTCCGGATGCGCCGCTGCGAACTTTCGCAGATTCGCCTTCGTGGGACTCCAGCAGCGCACCTCTTCAAACTTCCGTACCAGCGCGAACGCCGCCAGATGGCTCCCCGCCTGCACGCCGCTGCCCACCAACGCCAGCGTTTTCGCGCCGCTGCGCCCCAGCGCCCGCAGCGCCACGGCTGACGACGCCGCTGTCCGCACTTCGGTGATGTAGCGTCCGTCCATTACCGCCAGCAGTTCGCCGCTCAAGGCGTCCATCAGCACAATGGCCGCCTGGTGTGTCGGCAGGCCCTTGTGCGCATTCGGAGGAAACAGCGTCACCAGCTTGGCGCCCATCACTGGCCCCGCTTCGAGAAATGCCGGCATGGTCGCGAAGAATGTGCCGGGCAGGCCAGCCTCGATCACCGTCCGCACTGGTTGCCGCGCCTGCCCGCTGGAGAAAGCGGCCAGCGCCCGCTCCATGCTCTCGATCAACTCGCCCAGCGGCAGCACCGCTCGGACATCCTCTTCGCTCAACCAGATCGCCATCTTCAAATAAGTCTAGCTCGACTGCGCGAGAATACTATCATGAGCATGGAAAAGGTGAAGCTTGGTTCGCAAGGCGCGGTCGTCTCCCGCATGGGACTCGGTTGCATGGGAATGAGTGAGTTCTATGGCGAGCGGAATGATGAAGAGTCAACCGCCACGCTCTTGCGGGCGTTGGATCTCGGCGTCAACTTTCTGGATACAGCCGACGCTTATGGCATTGGCGATAACGAGGAGCTGATTGGCAAGGCCATCCACGGCCGTCGCGATGAAGTCTTCCTCGCGACGAAATTCGCGAATGTGCGCAAGAAAGAGGACCCGGCCTACTGGGCGTTGAGCGGCAAGCCGGAGTATGTGGCGTCGGCGTGCGATGCTTCTCTGAAGCGCCTGGGCGTGGACTATATCGACCTCTACTACCAACACAGAGTCGATCCGGCGACTCCCATCGAAGACACCGTCGGTGCGATGGCCAAGCTGGTGAAGACCGGGAAAGTGAAGTATCTGGGTTTGTCGGAGGCGTCGCCGGCGACCATTCGGCGTGCACATAAGGTGCATCCGATCACCGCGCTCCAGACCGAGTATTCCCTGTGGCAGCGGCACGTGGAGGAAGAGATCCTTCCCACGGTGCGTGAACTGGGCATTGGTTTCGTGCCGTATAGCCCGCTCGGCAGGGGATTCCTCACCGGGACGATTGCGAAGAAGAGCGACATTGGCGAGAAGGACTTCCGGGCTGAGCGATATCCGCGGTTCGCCGGCGACAACTTCGAAAAGAACCAGGTGCTTATCGATCGGGTGCGAAAGATTGCCGGGCGCCGCGGCGTAAAGCCCGGCCAACTGGCGTTGGCATGGATACTGGCGAAGGGCGGGGATTTGGTGCCGATTCCGGGAACCAAGCGCAGGAAGTATCTGGAGGAGAATGCCGCTGCGGCGGAGATCAAGCTGACTGCCGGCGAGGTGGCGGAACTGGAAGCGGCTGTTCCCCGGAATGAGATTGCTGGCGATCGCTATGCCGCGGCTAGCATGAAGTCGATCGACCGTTGAGCGCCCAGGTGCGGCGGAAGAGTGCGGAACTTTGGTGTTAGAATCGTGGCGTGGCATCCTTCATTCAAAACCAGTTTGAGCAGAACATCGTCACCACTTCGGTAGACCACGTGTTCAACTGGGCGCGACAGTCGTCCATCTGGCCGCTCACATTCGGCCTGGCCTGTTGCGCCATCGAGATGATCGCCGCCAGCACCTCGCGTTTCGACATCGCGCGCTTCGGCGCGGAAGTCTTCCGGCCCAGCCCGCGGCAATCCGACCTCATGATCGTGGCCGGCACCGTGACGCTCAAGATGGCGCCGGTTCTGAAGCGCATCTGGGACCAGATGCCCGATCCCAAATGGTGCATCTCCATGGGCGCCTGCTCGAGCGTCGGCGGACCGTTCAATACTTACGCCGTGCTGCAGGGCGTCGATAAGGTCGTGCCGGTGGACGTCTACATCACCGGCTGTCCCCCGCGGCCCGAGAATCTCTTTTTCGGGTTGATGAAGCTGCAGGATAAAATCGACCAGATGACCACGCTGGTGAAGCGCCCCACCGAAGTGCGTCTCGACGAGACCATGCTGGAGAACTTCAAGCAGCAGATCCGCATCGCGCAGGTCCAGAACCCGGCGTAATCGTGTTCTATTGCGATTCGCGCCACATCTACCGCTCCACCGAACTCGACGCGTTGCCCTGGCTGATCCACGGATTCGGCACGCGCCGCTCCTGCATTCCCGCTCTATTTGAGAACCTGGCCACGGTCCGGCAGGTGCACTCCGACAGTTGCATCTCAGCCGATGGGCGCAGCGGCGTTTTGGGGCAGGGCGACGCGCTGCTCGAAGACGCGCCCGGCGCGGTGATCGCCGTCAAGACCGCCGATTGCGTGCCAATCCTGCTGGTGGATGAGCGCAATCGCGCCGTGGCCGCCGTGCATGCCGGCTGGCGGGGCACCGTGGCCCGCATCGCCCTGCGCGCAGTCCAGGCCATGAGCCGGCGCTTCTCCACTGATCCGCGAGATCTGCATGCTGCTATCGGGCCGGCCATCGGCGCGTGCTGCTACGAAGTGGGGCCGGAGGTTGCCACGCAGTTCGGCCTCGAGGGCCGCTCGCATATCGACCTGGCGGCCGCCAACCGCGCCCAACTAATCGAATCGGGCGTAACGGCGGAGCGCATCTACGCATCGAATCTCTGCACTATGTGCCGGCCCGAGGAATTTCATTCCTTCCGCCGCGACCGCCAGGCCGCCGGCCGCCTGTATTCCTTCGCCGGTATTGCTGCGCGGTAAAGTAGGAGTTGAGGAAGACACATGTTCACGTGGATTTGTCCGCAATGCGGGCGCGAAGTTCCTCCGTCATATAACGAATGTCCGGATTGCGCCGCGAAAACCGCGGACCCAGCGCCGTCCCAGCCGCCCGACACGCTTCCAAAACCACCGCCGGAGGTCGCTGCGCCGCCAGCCGCCGAATTACGGCCTGCGCCGCCTCCGCCACCCGCGTACGAGCCGGGGTACTCGCAGTCTCCGTTATTCGCCGCCGCACCGCCGCCTCTGCCTCCCAAACAGCGCTCCGGCACGGTGCTGCCCACCTGGGCGCTCGCCATCCTGTTCGCCTTGGCATTTCTTGGCGTGGGCCTCGGCGTCTTTTGGCTGGTGACCCACAACCACGCCTCCAACCGGGCGGCGGCTGCTGCCACCAACGTGGATAGCCCGGCGGCCAAGCCCGGCGCCAAAGTGAATGCCCTTCAGAAGTACGTTGAGGTTTCGGGAATCCGATTCAGCCAGGACAAGCAAGACAAGAAGGTCACTATGGTGAGTTTCGTAGTGATCAACCATTCCGACACCGATGTCGACCGGCTCACCGGCAACGTCACGGTGTGGGGCCGGACACGGAATTCGGAAGAAGACGCCGTGGGCACTTTCGCCTTCACAACCAGCATCGCGGCGGGGGCGTCGAAGGAACTCGTCCTGCCCTTCAACACGAAACTGAAGCCCATGGAATTGCCCGACTGGCAAAACGTCACCGTAGACTTGCAAATCACCGGGCCGGCAACTTATTGAGATTCTCGCGGGCTTCGGCAAGATCCGGATCGATCTCGAGCGCCCGCTCGAAATCCAGCCGCGCCGCTTCCGTCTGGCCGATCTCCGCCAGCGCCACACCACGATTGTTGAGGTTGACGGCGTTCCGCGGGTCAAGCGCCAGAGCGCGGCCGAATTCCGTCAGGGCCGCGTCGGGTTGCCTTTCGTCCAGCAGCACTTTTCCAATTGCCGCGGGCACGTCTGGATCGTAAGGATCCAGTTCGCGCGCCTGGCTCAGCAATTCGAGCGCTTCCGCCGCCCGCACGGCATGCGCCAGTTGAACCTTGGGCCGCGCCTTTTCCGGCGCGCGCCGCACCGCTTCGCGCCACAGCCGCTCGTCCGACACCCATACCCAGCTTCGCGCGGCGCCTGCCACGGCGAGCAGCAGCACCACGCCCATCGCCGCCTCGCGAGGCTTCACGCGCTCCAATAGAATTCCCGCCGCGGCGGAGAATCCAATCATCGGCAGATACGTCCGGTAATCGGCCGCCAGATCTCGCGCCGGAAATAGCGCGCAGCCGATCATAAGGAGGAAGCCGGCGAAGGCCCACAAGATGGCCGGGCTCTTCGCTCTCCAGCGCCACAGCGCGGCAGCCGCGAGCAGTAAGGCCACCCACGCCGCCACGGCAAGCCAGACCGCCGGCTCCCGCACATCCGGGTCGACCGTGAAACCCCAAGGAGCCACCAGCAGCCGCAGGTATCGCCAGGCAACCACGCCCTGCGCCAGCAAATAGTGCGCCGTGTGAACTCCGGGAGCCGCGTGCAGCGTCCACTGGTCGTTCGCCAACAGGACGGCGGCGAGGAACAGTGGGGCAGGCGCTTTCGCCTGCCAGCCGCTTTTTTCCTGGCTTCTCAGCCAGCTCGCGAGTGCCGCCAGCAGCAGCACCGCCGACAGCAGAAAGCCGCGAGCGGAAATATAGTTGACAGCCTCGGCCTGCAGCGGGTGCACCGCAAAGATAGCCGCTGCGAGGAAAGCTGCGCGCGTGCCCTCCATTCGCTTCACGCACTCATACAGCAGCAGCACCGCTCCCAAATGCAATGCCAGGTTGAAGGCGTGGCACAGGAACGCACCACTGCCGGCCTGGTAGTTCAGCCAGAAGCTGAGTCTGGTGAGCGGTCCGGGCGCGAGCAACGCCCCGGACTTCAAGAGAGGGCCGGAGAAAATGGCATAATCGTCAAAGTGAAAGCCCGAACCGAGCGAAGCGCCGTACGCAACCAACGCAGCGGCCAGCAGAAGAAGACGCGCACGCATGTCCAACCACGAGCTTACGCGAATCGGCCCAAAAACGCAGCCGAACGCAACGCCCGCCTGGCCGCCATTCTATCCGGCCTGGATGCAATGTACCCCGCGGCCACCTGTGCGCTCTCTCATCACAATCCGTGGGAATTGCTGGTGGCCACCATCCTCTCCGCGCAGTGCACCGATAAGCGCGTCAACGAAGTCACGCCGGGACTCTTCGCAAAATATCCCACACCGGCCGATTTCGCCGCCGTCCGGCCCGAAGTGCTGGCGCAGGACATCCGCAGCACCGGCTTCTTCAACAACAAGGCGAAATCCATCGTGGGCGCTGCCAAAAAGGTGATCGCGGATTTCGGCGGCCGCGTGCCGCGCACCATGGAAGAAATGCTGTCGATCCCCGGCGCCGCGCGAAAAACCGCCAACGTGGTGCTTGGCACGGCCTATGGCATCGCTTTGGGCGTCGTAGTGGATACTCACGTGCAGCGCATTTCGGGCCGCCTGGACCTCACCAAACAGACCGACCCCGTCAAGATCGAGCAGGACCTGGTCCGCATCGTCCCGCAGGACAGATGGATTCTCTTTTCGCACCAGATCATTCTGCACGGCCGCGCCTTGTGCCAGGCGCGCAATCCCAAATGCGCCGAGTGTAAGCTCAATTCACTGTGCTACTCCAAAGACAAGACGGCATAGCACCCCATTTACTCTCTTTTTACAAACCAGCCTTAACCGAACGGCCCTCCCCTGCGTAAGTATGTACAGGAGGACAGAGAGATGAAATCAGCAATGTGGGAACGGTCGCTCATGGCTGCGGCGCTGCTGGTATGCGCCGGAGTGGCCGGCGCGGCTGATAAGACGGCCGCCGGGCTGCCCGCGGCCGATAACGATCTCGCCGCCAAGGTTCGGCATGAGATTCTAATGTACCCCCGGTACAGCATTTGGGACGATATTACTTTTCGCGTCGCCGACGGTACTGTCGAGCTGACCGGGGAAGTAAGTCAGCCTTATAAGAAATCCGACCTCGAAAAGATAGTCCGCAACCTGCCGGGTGTGACTAACGTCAAAGACGGCATCGAAGTGCTGCCGTTATCCCCCCAGGACGACCGGTTGCGCGCTCTCGTAGCGCGTGCGATCTACGGCAACGCCAATTTCACGCGGTACGCCATGCAACCGCTGCCGCCCATCCACATCATTGTCGAGAACGGTCACGTGCGGCTTGAAGGCGTGGTGGCCAACAAATTCGACAAAGATCTCGCCGCACTGCGAGCCGGCAGCGCAGGGATGAGCTTCGGTCCCATCGTCAACAACCTCCAGGTAGAGCAACCGCCCGCCAAGAAGACTTAACCCGCCAGATTCCTTCCACTCTGGGCGGTCGGGGTAACAGCCGGCCGCCCACGTCTTTTTTGTCCCGCTGATACAATCCCAATTGGAATGCAATTCTTCTTGGGCGTGGATGGCGGGCAATCCGGCACAACCGTATTAATCGGCGACGAGCGCGGACGCATCTTGGGTCGCGGCGAAGGTGGACCCTGCAACCACGCCTCAGCGGCCGAGGGCCGTGCGAAACTCGAGCGAGCCGTCGGGGAAGGCCTCGGCGCCGCCTGCCTCGAGGTTGGCCTGGACGCTGCTACCGTGATCTTCCGCGCCGCCTGTTTCGGCATGAGCGGAGGCCCGGACGATAAGGAGGCCATCCTGGCCGGCATGCTGCACACCGGCCGGCTGCTGGTCACGCACGACGCCGCGATTGCGCTTTCCGGAGCTACCGCCGCAGGGCAGGGAATTGTCATCATAGCCGGCACCGGGTCCATCGCCTTCGGGCGCGACGCCACCGGACGCACCGCGCGCGCGGGCGGTTGGGGATACGTCTTCGGTGACGAGGCCGGCGCCTTCGATCTCGCCCGCCAGGCTACCCGTGCCGCGCTCCGCATGGAGGAAGGCTGGGGCCCGCCGACGGCGCTGCGCCAGGCGCTGCTCGAAGCTACCGGGGCCCGCAGCGCCAACCAGGCATTGCATGAGTTCTACAGCGCCGCGTGGCCGCGTTCGCGCGTCGCCACGCTCGCTCCGCTGGTAGATGCCGCCGCGGTAAACGGTGACGCGGTGGCCTTGCAGATTCTGGATCGAGCCGCCCAGGATCTGGCCCTGCTGGGCGCCGCCGTGCGCGGCCAACTCTGGCAGGCCGGAGATTGCGTCGAGATCTCTTACGTCGGCGGCGTGTTTCAGAGCCTCCGCTTGCTGGAGCGGTTTCGGATGCTCGCGGAATTTGAGGAAGGCAACCACTGCCACCCGCCGATGCACGGTCCCGCAGAAGGCGCACTGCTGGAGGCTTACCGCAGCGAGGGACTCAACCCGGAGCTTACGGGTTCTTATTCTACCTTCCGATAACAGATATTATGTAAACTAACTGAGAGATCCCGACCCACCAACTAAAAAACGGCCCGGTCACCCGCTGAATGGGGACCGGGCCTAAGGGAAGAAACTGACTGCTTTCCACGAAGGAAACTGGTTTACCGGCGACCGCCACCACCGCCCCGGCTGCCGCTGCTGGAACTCGGGTGACCACCACCGCCACCATTCGAAGCCGGCGCGGAACGCGGCGCGCTATAGCCGGGATTCGACTGCTGCTGCCGTGGCGCGCTGTAACTCGGACTTGCCTGCTGCTGCCGCGGGGCGCTATAACTCGGCGCCTGCGTCGGCCTCTGGTCTTGCCGATTGCTCTGGCTGGGCGGATTGTATGGCTGCCGTGCGGGCGCGCTCGCCCCGGGCGTACCGAACGAGTTCCAGCCGTTGTTCCGCTGGCCCGGGTTCGTCGCTGGCCGCTGAGCCCCAGGTTGGCTCGAACCCGGCTCGCCGAACCGCCGGAAGCCTTCGGTGCGGGCCGCAGGCACCTGGTTGCTGCCAGAGGTCTGCGCCGGACGCGCATTCTGGGCTGCCCCGCTGGTCACGCCAGGCTCGCCAAACCGGCGGAAGCCCGATTGATTCTGGGCCGCTCCCGCAGGGCGGCTGGCAGTTCCCTGCCCGGCGGATCTGCCGGCTTGCGCCGGAGTCTGCTGTCCGCGCGAGAAGAAATGCACGTTGTCGCTCGAATGAGCAACGTTGGCCGCCTGCCGGTCCGAGAACTGGCGACTGGCCACGCTGGGACCCACCGGCATCTGTCCGCGAATCGACCCTGCCACGCCCACCTGCGTTCCGGATACGCGTTGGATGCTACCGAACCGCCCGTTGCGGAAGTCCTCCGCGCCGACGGCCGAAATGCCATTTGCCACACGCGCATTTCTATAAATATTTGTGACGTTTACGCTAGTAATGTTAATCCCACGGTTGAAGCTACCGACGCCGTTGAGACCGCGGCCCCACCAGGGATGGAAGGCTTCGAAAGGAGCCAGCGGCACCCATCCGATACTCCCGTATCCAAATCCGCCAAATCCGATGCCAAAGCCGACGCCGCGGCCGAATCCGAAGAACCCTACCCGGGCCGGCGACCAAAAATGGCGCATGCCGAATGCGCCGGGGTACCAGCACCAGCCGAAGCTCGCATCCTGGAACCAACTGCCATAGTGATACGGCGCCCAGCCCCAGGGGTCGTAGCTGACCCAAACCCATCCGTACCAGTCTTCCCAAACCCAGCGGCCATTGCGGTAAGGCGACCAGCCGGCCGCCACCACCGTGGGATGCCAGACGTTGCCGTACGGGGCCACATTGGACCATGTGCCGGAATTGTCCAGATCTTCCGTTCCATAGACGCCCTGCGGAACATATTGAGCGCTGGTTGATTGCAGCAAACCGCGATCACGGCCGTCACTCCACCGGTCCCAATCGTCGTAAGAGAGGGCCGTCACCATCTGGAATTCCGGGTCGGACGCGCTGCCGCGCGCCATCATGGTCTGTCCGTTATAAACCCATTGCGAACCGCGGGGCGTGAAGACTTCCACGTCGCCGGCCCGCGCCGTAATTTCGGTTTCGCCGGCTTCGTTGACGGTGATCCGGTAGCTGCCCTCGCGCGACGGCCGCACCGAAATGCTCGGCGTATCTAGTTCGGCGTTCGCCGTCGAGGCGTGCAAAATCCGGTACGTGACCGTGCCTTTCGCAATTTCCAAATGATAAATGCCGGACTCCAGTTGGGCCAGCCGCACTTCGGCGTTGCCGCCGATGCGCAGTACGTTGGAGGAATCGAATTGCACTTCCGAGCGGGAATTGGCGCCGGTCGCGATGCGGTCGTCGGTCAGCAGCGGTGCGTTGACCACGCCGGCCACCCACTCACCGGAATCGCCTCGGCGCACCGTGACATCCCCATTGATCAAACTGATGCGGGCTACGCCGCGTTTCAAATCGTCGGGATCCTGGGCGCGCGCCGGCGTCGCGGCACTGGCCATCCAAAGGACTGCGCCCGTTAAAACCAAGAACCGGAGATCGAATATGCGTCTCATGGGCAAAGCCTCGTCAACTACACCGCTGCTATGGCACGGTACATGCCAAATGAGAACTCTTTTGGAATGAATAGGTTCTCTGAGGCGAGCTGCCGGCTGCGGTGGCCGAAAACCACCACCCTGGCTGTGTTCCATCATAGCTCTAGCGAGCCAACACAATGCCGCCATCTCTATTGAGGACAATCAGATAGTCGGCTGCGGCATCCGACAATTGCCAGTTCGCCAAACGAAACCGCGACCGGTAGAAGCTGAGCACGGGGACCACCGCAGCGGGCGCCCCCACGCGAATTGGCTTCGTTCCGCACTCCCGCCTCAGCACTTCGACTGCCGCACGAACGCCATTCACGCCCGCCGCAGTCAGTTCCGCCGGCACCGATGGCGTGTCCGGAGCGAGGCTCAGCGGCAGCACGAGCAATATAAAGGACGTGACCAGGGCGGGAATCAGAAAGCCATCCACCGCCCGTTCCCATCGGAGATTCCGCCACACGACGATCGCCGCCAGCATCGCCGCAGGGATGGCGAATGGCAGGTGGGAGGCCACTGCCAGACCCAAACACATACCTGCCCAGTTCAGCTTCTTCGGGACGGCCTCGATTGCCCAGGCCGTCAAAGCCAGCGCCAGCCCGAGGCCATTGGCGGTGGAGAAACACTGCCAGGCAATGGGCGCCACGGCCAGCGGCACAACCAGCACCCAACGCCGGCACAGCCGCCAAATGCTCCAAAGATACAATCCGCCGGCGAGCAATGCCGGCAGCCGGATGGAAAACTCGGACACGCGGAACAGCCCGACGCTCCTCTTTTCCAGCAAGGTATAGAGAACGTCCGGGTTGCGACTGGGCTGGTGGAGAGTCTCGCTCAGGGTTGGCCGCACGAACCGGTCGTAGGCCAAGGCTTCCGCCGGAGTAATCGGTCGGAGCGCGGCCAGCCAGGCTTCAACCGCGAGCACGGCTACTAATGCTGCCAGCGCCACCTTAGTCGATCCGGTAGAAAGTGGTTCCATTTGCCTCTGCCAATTGTCTGATGCCCCAAGACTTCGGATCGCTCCTCAGAGCGGCTGCCAGACCGTCGGAGTCGTTGATCCACAAATAGCGAATCCCCAGAGCTTTCACTTCCCCCGTGGCTTGCCGGTCCAGCAGTTGGCTCACCTGTTCGCCGAGCGAAGATTCGTACCCCACAATAATGTCGCGGTCGAAATAAGCGGCGGGCCGTCCGGCAAAGGAAAAGATTGGTTGCCCCGGTGGCACAGCTTCCTCGATGGTCGCCTTCAGAGCATAGTCGCCAATATGAGCCGCGATGTAAGTAGATTCCGGCTCAAGGCGTAGCGCGGCGCGCACCGGGAGTCCTCGGATGCGCCATGCATTGGGATCGCAGTAGACATTCACCACGCTCGGCCAGGAAATCACAGCGTGGAATACCGCCAGCGCCGGCAGAACTCCCCAGGAACGGGCGAGCGCCAGCCCCATTGCCAGGGCCAGAAATGGAACCGACGGGATCAGGAAGCGGACCTCCGTATTGAACAATGCAGGGATCGCGAAGATGGCGCCGGCGAGCAACAGGCGGCGGCCTTGAGGCTGGCGCAGGGCGAGCAGCGAAAGCGGCGCCAGGAGGAAGATCGGGCCAAGAAATCCTGGAACAAGGCCACCAATCACTGTGAGTTGCAAAGGAATATCAAAGTATGACTTCACATGCGGATAGTGCGCCAGCCCGGAGAGATAACTCAGCTCCATACTATCCGTCCAATAGGGATTGGGAAACCAATGGTTCAGGAATGGGGCGATCGGATTGCCTAGCCAGAGCCAGTTACGCAAAACCCATGGAGTGATGAGGATAGCGGCCCCTAGTAAAAGTACCGGCACCTGCCGCGCCGCGCGTCGCCACAAAACGAACCCGATCGCGAAGGGTAACACGATCCCTGCCGTATATTTGACCCCATAACAAAAACCACATATTAAACCAGTTAACAACAATAGATTAGGCTGCTTAATCTCATCCCATACTTGAAGCAGATAAAATACTGCAAAAAGCAGGGTTGCAACGCTCACATCGACATAGGCCGAAGATCCGGCGATTCCCACAACTGGGCAGGCAAGAGTCAGAATCGCGGCAAAGGAAGCCGCGCGCGGGAAACCGAACCGGCGGCCGTAACAGACCATCAGCAACGGCAGTACCGCCTGGAAAGCCACCTCGACCAGCGCGGCGGCGGACTGTTTTCCGAAGCTGAAGGCCACCAGAAACAACATCTCCATCCCTTGCGAGAGCGAGGCGTAGATGCTGTGGAAGTCCCAGGCGAATCCGGCGGTGCGCGCGTAGCGAGCGACGTTTCCCAGGTGATAACCGCTGCCATCCGGGCTGACCTCCGGCGCCAGGCCGTTAATCGAGTAGCAGAGGAAGAATGCTAAAAAGACGATGCCGAACAGGGCGCTCCACGCTGCCGGTGTTGCGCGTAAAGCCGCACGCTCCGGCTGTTTCCGCGCCTGCCAGATGGCGCAGCCGATGGCCGCCGCTCCCAGAAAAGCGAATGCCACCGGGCGCGCCTGATGCACCAGGCAAAGCAGGAACACGCCCAGGCTGAGACACGCCGATCCGGAGACAAACGCGAATAGCGCAGCCTCGGTCCGGTGAAACTCCAGCCGCAAACACCCCAAAAGCAAGAAACCGAGGGCCAGTGAGACCGCGACCGTGAAGCCAGCGCCGAAGATCGCGGTTACCGGGGTGGGTGCCATGTACTATATGCTTACTACTGTAACGGATGAATGGGCTTCTCGAAGACCTGCGCTACGGCCTGAGGGCGTTGGCGAAAAACCGCGGCTTCACCGCCGTCGCGGTGTTTTCTCTGGCGTTGGGCATCGGCGCAAACACCACGGTTTTCACCCTGGTTCACGCGGTCCTGATGCGCCCCTTGCCCGTTGCCGACCCGGGCCGGCTGGTGGAAGTCTATACCCTCGACGCGCGCAATCCCGGCAACTGGGGCTCCTCGTTTCCGAATTACCAGGAGTACCGCAGCCACACCCAAGCCTTCTCTTCCCTGATGCTCTACAGCAGCGTTGGCCTCAACCTCACCGGTGGCGCGGAGCCGCGGCTGGTAATGGGGCAGATCGCCACAGCGAATTATTTCTCCACCTTGGGCGTGACGCCGGTAGTGGGCCGGAGCTTCCTGCCGGAGGAAGATGCCAGCCCCGGCGCCTACCCGGTAGCAGTGATCAGTTACCGGTTCTGGCAACGCGAGTATGCGGGCGACCCCAACGTGACTTCGCGCACCGTGGGGTTGAACGGCCAGGCCTATTCCATTGTGGGCGTGGCGCCAAGAGGTTTCGACGGAATCGACACCCTGACGGCTACCGAAATCTGGTTGCCGTTGATGATGTACCCGCAGGTGTATCCGGCGCCAGGCCTGGTGAATCAGCGGAGAGCTCTTTTGTTCTTCATGGTGGGGAGGCTGAAACCCGGAGTTGGCATGGCGCAGGCCGAAGGCGATCTGGCTGGCATCGCGCAAGACCTGGCGCAGCGCTTTCCGAAAGACAACCGGGACCGCCGCGTCTCCCTGACATCGGTAACGGATGCAGCCATCCCGCCTTCGGCACGGCACCAGATCACCGACGCCAGCCTGCTGCTGCTCATCGTGTCCGGCGTAGTGGCCGTCATCGCGTGCGGCAACGTGGCCAGCCTTCTGATGGCGCGGGCGGCGGCGCGAAGCAAGGAGATCACAGTGCGTCTGGCGCTGGGCGCAAGCCGTCTCAGGTTGATCCGCCAACTGCTGACGGAGAGCTTTTTGCTGGCGCTCGTCGGGGGAGCCGCAGGCCTACTGCTGGCCGTATGGGGCCGAGACGTGCTGTGGTCGCTGAGGCCGCCCCTGTTCCGTTTTGCGGCGGTCGATCTGGCCTTGGATCGTACGGTGCTGGCCTACACGCTGGCGGTATCCGTGTTGACGGGCGTGCTCTTCGGGCTGGTGCCGGCCTTCCGCGCCACGCGCAGCGACCTGGCGAGCGATCTCAAAGAGCGCACGGGAAAAGTGGTTTCGCCGGGGGGCCCCTGGAGCGTCCGCTCCTTATTGGTGATGGGGCAGGTGGCCTTCTCGCTGGTGGCGCTGGTGGGAGCCGGACTGTTCGTGCGCAGTCTGAGTAATGCCAGCCGCTTCGAGCCAGGCTTCGATGCGGCGCACCTGGGAATCGTCGTCTTCAACGTGGCCGACCAGGGCTATAACGAAGCGCGCGGCCGGGAATTCGAGCGGCGCGCCCTGGAACGGGTGGCCGCCGTGCCCGGCGTGGTGAGCGCTACGATGGCGAAAGACTGGCCCTTCCACGTTTCGCTTTCGCGCACCATGGAACTGGAAGGGCAGGAGGCCGGCGCTGGCCGCATCATTCTGGCCGGCTTCACTTGGCCCGGGTACTTCCAGAGCGTGGGGACTTCCCTGCTCCGCGGCCACGATTTTAGACTCCAGGACGGCCCCACCAATCCGAACGTGGCGATTGTCAATGAAGCGGCCGCAAGTTTTTACTGGCCGGGCGAAGATCCCGTGGGCAAGCGCGTGCGCTTCTTCGGCGACAACCAGCCGACCGAAGTGATTGGCGTGGCGGCCAACGCCAACTACCAGTCGCTTGGCGAAAAGCCGCAACCCTTTGTGTACCTCTCGATGGTGCAACACTACTTCCCGACCGCGGTGGTCTACTTCCGGACGGCAGGCGATCCCGACGCCGTCCTGGGAACGGTGCGGCGCCAGGTGCAGGGCCTCGACCGGAATCTGTTGCTGCAATCCGAGTCGATCCACTCCACCATCCAGCAGTCGGTCTGGGCGCAGAAGCTCTCCGCGGGGCTATTGAGTCTGTTCGGAATACTGGCGCTGGTTCTGGCAAGCGTCGGCATCTACGGGGTGGTGTCGTATTCGGTGACCCAACGCGTGCGGGAGTTCGGTATCCGCATGGCCCTGGGAGCCACGGCGGGGGACGTTCAGTTGATGCTGGTGCGGGAAGGCATCCGGCTGGTGGCGATCGGGGTGTTGGTCGGGACGGCGATCGCGCTGCTGGCTTCGCGGGCTCTGAAGAGCATGTTGTTCACGCCCGGCACGGGCGACGCCATCACTTTTGTGCTGGTGCCGGCCATCCTGACGCTGGTAGCGTTGCTGGCCTGCTGGTTCCCGGCCAGACGGGCAACCCGCATCGAGCCCTCGGCCGCGCTGCACGACCAGTAGCGGGTGTACGGCGGGCGGCTGTTGAGTCCGAGCGCATGGCAAGGTCACCGGTCCGCGAGACGCCCGCCTCCTCGACGCGCCGGTTTACGCCGCCCGGCCCTTTGAGTGAGTTTTTGCCCGTTTCCCGCGTAATAAATGGACTGAACAAAGAGGACACGGGAAATGGGATGCAAACGACATGGGAGCCCGGCTGGGACTCGCCAGCGCCCTAACGGCCATTGCGCCCCTTGAGGACCGGGACGGTCGCATGGATGTCGCCATCCAAAACGCCCGGGAGGCCTGCTCGATCTACGAGTCCGCCTTGAAGCTCGATCCCCGGCAGCGCGAAGCGCTGTACTATTGCCGGCACGCGCTCACAGCCTTGGGCGCCGTTTTGGTTCGCCGCGCCGGAACATCCAGCCGTACCGCAGCACTCGGCGCGACCGACTGGAAAAGAGCATCGGAGGCATGCGAGAGGGGATCGCCGTGGCGCCCCGATTCGTCGGCGATAGCGCGCTGCCGGACGACAACGGCGAGTTGGTATCCGAGAATACGCGCCGGCTGGCGGAGTGCCGGAATCACCTGCCCAAGCGGTAGCTGCGGTCACGAGCGAAAGCCGGTCTCCCGGAAGTTTAGCTGCCGACAGACTAGAATCTAATTTGGTCCTGGTTCAGAACGTCTCCAAGCTTTACCGCCTGTATCGCCGCCCGGCCGACCGGCTGCGAGAGATGCTGCCCCGCGCTCGCCAGCGCCACACCGAGTTTTGGGCGCTGCGCGACATCAGCTTCCACGTGGAGAAAGGCGAGATGCTCGCCCTGGTGGGCCCGAACGGCTGCGGCAAGAGCACCCTACTGCAGATCGTCTGCGGAATTTTACAGCCTACTGCCGGACGCGTGGTGACGCGCGGCCGCATCGCCGCGCTGCTCGAACTCGGCGCCGGCTTCAACCCCGAATTCAGCGGCCGCGAAAACGTCTATATCAACGGCGAGATCCTCGGCCTCAGCCGCGCCGAGATCGAAAAAGCCATGCCTTCCATCGAAGCCTTCGCCGAGATCGGGGAATTCATCGACCGCCCGGTGAAGGAATACTCCAGCGGCATGTACGTGCGGCTGGCATTTTCTACCGCCATCCATGTGGACCCAGACATCCTGATTGTGGACGAGGCCCTGGCCGTGGGCGACGCGGTCTTCGCCAACCGCTGCGTGCGCAAATTCCAGGAGCTGCGCGAGCGCAAGATCACCGTTCTCTTCGTTTCGCACGATCTCGGCCTGGTGAAACAACTCTCCGACCGCGCCATCCTTCTGTTGGGCGGCCGCATCGCCGCCGAGGGCGCGCCCAGCGACGTCATCAACCGTTATATCGGCTTAGTGCTCGAAAAACAGGAGCCCCAGGATAAAAAAGGAGACCGCGTCCGTTCCAGCTTCCGCCACGGCGATGGATCGAGTGAGATCCTGGACGTTCGCCTGCTCAATGCGAATGGCGCCACCGTGGCCTCGGTGGCGAGCGGCGAGCCCATCACCGTGCGCGTGCGCTCGCGCTTCCGGCGGGCCATCGCCGACCCCATGGTGGGTATTCTCATCCGCACCCGCATCGGCATGGACGTGTATGGCACCAACACGCGCCTCGAGCACGCGGAACTCGGCAGTTTCCAGGAGGGCGACGAGCTCGAGGTCGATTTCGCCATCGAGTGCTGGCTCACGCCGCAGCAGTACACTCTCACGGTGGCGACGCAGAGCCCCGATGGATCGAGCCACGATTGGCTGGACGACGCCATCGCCTTCGAAGTAGTGGACACGCGGGTGGCGGCCGGGGTGGCGAACCTCAGGGCGAAAGTGGAATGGCGCGTCTCACGGTAAAGGTGCAACCGCGCGCCAAGCGCACCGTGCTGACGGGCCGCCTGGGCGATGCCTGGAAGCTCGCTCTGGCCGCGCCCCCGGTCGACGGTAAAGCCAATGAAGAGTGCATTCGCTTCTTCGCCGAGCTGGCCCACGTGCCGAAATCGCGCGTGCGCATTGTCACCGGCTCCGCCAGCCGCATGAAAGTGGTGGAAGTTGAGGGTGTGGCCCAGGAGGAGTTGGAGAAGCAACTCACTCAGCTGGCCGCCGATGAACACCGGTGAACGCGGATTGAAAAAGATTTGCTTTATCGGCGTTTATCGGTGTTCATCGGCGGCTAATTATGCTCAGATCACTTCACCTCGAAGTCGATCGTCTCGGTGTACATCTGTCCCGTGGCCTGTTCTCTCACCAGCAAACGGCAAACGTAAAAACCGGGCGCCAGCGTGAAGCTCGACTCCCACGCACCTCCGGCCGTTACCTTTACAGAATCGCGGACCCTCGCCACAGTCAGGACCGGCGCGCCCGTATCCAAACGCGTCCGAACCTCGCCGATAATATCGACCCTGCCGGATAGCGAATCGAGCGGAACCGAAAATATCACGGAGCCTTTCACCGGCGAGATCTGGATGGAGGCATGCCGGCCCGGAAGCCCTGGAGTAGCGCTCATCGCCACCGGCCCGCCTCGAGACTGGCTTTCGCGGCTGAGGGCGTCCACCAGGTCGTCGGCGGCTCCGCCCACCCCTTCAAACGTGACCGTGGGCGGCGGCTGCTTGATGAGTTCGCGATAGTCGTTGCCCACCGGCACAAACTGCAACTCGGTGTTGCTGTGGAACTCTTCCAGATAGTTGTACCGCCAGCTCTGCGAAGGATTCTGCGCGTCGGAGCTGTGGTCTTCGATCTGGTCCGGTGGCCCAAACCGGATGTACGCGCGGCCCATCGTGTTGAGCTTCACCTGGTCCCCGGCGGTCACACTATACTTGGCTCTGGCATAGGCCAGGCGCCGGTAATACTCCTCGCGGAAGGCATTGGTAGCCGCGCCGGGAGTGGGATTGCGGCGCTCCCAGAATTGCTCGACGAACTTCTGCCGCTCCTCGTCGGTCGTCAGCCGCAGGAATGCCGTGCGTTCCTCCGGCGAGATGATAAAGCTCGTATCGCTCATCCATTGCCGGAAGTCCTCCACGTGCAGGAACGCCGCCTGCTCTTCGCCTGGGATGATGTACTGCGCATCGTGGGTGATCACTGCGGGGGGCACCGGAGCCGCCGGTTGCGGCTTCGCCGCTTCCTGGACCTCATCGACGGAGGCTTTGAAGTCACCTTTCTCCAGGCCTGTGACGGCGCGCCGCACTGCTACTGGTTCTTGTGGTTGTGCCGGCTGCCACGCCGCCAGTGCCACCGCCATCGAAATCAGCAGCAGAGCCGAAGGCAACACCGGCAATGACAGATCGCGAGCGTCCGGTTTCCCCAGCAGGCGGCGGATGCGCCGCGCCAGGCTGCCACCAGTCGCGGCCAGCGCGGCTTGCGGCACGCGGCTACGCTGCTGCTCCACCGTGTACAGCGCGGCAGCATACTCGCGCGCGTTGCCCTGCAGCTCCACCACCGCGTCGTCGCAGCAGTTCTCCCGTTCGGCGCGTACTACGCCTGAAACCCACCAGACCGCCGGATGGTAGAAGAGCAGCCCTTCAATTCCCGTTTGCAGCAGATTGATCAGATAGTCGGCGCGCCGGATGTGCGCCAGTTCGTGCAGCAGGATGGCTTCCACCTGATCCGGCGGCAACCCCGCCAGCAGCCCGATCGGCATAACGATCGCCGGCTTCAGGTAACCAATCATGATTGGAACATCGGCCAGACAGGATTCGAGCAGCTCGACCGGCCGCGCCAGTCCCATCCCGCCGGCCAGCGACCGCAGCCGGCGGTGCCAAGCTTCGGGCGCCGCGCAGGTTCCCATTCGCCGCAACCGCTGCGCCGCCATCCAGCTTCCCAGCCGGTAGAGGTACAGCCCGAAGACACCCGCCAGCCACAGCGCCGGCGCCCACGCCAGGACGTCGCTCCAGCGGAAGCCCGATCCCCGCGCGCCATGCGCAAACAGCGCGCCCGCCATGCTCCCGCCAGCCAGAAGATCCGTGGCGATGGTCAGCCGCTGCGCGTGCCAGGGCCACTCCACGGCTAGCGTGATGCCGAATGCCAGCGCCATCCCGAGCAGCGCCGCACAAGCCGCGCCATACCGCAGGCGCGCCGAGGCAGGCTTCAGCAAGGCCAGCGCCAGCACCAGCACGCCGGCGATCGCCGCGCCTTCCCACAGAAAATGAAACAGCGTCCAGCCGAGCGCTTTGGCCCCGGCCGAGTGAATCCACAGTTCGAGTGAGTTCATTTGGTCCCCTTCTCGTAGTCGTCCAGCAGCTTGCGGATTTCCGCCAACTCGCCGGGCGACGCCTTCTGCGCGGCCAGCGCCCCCATGACGAGGCTTTTCGCCGAGCCGCCGAAGGCCCTTTGCAGCAGGTCGCCCGCGATCTGCCGCTGCGTCCACTCCTGCGGCCGGCTGGAGCGATAGACGTGCGCGCGCGCCCGCTCGTCGCGACGCACCAATCCCTTTTCCGCCATAATCTGCATGAATTTCAGCACCGTGGTGTATTGCGTGGGCTTGCGGCGGCTCACCTCGTCGTGAACCTCGCGCACGGTGCTCGGTCCGCGGCTCCACAAGACGCTCAGGATTTCCAGTTCGGCTTCGGTGGGCCGTGGCAGTTCGGTCGGTTTGGGAGGCATCCTACGAAGAAGTTACTACGAACCGGTTCGTGTGTCAAGGGCCGGTATGCGTTTTTCGGTAGTGGGTCAGTTTGAATTTTCATGGATTTGACTTCGGCGCCCCGCTTGCCGACATACTGAAAGTGCCATGCTTGACCGTTCAAAGAAGCGCCCGCGCGACCCTAACCAGCTTGCCTACCAGATTATGCTTGAATCCACCGGGCAGGCTCCAAAATTCAACCTCAACCAACCGATCCCTATAGACCCATCCAAGAACCCCCACGCTGTGGCTCTGGGCCGCCTGGGTGGGCTCAAAGGGGGCGCAGCTAGGGCTGAGGCTCTTGGCCCGCGCAAGCGCTCACAAATCGCGGCCAAGGCAGCAAAGGCCAGGTGGGGAAAGAAATGAGAGAACGATATTTTCTGACCTTTACTGAGGGCGAAAAAATGATTTTTATTAACCTCCTGCAAGTTTGCAGGGCGGTTATAGGAATCGAAGACGGAAAACCAATCTGTGTGTTGGTTCTCAGCAATGGCGACAGGGAACAGTTTATTGGTTCTGGGATGACTCATGTTCTCGCCCGACTGACAGAGCTTGGCATAGCGCTGAATGGACAGCCCCTTGCTCCTGTAGTGGAGAACTCAGGGAGCACAGATGATACTCCGCCGTCGGCTTAACTGGCAGGGCTAGATCTGGCAGGAAAGCCACCGCCCCATCAAGGGCACATCTCGCCTCGGACCCGTAAACGCCCGCCCTCCGAATCAGACCAAGAAGCTCCATCATTAACAAGAAACTCGCCTTTTCTTTCATTTTGTACCTGACCTTTCGTGCTTGACTGGTTTAGAATATAGGTATGAATCAGTTGAGCACAGAAAAACGCGGGCAGATCGTGGCAGCCCTGGTTGAAGGCAACTCGATTCGCTCAATCGTTCGCATGAAGGGCGCCTCCAAAAGCACGATTGCGAAACTCCTGGTTGAACTTGGCGCCGCCTGCTCCGATTACTTGGACAAAAACATTGTCAACCTCAACAGCAAGCGGATTCAGTGCGATGAAATCTGGTCGTTCGTTGGCGCGAAGGACAAGAACGTTCCCGCCGCGCGGAAAGATGAGTTCGGAATCGGAAGCGCCTGGACATGGGTAGCGATTGACGCCGACTCGAAACTGATTTGCTCCTGGCTCGTTGGCAAGCGCGATCCCGGTTGCGCCACTGAGTTCATTCAAGACCTTGCGGGCCGTCTCAGGAACCGCGTGCAACTCACCACGGACGGCCTCAAGATGTACCTCACGGCGGTAGCGGACGGATTCGGCGAAAACATCGACTACGCCATGCTGGTTAAGGTGTATGGCAACGACCCAGAAGGCGAAAAACGCTACAGCCCCGCGATTTGCACTGACTGCAAGAAGGAAGCCAAGGTCGGCAGCCCCGACGAAAAGCACATTTCCACCAGCTATATCGAACGCCAGAATCTCACGATGCGGATGGGGATACGGCGCTTCACTCGGCTAACAAATGCCTTCTCAAAGAAGATCGAAAACCACATTGCGGCAATCGCACTTCACTACATGTATTATAACTACTGCCGAATTCACCAGACACTCAGGGTGACTCCGGCGATGCAGGCGGGAATTGCGGATCACGTGTGGTCGATTCAAGAAATTGTTTCACTTCCGAAGTAAGCTGTTTTGAGCGTTCATTAGCCACACGGATTGCAATGAGTTTTTCATCCAGTGCCCTCAATATAGCCTTAAATTCTTCGGTTGCGACCCGGAGATCAAAGCACCCTTGAATCGCGGAACCAAGCAGATCGTGTACTCCCCAGAGGTATTCAGTATCTCCCCAAACAGAACGCTGTGGATCATCTAATCCAGTCCCCGCGTTATACAGCCTAACAATCCTTGTGGCGTCGTCACATCCTACGTTGTGGCCTTTCGCTGCACGGAATATCTGGATGGCCATCGGCAAGAACACATTAACCGAAAGATCTCTCCTGTACAGCCACTTGGACACAAACAAGGCCGTTTCGGACCCGGCACCTATGCACTTGTATTCTGGTACCGGGTAGAGGTTCTCGCCAGATAAGTAGAGAATATCAGTCTCGCCGACGATAGACCTGAGGGCGACAATTCCGGTGAACCACCTAGTTGCAGTCATCCTCGCGTTCAGTCGCCGATACCTTTTACCCTCGATGAATTTCAGTAGGCTTTCCTTTAATCCGCAGATGCTGTCGCTGGATTTACTGAATCCGTGGCTGCGCAGCAAATCAGCACAATGGCTAATAGCCTCAAAATCTCCAGCCCCGGCCAGCATAACTGCGTAACTGTAGTCATCTTGATTGTCGCGGCAGTCGAAAACCTTGTTTTCCTCGTACTTTACATTACCCTCTTCAATCCGCGTGTCGGCACCGATTAGAACTCCATTCGCAACCCTAAACCCAGCCGCAATCGTCATTCTCTTCTCCTTGGGCGAAGTCCAAGGATAGCGCGTGGGCTTGAACGGGTGCTGATCCGGCGGCCACGGACGCACGACGGGACGATGCGCCGAGCGCGATGGAATACGGGGCAAATGATTGGCTGTTGACATGATGCTTGGGTGGTTGCCGTGTGCTACGATGTGAAGCCGTTAAAGGAGCCTGCCGAAAATGGCTACAAGCGAAATCACCATACGTGGCAAGAAAGCCAAAAGAGGCGAAAGAATGACCAAGGGGAAGAAATGGAGGCTCGCCAGGGTGACCGGGCAAAATCTGGTCTTCGTCGGAACGCTGCTCGAAACCATCAACATGGGGTCCAGGCGCATCGCAATCTTCAGTGTTCCCAAATAGTCTGACCAGGCAGAAGCTTATATGGCTACGAAGAGACCCGCTGATCTGATCAAGAAACCAGATAAACGCATGGCCGATACAATTGCGGAGGAAGAATACGAAGGAGCTGAAGACGATCTCTACTTCCACGCTCCGTCTGGTACTTGGCGCACCTACCACGAAGGCGATGAGAACGATGAGGACAGCGGGTGGTTCAATAACCCGCCAACCTTCAAAGTAGGCAGCACGACGTTCTCCGTGACAGAATTCAACGGGGAGGTTGACGCACAGCCATCTGCGACGAAGAAAAGGCGCGCGGCAGTCCGCAAAGTTACCGACACCCAAAATCCTACTGTGAACAGGAAGAAGTAAACTGGTCGTTTGTCAATGGGCAAAAGTTCAAACTGACCCACTACCCGTTTTTCGAGCGGATAATGGGACTGGATGCACGATCCCGACCTCATACGGCGCGCCGGCGCTTTTCACCCGTGGGACGCCATGGCCCCAGCCGCTCTTTCCGGTATCCTGAAACGCGGTCCTTTCCAGGCCTCCGCGGAAACCGGCTGCGGCGGCAGCACCATCGTTCTATCCCAGGCCAGCGCACTCCACACCGCTTTTGCCATTGAGGATGAGAGCCGCACCATCACCGGGTTGCGCAATCAAAGCGAGCTCCGCTCCGAACACGTGACATTCGTCGAAGGCCAGAGCAAGGACACGTTGCCCGGCTACCAATTTGGAACTGAGCTGGACCTGGTGTTGCTGGACGGCCCGCATGCCTATCCCCTGCCCCAGCTCGAATTCGCGTATCTCTTTCCCCGCGTCAGGCTCGGAGGATGGTTGGTGATAGACGATATCCAGATTCCCTCGGTCCACGAACTGTTTCGTTTTCTCGGGAAAGAATCCTCCGTCGCACTGGAGGAAGTCATCGTTCGCACCGCATTCTTCCGCCGGGTTAGTGCGCCCGAACATTCGCCCGACGGCTGGCTGCAACAAGCAATGAATCGCCACACCATCCTGCGCTATTCGTGGCGCGATCGGCTCCGCCGCTTACTCGGCAGAAAGTGATCCAGATGAGAACAATCACCCCCCGGGTTGCCTACGCATAACTAAGGCCCGCGGCCCCAAAGGATCTCGGCCTGCCCCGGTGTTGCGGTGAGCTGCGGCGAGTTCGTCGGAGGCACTCCCGTCGCGACGAAGTTTTGGATACTGCCCGGACCAAAGCCCGCGCCGTTCACCGTGATGATCCCGAAGCTCGACGACACCACATTCGCCGGCGACGGGTTGCTGGTGGCGCCATTGTACGTAACGAGAACCGACACTCGCCCCAGCGGAGCATTCGAAGGCATGATCGCGTTGATCTGTCCGGCTCCCACACAAACCGGATAAGCATTCACCGTGATCGATTGCTGCGTCACCGTTACCGAAACCCCGGAAAGCGTCGTCCCCAGCGGATACGAGGGGGCCGGCACTCCATTCGCCGGACCTAGTTTGNNTCACAATGCCCCGATAGTTGATGTACGGTTGTGCGAGCCCGAGACACGAGAACGCGAGCAGTACCCAGAACGCGCGCATACGGGGTAGTCTACACCAATCTCTGGCCGGCCATTTGCTTTCGCGGCGCACGGTGCGTCAAAGTAGGAGATAAGATGCGAAAGACTTTGCGAAGATTTACTCTTTGCCTGGCGTTGACGGCCGTTGCGGCGCTCGCCCAGACAGCGCTCACGTTTGAAGTGGCGTCCATCAAGCCGGCGGCTCCACTCGACATGATGAAAGTGGCGGCGGATGTTCAGGCCGGGCACATGCCCAAGATTGGCCCGCATGTCGATGCTGCCAGAGCAGAGTATACCTACATGGCGCTCAAGGACTTGATCGTCATTGCCTACAAGGTGAAGCCCTATCAGATCACCGGCCCCGATTGGATCGCGACTACACGATTTGACATCGTGGCCAAGATGCCTGAGGGATCTGCTAAGGCCGACGCTCCCAAGATGCTCCAGGCGCTGCTGGAAGATCGCTTCAAGCTGGCCTTGCATCGCGAGAAGAAGGAGAACCCGGTGCTCGCGCTGGTGGTTGCCAAGGGAGGGTCCAAGATGAAGGAAGCCCCGGCGCCGGAGGCAATCGACGAGAACGCACCCCTCCAACCCGGCGAAATGCAGACGGACACTCCCGACGGGCCAGTCCGCGTAACTGTCAACCCCAAGACCGGCGAATCCAACGTGAATATGGGCGCCAAGGGCTCCCTTCACCAAAAATTGGATCCGGCCACCATGACCCTGCACTTGGATGCCACCCAACTGAAGATGGAGGGACTGGTCGACATGTTGACGCAATTCTCGCAGATGACCGGCGGAGGCGGGCGCCAGGTTGTGGACATGACCGAGCTCAAGGGGTACTACGCGGTAGCACTGGACTTCTCGCTGGCGGATCTGATCGCCATGGCGCGAGCCCAGGGCATGGACGTGCCGGCCATACCCGGCGCCGGAGGAACTCCGGGCATAGCCGCGTCCGATCCCAGCGGCTCCTCGTCGCTCTTCGCGGCAGTGCAGGCACTCGGCCTCAAGCTCGAACAGCGCAGAGCCGTAACCGATCAGCTCGTCATCGACCACCTGGAAAAGACCCCGGTCGAGAATTAACGCGGCGACACGAAGCCGTTCGCATCCAGTTCCGCGTCGAGCGACTCACGCTGTCCGGCGCTCAGTTCGACCAAAGGCGGCCGCACCGTGGTCCACTCCGGATCGGCGAACCCTCGCGCCACAATCGCCTTCAGCGCGGGAATCATCGGATACCGCTGCACCACGGCGCGCGTTGCCGTGATTTTCTCCTGCATGCGGTCGGCATCCGGGCCGCGCCAGTTTTCGAACACCTGATGGATCGCCGCCGGGTTCACATTGGCCGTGGCGCTGATGCAGCCCACTCCCCCATGCCGCATGGTGGAGAGCAGAAATACTTCACTCCCCGCAAACACGTCGAAGCCCGAGCCCGCGAATGCATCCAGCACCGCGGCAGTGTTGTTCCAGTCGCCCGAGCTGTCCTTGAGCCCCGCCACGGTTTGCGGATACCGTTTGACCAGGCGTTCGATCAGCGGAATTGTAATCGCCACTTGCGCCACTGGCGGAATGTGATACAGATACAGCCGCATCCGCGCGTCGCCTACCCGCTCGATCACTTCGGAAAAATTGCGGAACAGTCCCTCGTCGGACACGCCTTTGTAATAGAAAGGCGGAAGCATCAGCACACCGGCGCAACCCAGCCCCACCGCATGCGCCGTGAGCCGCACCGAATCGGTGAACGCACAGCAGCCCGTGCCCGGCATCAGCCTGGCGGCGGGGACGCCGTTGGCTGCCAGATACTCCAGCAGCGTCATTCGCTCCTCGACGGAAAGCGAGTTGGCTTCGCTGTTGGTGCCGAACGCCGCCAGACCCGAGCAGCCGTTCGCCAGCAGCCACCTGGCGTGGCGCGCGAAGCGTTCGGAATCTGGAGACAGGTCGTGCCGGAACGGTGTAATCGCGGGCGCCCACACCCCGCCGGGCCTTTTAGGATTCATACATCAAACTCCCCGTCCTCCCGTCTCACACCGGCAGCGTAAGCGGCGAAAGCTCGCGCGGTACCACGCCCTCTACCAACACCAGCCAGTCGCCAGTCACCAGGTATGCCTGCAGCGCCATCACTTCCACCGGTGGCGGAGCCGGCCACCGCGGGAATACCTGCATCGGTCCGTAAGTAAACTTCGCCTGCTTGAGATTGAAGGACGCTCCCGCTCCCTCGCCCTTCAACTGCACGAGCCCGTTGCGTGCGGAGCGGATCGTCAGCAGCGCGGAAATCGCCGTGGTCCCTGATCTTCCGCAGAAGAGCACGCCGATTTCCTTGCCCGCGGTCTTCCAGGCTTCAAACATCAGCCAGGCTTCCTCCGCCGGCATGGGCGTGCCAACCGTTTCCTGCCAAGGGTTCTCCGTCATTCCCATCCCTCTACTTTCCCGCGGCCCACGCCAGCCCGTCAACCGGCTTAATTAAACGTGGGCCGCCAATCGTAACCCACCTGACTCCGGATCAGCGAATTGCGCCGTGCCACAATAAAAGGCAGGGATTCGCCGTTCGAGAGACCTATGACGCGATTTCTCGCCCTCTTCATCGCGTGGGCAACCGCCTTCGGTCCGGCTTCGTTTAGTCAGGGCCAGGTAGCGCAGCCGCACCAAAGCCAAACACCCGAAAACGTCATCCATGTAACTGTAAATCTGGTGCAGATGGACGCCGTGGTTACCGATTCCCACGGCAATCCCGTCGCGAATCTCAAGCCCGAAGATTTCGAGATCCTGCAAGACGGCAAGCCGCAAAAGATCACCAATTTCTCCTTCATCTCCACGCGCCCGGCGGCGCCCGCGCCGTCGAATCCGCCCAAACCCGCACCGCAAACCAAAGGCATTCCCATCCCGCCGGCCAGGCCCATCACGCCGCCGCCCTTCATGCCCAAGGCCTCCGACATCCACCGGACCATCGCGCTGGTGGTGGACGACCCGGGCCTCTCCTTCGAAAGCATCGTGCGCGTTCGTAACTCGCTCAAGAAATACGTCGACACTCAGGTGCAACCCGGCGATCTGGTGGCGATCGTGCGCACCGGCGCCGGCATGGGCTCGCTCCAGCAGTTCACCACGGATAAGCGGCTGCTCTACGCCGCCATTGACCGCATCAAGTACACCATAATGAGCCGCGTCGGCATCGGCAGTTTCGAACCGCTGGGCAGCCGGGACTTCGCCGAGGTCGCGTCCGGCCAAGCCAGCGCCGACGGCGTCCTTAAGGGTGGCGGCGACCCGGCCATCGGGGCCCGCGTAATCGCGCAGTTACGCACCTCGATCTTTTCAGTCGGCACGCTGGGCGCCATCCGCTACGTGGTGGACGGCCTGCGCGAGTTGCCCGGCCGCAAAGCGGTGGTCCTGTTTTCCGAAAGCCTCCAGCTTTTCAATGGCAACGATCCCGATCTTCGCGTGGCTGAAGGTGTGCGCAACCTGATCGACGCGGCCAATCGCGCTTCGGTGGTCATCTACACCATCGATCCCAGGGGCCTGAATGACTATGGGCTCACCGCGGCCGATGCTGGCGCTGACCCGACGGGCCAGTCCTCGAGCCAGCGCGCCGGCCAGGCCTTTGATTCCCAGGCCGGTCTGGTGATGTTGGCCCAACAGACCGGCGGCATCTTCTATCAGAACAACAACGACATCCTGGGCCAGGTGGAGAAGGCGGTGGAGGATGCCGACGGCTATTACCTCATCGCTTATCATCCCCCCTCCGATACTTTTGACGCCAAAACCGGCCAGCCCAAATTTCGCAACGTGAAGGTGCGGGTGAAAACAGCCGGATTGACCGTGCGCTCCCGTTCCGGCTTCCTGAACCATCCGGATACTGTGGTGGAGGCGCCCGCGCGCACTCCGGCGGAGCAGATCCGCCGCGCCCTCTATTCGCCGTTCAATTCCGGCGCCATTCATCTGCGCCTGAGCGCGCTGTTCACCAATTTCGCTTCCAAAGGCTCGTTCATCAGCGGCCTGCTGCATTTTGAAGCTAAGGATCTGCACTTCAACGATCAGCCCGACGGCTCGCACAAGGCGCTAATCGACGTGGTGGCCATCACCTTCGGCGAGCAGGGGCAGGGCGTGGATACCAGTACGCGCTCCTTCATCGTGACCCTGAAGGGCGACGAGTATCAAAAGGCGCTCGATGACGGTCTCTTCTTTGAATTCCAGCATGCGGTGAAGAAACCCGGCTATTACCAGTTGCGCGTCGCGCTGCGGGACGAAGGTTCCCAGCAGATCGGGTCGGCCAATCAATTCATCGAAATTCCCGATGTCAGCAAAGCCCTGACCCTTTCCTCGCTCATTCTCGAAAAGGAAACCACCGCCACAAAGCGCACCGCGGGCGAGGCAGGTGAGGGACAGTCGCCGCAGCAGGACCCCAAGGGGAATCCGGCCCTGCGCATCTTCAAACCGGGCGACTCGCTGGATTACGTGTACCAGATCCTGAATGCCGGCGCCAATTCCGCCAAGCCCATCGACCTGCAAGTTCACACCCGCCTGTTCCGCGACGGCCAGCAAGTGTACGAAGGCAAACCGATGCCGCTACAGATCGTCACCCAACAGGATCCGAGACACCTGCTAGCCACCGGCACCATGAAGCTCGGTGTGCAAATGCCGCCTGGCGATTACGTGCTGCAAGTGATTGTCATCGATGCGTTGAGCGGCGACAAACACCGTACCGCCGCGCAATCCACCGATTTCGAGGTACAACAGTAAGTCTGAGGAGGTGCTATGAAGCGTTATAGTCTTAGAGTTTTCGCAGCCGCCGGCTTTCTTCTGCTCAGCGCCGTGGTTCTGGCCTTTCAGTCCGGCCGCAGTTATCATCTGCTCAAAAAGATCTCTCTCGGCGCCGCGGAGGGTGGCGGTGAATACTTCGACTACCTTACTTTTGACGCCGCTACACGCCGTGTCTACCTCTCCCACGGCACGGAGGTCGAAGTGCTCGATGCCGACAGTGGCTCCGTGGTCGGCAAGATCGCGGGCTTGAAACGGGACCACGGCGTCGCGCTGGTTCCGGAGTTGGGCCGTGGCTTCATCACCGACGGAGACGCCGGTCAGGTCGTCATTTTCGATCTGAAAACGCTGAAGACCATTGGCCAGGTAAAGGCCGACGCCGACGCGGATTCCATTCTTTACGATGCCGTGTCCAAGCGCATCTTCGTCTTCAATGGCGACCCCAATAGCTGTACGGTCATCGATCCCGCGAAAGGCACGGTCGTGGCGACTCTTCCTCTGGGCGGCGCGCCGGAGCAAGCCGTCGCCGATGGCAAAGGAATGATCTACGACAACCTGCAAGACAAGAATGAGGTGATCGCGATTGATTCCCGCACCCTGAAGATCACCGCGCGGTGGCCGGTTGCGCCCGCCGGGCAGCCCGTGTCCATCGCGATGGATCGGGAACACCGGCGGTTATTCATTGCAGGCCGCAACCCCCAACTCCTCGTGGTCATGGATGCGGACAATGGAAAACTGATTGGCCAGAGCTTCCCCATCGGATCTCGCGTCGACGCGAACGTGTTTGACCCTGCAACCGGCCTCGTCGCCAGTTCGACCGGCGAAGGCGCCATCCACATCTTTCACGAAGACTCCCCGAACAAACTCAGCGTGGTCGAGGTCGTCAAGACCGAATTCGGGGCCAAGACCATGGCGCTCGATCCAAAAACGCACAACCTCCTGGTAGACACGGCCGATTTCGATCCGCCCGCCGCCGCCACCCCCGCGCAGAAGCGCCCCCCGCAGCCGAGGCCCAAGCCCGGGACTTTCCACCTGCTGATCTACGGCCGCTGAATTTTCCCATGCCCGGCTAGCACAGCGCGCGCCAGAGCTCAGGCGAGCACCACGCGCAGGGCTGCCGATTCGTAGCCGCGTACCAGGTGGACGGTCAACAGGTCGAAAAAACGGCCCACTCGCCTGTCGAGCTCCTCTTCCGCGTACAGTTCCATGCTGTCCTTGTTGAAGGTATGCTCCTCCACATAGTCCAGCAGCGTCTCTCTCAGCACACACAGGTCGCGTACGCATTCGTGCAGCGGAACGCCTTGCTCAAATCTTTCCCAGCCTACGTGCTGGTAGCGGCGTGCCAGGTTTTCGCTGTTTCCCGTCGACAGCCAGTGGCTCAAGCTCTCTAACAACTCCCGATGCCATTGCCATATTCCGGTTCTGAGGATTGCGCGAGTGCACGCCATGTCGGGATCGCAACGGATCTGTTCCGCGACACGGTCGGTGATCTCTTCCTCGTGCGTCTCCATCAGGTGAACAAGCTTACCGGAAATCATAGTTCACCTCGTTTCCGACTGCATAGTACACCCAAAGTAGTCCGGAAAACAGGGTATTCCGGCACCTGTATCTTTTGATTTCGTCGATGGAAAAAGTCTTGTACCTCAATGTGCCCTGTTTTCATTCACTTGCAGCGCTCCTCCCTCCCATATCCGGTAGGGATATCTAGGCCGCAAGCCTTGCGCTAGACTGTTAGTTCACGCCATGGACCTTCAAAAAATTCAGCAGGAAATCAAGAAGCAGAACCTGGACGGGTGGTTGTTCTTCGATCACCACTTCCGCGACCCACTGGCCTATCGGGTTTTGGGTCTCCCCGCCGCCATCCCCACCCGCCGCTGGTATTACATGATTCCGGCACAGGGCGANNTACTCCAGTTGGACCGAACAGGTGGCCGCGCTCGGCCAGCTCACCGCCGGAATGAAGCGTGTCGCCATGCAGTTTTCTCCCCTCTGCGCCATCCCCTACGTCTCCATGGTGGATGGCGGCACCATCGACCTCATCCGCAGCTTGGGCGTGGAAGTCACCAGTTCCGCCGAGCTGATCCAGACCTTCGAGGCGCGCTGGACGCCCGAAGCCCGCGACATGCACTTCGAAGCCGGCCGCCGCGTGGACCGCATCCGCAATGACGCCTTCGCCATGATCCACGAGCGCCTGTCGAACGGCGTGGCCATCCGCGAAGTGGAGGTGAAGGACTTTTTCCGCGAGGGTTTCGCCAAGCACGGCTTGGTCACCGATCACGGCCCCATCGTCGGCGTGAATGCCAACGCCTCGAATCCGCACTACGAACCGATGGAAGAGACCAGCGCCACCATCAAGCGCGGCGACTGGCTGCTCATCGATCATTGGGCCAAGCTCGATCAACCGGGCGCGGTCTACTACGATGTGACGTGGACGGCTTATTGCGGCGAGAATCCGCCGGAGCGCATGCGCACGGTCTACCAAACCGTCAGGAACGCGCGCGATGCGGCCATTACCCGCGTGCAAAGCGCCATCTCCGCGGGCCAGCCGCTCTGCGGCTACCAGGTGGATGACGCCTGCCGCGAAGTCATCGTGAAGGCCGGCTTCGGCGAGTATTTCACGCACCGCACCGGCCACTCCATCGGCATCGAAGTGCACGGCAACGGCGCCAACATGGACAATTTTGAGAACCACGACGAGCGGCGCGTCAGCCCGTTCACCTGCTTCTCCATCGAGCCCGGCATTTACCTGCCGGAATTCGGCGTGCGCTCCGAGATCAATATGTTCATCGCCGATAACCAAGCGCTGGTGACCGGCGAGATCCAGCGCGACATGGTCTTTCTGTAATATGCCGGCGCAGGCATTGGCGGCGGTGGCGACGCTGCTTTCGTTCGCGCCGCATGGCAACCGCATCGATCTGCANNCTCGAAGGCGCGCTGCCAGCCGCCGTGCTGCCGGAGTCGGATGCGCCGGTCACCCTGCAGATGGACGACACCCCTGGCGCCCTGCTTCTGCGCACGAAATTCCTCGAGGTCGTCATCGAAAAGCACGGCGTGTTGCTGCGCGTGCGCCGCGCCGACGGCGAGCCGCTTACGGCCGACCTTACCGAACCGAAGCCGGACGGCGACGGCGTATCGTGGGATCGCCAGGCGCCGCCGGGCGTACGCTTCTACGGCCTCGGTCCCCGCACCGACCTGACCTTCGACCTGCGCGGCAGGTCCGTGCAGGCGGAAATTCCTTTCCTGCTTTCCACCTCGGGATACGGCGAGTTCTATGCCGGCAACGGACAGTTTCACTTCGACTTTACGGCCAACGGCCGCTACCGCATCCAGATCCCGCAGGTGGATTACTATTTCTACTACGGTACCAGCCCCAAGCAGATCTTCGAGGCGCGCAAGGACGGCGCCACTACCGCGCTGTTGCCTTCCGGGACGGCTCCCGGCACGTGGGAAACACTGCGCTCGGAGCTGCTGCGATTGGTACACGGCGCCATGTCCGGCAACCTCTATCCATCGTTCGACCTCGGCACCTACGACCAAGCCCCACCGGAACTGCAACAGCGCGCGCGGCAGATCGGTTCGCTGGTGCAGAAGGTCACGCCCGGCACATTGGGGCTGAGCGGCTTCCGCAAACAGTTGAACAGCTTTTTCGACATTTACGACCTTGAAGTGCGCGACCACGGCCATCCCACCTGGCATCCCCTGCCCTTCCAGTTTCCCGACGATCCGGAATGCGCGCGGCATGCCGACGAATTCATGCTGGGAGATGAAATGCTGATCGCTCCCATCTACCTGCCCGGCGGCAAGCGGCAGGCCTATCTGCCGCAGGGCATCTGGACCAACCTGGAGACCAACCAGGTCTCGCGGGGCCGGCAAACCATCGCCGTGGAAACCTCGGCGCTGCCGGTCTTCGCGCGCAATGGCGCCATTGTGCCGCTCGATTCACCGGCCGGCATGGCGCTGCATTATTTCCCGAGCCTGGGCGGCGAGTTCTTCCTCCTGGAGAGCGAGACGGCCGAGTATACACAAATTCACGCGGCACCCGCGGCCGACGCGATGCGGCTCGAAATCGAAGCGAAGAAGGATCGGGATTACCAGTGGGTGGTGCACCACGTCGAGAAGCCTACCGCCGTCGGCTTCGAAGATCGCGTGTACCAATCGGCGCCCTCGCCGCTTGGCCTCCCGGATGGCCACTGGTTCTACGACGCGGCACAGAAAAACCTGCAAGTGCGCGTGAAGGCAAAGGCCGGCGAGGATCGCATCATCAATATCACGTGGTAGCGCAGAGGTGGGACAGACGATCGGTTTTCGTCGACCCTGTCAACCGTGTGTTTGAGCGACGCCTCATTTCCGCAACCCTCCCCCGCCCGTCGCGCGAATCATTTTCCCCCAAAGCGCGGCGGCCAGATCGTCCTCATCGTCCGTGTGGACCGGGACCACGGCGATGTGCAGACCGGCCATTTCATCGGTGGTAGACGGCCCCCAGAGCACGCGCTTGGGCGGATGGTTGGGGTTGCGCGGATTGGCGTCGGAATTGTCGTAGGTGAACTCCATCACCACGTCGGTCCCCGCAGGCAGTCGCACCGGCGCGGCATACAGGTATTCCTGCTGCCAGGAAAAATTCCAGTCGGGGATATGAATCAGGATGCGGCGCGTGCCGTTGGGCAGCGCGGCGTAACCGAGCATGTCTTTGCAAATGTAATGAGCGTGCGGGTTAATGCCGATGGCGTCGACCGCCACCGGGATGGTGAAGTGGTCGGTAACTTTATATATAGCGTCGCCGGCTGGAATATCGATGCGGCTGGAGCCGAGTGGGATGTCCAGGGCATGGCGGGTCGGCTTGCGGTCGGTGAAGTAGAGCGCCATAGCCGTTCGGTCGGTCTCCGGCTTTCCACTGGGATGGTAGTGGACCTGCAGCACCAGATCGGCGGCGGCGTGGAGGAGGATGGGAATGTCATCGGGCGCACGGAACGGCAACGAGCCGGGAGTCCAGCCGCCCAGCCCACGCGCCGGCAGAAAACCCGGTGTGCCGAAGCACTCGTAGCCCGACCCGGTGTCGCGCTGGCGGGCCGAGCCGGTGATGTCCTGAAACAGCAGCGCGTGGTGCACCACTCGGCTGTTCCCGGGCCGCATATCGACGGCGCGGACCCACCGGTCGCGCGGGATCTGCGACGGGAGCACGAAGCAGCGGTACTGATCGGGCCCATCGGCCGGGACGTCGTAGGCGGCTGGCATTTGGGCTTCGAGATCCGGTGGCCCGAGTTGCCAGCCCTCCGGGAAGTGCGGTGGCGCGGGCGTGGCTGCGGAGTTGCCTTCGGGCGCGCCCTCTGCGGCCCAGCGCGTCACCGTGGCGATCTCGGCATCGCTCAGGCGCCGCTCCTCCTGAAAGTGCGGCGCAACCGGCAGCCACGGCGGCATGGAACGCTTCGACGAGACGGCGGCGATCAGACCGGCCCGCTTGGCCGTCTCCTGGTAGGTGAGCAGACTGAACGGCGCGACTCCGCCCGGGCGATGGCACGAAGCGCAGTTGCGATAGAGGATGGCCGCGACATCGTGAGAGTATGTGACGCTCGCGCCCCCCGCCCAAAAAGCCGCCAGCCATCCCAACAGGTGCACAACCATATTGTGTCGCAGTTGGCAGGCGAGGGCGCAAAACCAGAGCGGGAGCCTCTTCGTCTGGCAACTACGCGATGGCGACGGGCCGGATGGGAGACGCGGTGGCGCCGCGAATCTTGAGCGGTAAAGCCACGAAGAGAAACTCGGCANNCGACTAACAGGTGGACGTGGACGGGCATGCTGGCGTCGGGGAGTTTCTCGAAACCTACGGTGTCGGACCCCGCCGCGTAGACGCCGCGGGCGCTCAACCATTGGGCGCCTGCGAGAGCCGGCCCGGGGCCGCTGGCCTGCGAGATAAAGCGCGCGGGGTCCTCCCAGAAGCGCGCCCAGCCGGTGCGCAGCAACACGACATCGCCGGGGCGGACCTCCACGCCGGCCGCGCGCTCGGCATCCGCCAGGTGAGCGGGCGTGATATCGAAATCCACGGGGAGGGCGTCGACTCCGGCGTGGCGCGCGATATCCAGCAGCACGCCGCGGCGCAGAATGGGCGGAACGGTGTCAATGGCGTGCTGCCGCAAGCCATCCCTCGTAGGATTGCAAGTCGGCCACTTCCCCACCCCCAAACAGCTTGCCGCCGCAGGAAAAATGGCACAGCGCGTCGATGTGGGTGCCGACGTGGCTGCCGAGCGCGATGGCATCGGAGGCAGCGCTGTTTCCGGCCGGCCCGGTGTACTCACCGTGCTGCTTGACCAGGCTGAACAGGAACGGCGGATGCGTGGGATAGTGCGGCATCCCGATGAAATACGGTTGCGCCAGATCGTACACGCGCGAAGAGCCGAGGCGGTCGAAGAGTTCCATTAGAAATGGTAGTGCAGGCCGAATTGCATGATGCGTGGGGTATAGAACATGGAACTGATCACCCCGAATGTGATGGAGTTGATGTTCTGGTCGCCCACATAGAACGTGGCGTGGTTGAGGATGTTGTAAGCGTCGCCGCGCAACTCGATGGATTGGCGCTCCCCGAACTTGACGGTCTTGGAGAGACTGGTGTCGATATCGAAAGTCCAGGGGCCGGAAAACTCGCGGCGCTGCAACGCTCCGAGCGTGCCGGCGCCGGGATTGGAGAAGACCTCGCCCGTAAAGTTGGCAGTGCCCGGCGCAGTCACACCGCTATGATCGGCGAAATTGATCGCGGAGGGCGCCACTTCAACGGGGCCGCTACTGGTCATCTGGAAATTCACGATCTGGGCGAGCGCCGCGCCACCCAAAGTGGTGTTGGCGGTGTTGTAGTAAGAACGGACGGCGCGATTCAAAGTACCATAGCTCGAAAGAATGGAGAACGGCGCGCCCGATTGCCAGACCCAGGTGGCGCCGAGAATCCATCCGCCGATGACGCGGTCGAGCCGGTGAAAGTGCAGCACATGATTGCCGCCGATGGGGAGTTCGTAAAAGCCATCGGCCTTGATCATGTGGTTCAGATCGAAGTTGGCGCGGGAGCGTTCGAGCTTGGGATTGTTGAGATCGAGAAACGCCTGGAAGCGCGTCTGCAAGTCGCCGTCGCCATCGCTGAGCACTTTGGAGAAAGTGTAATTGGCCTCGAAACTCAGTCCGGAATGGACCCGGTGGCGGACGGCAATCTGCAGTGAGTTATAACTGGAGCTCGAATAGTTAGTCAGCATGTCGGCGCCCAGCACATACTGATTCTGGAACAAAGGCACGGCGTTGGTTGGGTTCAGGCCATTAGTCTGGTAATAACTGGCTAACTCGCCGGGCTGGCCGGTTTGAATCAGGCTGACCACGTTGGGGTCGCTAAAATCGCCGCGGCCGGAGAACTTGGACAGCACCGTAAGTGTTTGGCTGCCGGGAATGAGCGGACTGAAAGCCGGGTTGAAGGCCTTGCCGGCGGCCACCGCCAGGTTTCCATTATTCTGCGCACGCAGAAAGTCCGCCAGAAAGCCGTTGCTCTGAATCTGCACCTGGTTGAAATCGAAAGCGCGGTAAGCGCCCACCACATGGTTGCCCACATAACGGGCTTCGAACACCGTATGCAGGAATTCCTGCTGGATGCCGACTGAGTACTGCTGAACATACGGACGGTGCAGGTTAGGATCCACCGTAGCCACCACATTAAACGGGTTAGTCGCATAGTTGTCCGCGACGGTGAGAGGCACCTTATAAGTGGGAAGCTGGACGGCTGGGAGGCCGCCCGCGAGTGTATTACTCAATCCCGTTGCGCTGGCGAATCCCTGTAACCCGGCGTTGGCTTCGAGCATGTTCTCCGGAGCGATGAGTTCCTGATCGTTGACGTAGCTGATGCTATAGCCGCCGCGCAGGGCGGTCCTGCCGTTGCCGAACACGTCCCACGCGAAGCCTGCGCTGGGCGCGAAATCCTTCCACTGGCGTTTGTACCAGGGGTTGCCGGCGGAGCCACCGGCAAAGTTCAGGGTGGCGTTCGAAAGCAGAGTCTGGACGGCGGAGCCCGTNNCTGAGGCGCGGCGCCACCTTCCAGTTGTCCTGCACGTAGGTGGCGTAGCCGTTCAGGATGAAATTCCGCAGGAAGGGCGCGCCCGCTACGTAGCCGGAACCGCGGCTGGTGACGTTCGCCGTCTGGGCGTATCCATCGATATAGCCGCCAAGCGTAGCCAGCAAGGCCTGCGCCGTGAAGGAGTCGTTGATAGTCACGCCGGGCAGCTCGCTGGTCTTGAGGGCCGGCTGTCCGGAACCCATGCCGAGCGAATAGCTGGGAACCACGCCGGATGCGTCGTACGAACGGACGCGGACATCCTGCAAGTGGAAGCCGAACTGCACGTTGTGGTGGCCGTGCTGCCAGCCGGCGTTATCGCCCAGGGTCACGGTGTTGGTATCGCGGCCCTGCGGCTGAAATTCGTTGACTGGATCGGAAAACAGTAGCCCCGTGAGGTAGTAATTGGACGGGTATGACTGATTGTCGAAGAAGTAGCCATACATGAAGTTGAAGCCAAACACAAGCTCGTTGGTGAGACGGGACGTGGGCGTCCAGCGCCAGGAGGCAGCCAGAAAATTGGCGTGCGTGGGGTTAGTGGCTTTGGGAATGGCGGAGTAATCGTTTTTCAGATCGGGACGCTCGGTATTGTAACGGTTCCAAAGGTAGGAAATGCTCACCTGGTGACGGGTGTTGATGCTGTAATCGAGCTTGCCGGTGAGGTTGTCGCGGGTGCCGTCGGAGCGTACATTGAAGCGGTAACCGCCTGTGTTCAGGCCGTCCCCCGCCAGGGAATTGTTGATCTGGCTGGGTGCCGGAATCTGCGCCAGCAGCTTCTGCATGGTGGGATCGACGCCGGTGAGCGAGCGCAGAGCCAGCACGTTCACCTTGTTGAGGGCGCCGGCGCTATTGCGGTAAGTGAAAATGCCGGCCGCGGCGCTGGCGGTCAGGATGGTGGCGTTGGCCGGACTTTGTGAGTGTGTGCGGACGGCTTCGTAATTGAAATAGAAGAAGAGCTTGTCTTTCACGATGGGGCCGCCCAGGGTAAAACCGAATTGATTCTGATTCAGGAAAGGCAGGCCGACGCCGGCCTGGTTGTTGAACCAGTCGTTGGCCGAGAAGAAGTTGTTGCGGTTGTACCAGAGCGCTTCGCCGTGCAGGAGGTTGGTGCCGGAAGGCGTGGAGAAAGCCGTCTGCGTGGCTCCACCGGAAGCGGCTGCGTTGGCGTTCGAACCGACCAGAGTCACCTGCCGCACCTGGCCCAGGAGGAGCTTGTTAGGGGTGTAATCGAGTGCGTTGTCTCGAATGTAATTGTCCTGAATATTGACGCCGTCGAGGGTAACATCCGAATACGAAGTCCGCAGCCCGTTGATCACGGTGGCGGAATTGCCGTTCGAAACCACGCCGGGCTGGAGTTGGATGAGGCCGAGCGGATCGCGGTCGAAGATCGGCAGGTTCTTGATCTGATCGACGGTGATGGTATCGGCGATCTCGGCATTGTTGACCTCGACGCCCTGAGTGTCGCCGGTGACTTCCACGGATTCCGCCACCGAAGCCAGTTGCAGCTTGACCTGAGGCACGGAAGTCTCGCGGGCGGCGTCCACCGTGAGGCCGCGTAGCGTGTACTTGACGAAGCCTTTGACTTCCACCGTGAGGTCGTAACTGGCCGGACGGACGGCGAGGAAATTGTATGCTCCGTTGGTCGCGGTCCTGGTGGAAAGCAGGGGCTTCTTGCCGGCGGCCATGTACAGATCCACCTGGGCGTCGGGAACCACGGCGCCGGAGGAATCGACCACCGTTCCGGCCACCCGCCCGGAGAATTGGGCGAACAGGGGAACCGCGGAAAGCAAAACAGACAGCAGCAACCCACACCGGGAGCGCATGTTTTATTAGAACGCAATAGACCGCCGGGCGTTTCAAAAAATCGGCTCAAAGTTAACCTTGCGGCCACTGCGGTACGCTGGAAGTCGGTTATGAAACTTCGCGAGATTGCCGACCAATTGGGGTGCCGCCTGGCGGGCAACCCGGATCTGGAAATCGCCGGCGTGTCCGGGATGGAACATGCGGGGCCCGAACACCTCACGTTTCTGGCGAATCCCAAGTACGGGCCGAAGGTGAAACATACCCGGGCCAGCGCCATTCTGGCGGCGGAAGAGATTCCGGGAGTGGAAATTGCATTTCTGATTTCGTCCAACCCCTACCTGGATTTCGCGCGGGCCCTGGCGCTGTTCTATCAGCCGCCGCGGCCGGCCGCTGGTGTTCACCCGATGGCGTCGGTGGCGGCGAGCGCGGTGCTCGGGGAGAATTGCTCGATCGCGCCGTTCGCGGTGGTAGGGGAACGCGTGAAACTGGGGCGCAACGCGGTATTGCATCCGCACGTAGTGATCTATGAAGGCGCCGAAATCGGCGACGATTTTCTGGCGCATTCGGGCGCCACGGTACGGGAGTTCTGCCGGATCGGAAGCCGCGTGATCCTGCAAAATGGAGTGGTGGTGGGGGGCGACGGATACGGATTCGCCAAACGCGCCGACGGCTCGCATTTCAAAATCGTACAATCGGGCGTGACCGTGATTGAAGACGATGTGGAGATCCAAAGCCTGACCTCGGTGGACCGCGCCACGGTAGGCGAGACGCGCATCAAGCGCGGCGCCAAGATCGACAGCCTGGTGCAGGTGGGCCATGCCTGCGTGGTGGGCGAAGACAATATCATCTGCGCGCAAACCGGCTTGGCCGGCAGCACGGTGCTGGAGCGCAATGTGCTGCTGGCCGGACAGGTGGGCGCGTCGGGGCACCTGACGGTACACGAAGGAGCGACGGTTTACGCGCAAAGCGGCATTGGCGGGGATGTGGTGGCCGGCGCACGCATTTCCGGCTCGCCCGCGTTCGGCGCGTCGGAGTGGCTGCGGGCCGCCACGGCCTTCCAGCGGTTGCCCGAAATGCTCAAGACTATAAGGGAATTGAAAAAGAAAGTCGATGCATTAGAGAAGCGATGATAGACCAACCCCCACCCCACGACAACCGGCGTCCGGTTGCTTACCTGAACGATCAGTTTCTGAATAGCCCGGATGCGCGCGGGCTGCGCATCCTGTCGGAATTTCTGGAGCCGCTGGCGCACTTCCGGCGCGAGAAGATCCGCGACACGGTGGTGTTCTTCGGGTCGGCGCGCATCACCCAGGAAGGGCCTTTGGCCCAGTATTATGAGGATGCCCGCACGCTGGCGAGACTGCTGACCGAATGGGCCGGCCAGTTCACCAACAGCACGTACCGGTTTGTGGTCTGCTCCGGGGGCGGTCCGGGCATCATGGAGGCGGCCAACCGCGGCGCGAGCGAAGCCGGCGGCAAGACCGTAGGGCTGAACATCGGGCTGCCGTTCGAGCAGTTTCCGAACCCCTACATCACGCCCGAATTGAGCTTCGAGTTCCACTACTTCTTCATGCGGAAGTTCTGGTTTGCGTACCTGTCGAAAGCGCTGGTGG
>PLZX01000138.1 GCA_003152325.1 Bryobacterales bacterium | reverse complement strand
AGCGTCCATTGGGTCACGCGGTCCCTGGAAAAGCTGACGATGATGCGCGGGGAGAACTGCATGGATGCCAGGGTGAGCGTCATCAGCAGGATGGCGAACACGATGGACACCACCGTCATGATGGAGGCCGCGATTCCCGCCAGGATGACCTGGGCGACTTGCGGGTCGGCGTGCGAGGGGAATAGGACCGTGGGCACCCAGGCGCTGGCGGCCGGAAACTCCGCTTCCAACCATGACAGGAATGCACCCGCGCTACCCAACGCCAGCGCAATGGTGAGAGGGCGAATCAAAAAACCGCCACGCAGGTTATACATGGCGTGGCGAAGCATCAATGGAAGGCTTTTGTTCACGGCTATTTCTGTTTCAGTGTAGTGGATCGGCCCCACGCGTACAATTAATTCAATCCTGATCTTTTCTTTACGACTTCTTTATGCCCCGCTGTTTACTGTAGAAGAGCAAGGACGACCATGGAGACGAGCGACACGTTTCGGATTGACCCCGGATGTCTGGAGACGGAAGGGGTCGGCGGAGAGCTGGAAGTTGTCGTTCTCTATACGGAGCCTTCGGTGACCGCGGAGGTTTTGCGGCGCGTCCCCGCGCTGACTGCGGGGTTCAACGCGCGGGTTTCCTTGATTGCCGTGCACACGCTGCCTTATCCTTTGCCTTTCGTTTGCCCAGCCCTGGTGCATGCACACCTGGTGGAACAGTTGACGGATTTGGCCAGCGGCTGCGCGTTGCCGGTCCATCCGCAGGTAGTGCTGGCGCGCGATCGGGGGGAGGGTTTCCGGTACGTCCTCAAGCCGGCATCCACGGTGCTGGTAGGGTCGCGCCAACATCTCTGGCAAACAGAGGAAGAGAAGCTGGCGCGCTCCCTGGCGCGCGGCGGCCACAAAGTCGCTTTAATCCACGTCGAATAGGTGAATCATGCTCGATCTCGCGTTTGTGTTACTCACGATTCTGTTTTTCTTTGTCGGTTGGGCGTTCGTAAAAGGTTGCGACCGCCTCTAGGAGAACCCATGGAATACATATTGTCACTGGTAGTTGCGGCGGGGCTGGGCGCGTATCTGTTCTACGCACTGCTTCGCCCGGAGAAGTTCTAGGAGACCCTCATGACTGGCAACGGATGGCTTCAAATTGCGCTGTTCTTTTTGGTCTTGCTGGCGCTCACCAAGCCTTTGGGGGCCTACATGGCGAAAGTCTTCGCCGGAGAGCGCACGTGGATGCATCGACTGCTGCGGCCGCTTGAAACGGTCATCTACAAGGTGTGTGGCATCGATGAAAACGGCGAGCAGCACTGGACCCGGTATGCCGGCGGCGTGTTGCTGATCAGCGTCGTCACCCTGCTGTTCACGTATGTGCTGCAGCGCATCCAGCAGTGGCTGCCGCTCAATCCCCAGGGCCTCGGCAACGTGGGGCAACACCTGGCATTCAATACGGCGGCGAGCTTCACCACCAATACCAACTGGCAATCGTACACGCCCGAAACCACGATGAGCTATCTCACGCAGATGATCGGGCTGGCCACGCATAACTTCTGGTCTGCCGCGGTGGGAATCTCCGTGGCCATCGCCTTCGTCCGTGGTTTTGCGCGCCACTCGGTGAAGACCCTCGGGAGCTTCTGGGTGGATTTCACGCGAGCGACGATTTACGTACTGGTGCCGCTTGCGGTGGTGGGCGCGCTGCTGCTGGTTTCACAGGGAGCGATTCAGAATTTCGCTTCGTACACCAAGGTCACCACGGTGGAAGGCGCCGTGCAAACCATTCCGCAGGGCCCGCTCGCGTCGCAGGAAGCTATCAAGATGATCGGCACCAACGGCGGCGGCTTCTTCAACGCCAACTCGGCGCATCCATACGAAAACCCCACGCCATTCTCCAATCTGCTGCAGATGCTGATGATTTTCAGCATACCGGCGGGACTTACCTACACCTTCGGCAAGATGGTGAAGGACACACGGCAAGGCTGGGCCATCTTTGCCGCCATGAGCGTCCTGTTCTTTGCGGGCGTATGGGTCACTTATCACTTCGAACAAGCCGGGAACCCCAACCTGACCAAACTGGGGATCGCCACGGCCGCCACCGATACGCAATCCGGCGGAAACATGGAGGGCAAGGAGGTCCGCTACGGGATCGCCAATTCCGCCCTCTTCACCACCGTTACCACCGACGCCAGTTGCGGCGCGGTGAACAATGCGCACGACAGCCTGACGCCTATGGCCGGCCTGGTGCCGCTGATCAACATCGAGCTGGGCGAAGTGGTTTTCGGCGGTGTGGGCTCGGGGCTCTACGGCGTGCTGATGTTTGCTGTGCTCGCCGTGTTCATCGCCGGCCTGATGGTGGGCCGCACGCCCGAGTATCTGGGCAAGAAGATCGAGCAGAAGGAAGTCAAGATGATGATGCTGTCGGTGCTGGTGCTGGCATTCACGATTCTGGGATTCTCGGGCGCCGGCGCCAACCTGGGCACCGTCGCCAACAGCCTGGGAAATCACGGGCCGCACGGCTTTTCCGAAGTTCTCTACGCATACACCAGCGCCACCGGCAACAACGGCAGCGCGTTTGGAGGCATCAACGCCAATACGCCCTACCTCGACACCACCCTGGGACTGGCGATGTTGTCCGGCCGATTCCTGATGCTGATCCCGCTGTTGGCCGCCGCCGGCAGCCTGGCACAAAAGAAGCTGGTCCCGGTATCGGCGGGAACCTTCCCCACGCACGGACCGTTATTCGTAGCCCTGTTAGTGGGTGTGATGGTGATCGTGGGCGCACTCACGTTCTTCCCGGCGCTGTCGCTGGGGCCGATTGTGGAACATTTCCTGATGCATGCAGGCAGACTTTGGAGCTAAAGATGGCAACCACTATGACTCCTCCGATCGCTGATCCCGTTACACTGATGCCGAAGAAGGGCTCGCGGGCGCGCCCGCTGTTCGACCGGACCATCATGAAGCGGGCCTTCAAGGACTCGTTCGTCAAATTGAATCCGCGCACCATGATGAAGAACCCGGTCATGTTCGTGGTGGAAGTGGGCGCGGCCATGACCACCATCCTGGCGGCGAGAGACATCGCTTCCGGCGCCGGCGTGGCCGGATTCACTTTCCAGATCACGCTGTGGCTGTGGTTTACCGTGCTGTTCGCCAACTTCGCCGAAGCCATGGCGGAAGGCCGCGGCAAGGCCCAGGCCGACACGCTGCGCAAGACCAAGACGGAAACCACCGCGCGCCGCCTGGTGAACGGCAACGGCAAGACCGAGACGGTGGCCGCCACCGCACTGCGCAGCGGCGACCTGGTGCGGGTGGAGACGGGTGAAACCATCCCCGGCGACGGCGACG
>PLZX01000081.1 GCA_003152325.1 Bryobacterales bacterium | reverse complement strand
GGTTAGAAGAGCAACCAGGAAGTGACAGCTACAAAAACGTCTGCACGCGATTTTCAGCCGTTTTCATAACGGCTGCATCTGTTTGAAAGGATTGGTCGGGGCGACTGGATTTGAACCAGCGACCCCCTGCGCCCAAGGCAGGTGCGCTACCAGGCTGCGCTACGCCCCGACTGCACTCATTCTACAACAGTTCCGGCTCATGCTGTTCCCGGCTCAGGAGGGCCCCTACAGCTTCGCGGGCGGGGAGACCGGGCTCAGGCGGTAGCTGTATGAATGTTCCTCGTTGCCGGGGATTCGGTATGGCGCCATCGGGTAGGCGTTCTCGGTCCAGCTATCGATTCCGCCCGCTCCCATCTCTTTCCAGTCCAGATTGAGATAGGTCTCCGGATGCCGCTGCATCTGGAAGGTATACGCGGCGCGCTCCAGATCATCCTTCGTGAAATGGCGCGCGGTCACGTTCAAGGTGGGCGCGCCGCTCGCCATCAGTCCGATGCCCTGCGCATTGGTCAGTTTGACCCATCGGACATCCGTCTTGTTGCCGTTCTCCTGAGGGCGCATGTACTCCACCCAATCCTGGTCCACAGTGCTCTGATACACGCCGATACGCTCGAACTGGCGATCGATCTCGGTCTCCTTGGGGCCGCGTCCGTACCACGTGATGTTTTCGAGACCGGGCGCGACCACTAACTCGTTTCCAAAACGCGGCATCATCGAGAGCTTCGCCGAACCGGGATGATAATGACAGATCACCTGAATCTCGCCATCGCCTGAGACGGTGTAGGTGATGACATAGGTTGCGCCGACCACAGGTAGATCGGCGCGGACGGTAACACGCGCAGTTGCGCCGTCCAGTGTTTCTGCGCGCACTTCCTTCACCGCCCAGCGCGGACCGGTTTCGCGCCAGAGCTCAATATCGAGAGACGAATCGGTTTCGGCTCGGGCGCGAACCACTTTCCATGCGCCGCGATCGTTGTTGGTGGGGGCGCGCCAGAAATCGGGGCGCGGGCCTCGCTCCAGTAGGGTGACACCCTGGTACCGGTATTGCGTGATCACTCCCTCCTTCTTGTCGAAGCGGAGCGAGAAAGACTTGCCCGCGAAAGTGATATCGGTGTCACTATCCTTTACCTCGAGTGCTGCCGTGGCCGGCTTTGCGGGCGGCATCGACTTACTAACTGGCAGTAAGAACTGGTCCCATGCGATTTCGTGGCCCTGGGGCCCCCAGAGGGTTTCGTGCTTCAAGGCGAAGCTGAGATCGAGCCAATATTCGACGCCTGGCTTGGGATTGATTCTTGGCAAGTCGAGTTTGAATTCCTTTTCCTCGCGAGGCTGGAGGTCTAAGGGTGGAAGGGCACCGCTGGCGACGGTGCGTCCGTCGGCCTTCACCTCCCACGTGCCTTGCGCGAGGTCTTTGGGATTGATGAAGTCGAACCAGTTCTTGACGCGAATTGTGCCCGAGGCCAGATTCACGAGTTCGACATGCAGATACCGATAGACGTATTTGATGGCGTATAAGCCGGGGTGAGGGATGCGGTCGGCGGAAACCAGACCGTTGTTGTTGAAGTCGTTGTCGTTGCGGACGCCCGACTTATCCTCCCACCAGCCTCCGTATGCCAGGAAGGTGCTCTTGGAGGTGTTGACGCGGTACTCACCGGGCACGGGGAGCTTGATGCCCTGATCGACCCAATCCCAGACGAACGCACCTTGGGCGTTGGTTCCGGAGTAGAAGATATCCCAGTATTCCTTCAGCCCGCCGTTCGAGTTACCCATGGCGTGGCTGTATTCGCAGAGGATCACGGGCATGTCGGGCTTGGCCGCTGCCCTTTGCCGGATGCGCTCGGGCGTGGGGTACATGAAGGAGTTGATGTCCGAGTTGGGGCCGTCGTCCCTGGAGGAACCCTCGTAATGGAAAGGCCGCGAGGGGTCGCGCTGCTTCGTCCAATGGTAGGCCGCCCTGGCGTTAAGGCCGTCGCCGGATTCGTTACCCATGGACCAGATTACTACCGCAGCGTGATTCTTATCGCGCTCCACCATACGCTGTGCGCGGTCGAGATACGCCGTTTGCCAGGCGGGGTCGTTCGTGAGACGGTTCTGCGGATTATTGCCGTAGTGGTGGCACTCGATGTTGGCTTCGTCGAGGACGTAAAGCCCGTAGCGGTCGCAAAGATCGTACCAGGCAGGATCGTTGGGATAGTGCGACGTCCGAACGGCATTGATGTTGAACTGCTTCATGAGGCGGATATCCTTCACCATCAAGTCGACGGGAACATACTTGGCGGTGTCGGCGCTATGCTCATGCCGGTTGACTCCTTTGACCAGGATCGCCTTGCCGTTGATCAGGAAGCGGCCGCCCCTGATCTCCACTTTTCGGAAACCGACGTTCTGAGGAATCACCTCCAACACCGCACCGGCAGAGTCTCTTACCGTGAGGAGCAACTGATATAGATATGGATCTTCCGCCGACCACTTGCGAGGATTCAATACCGGAATGGACAATTCCGCGGCCGCTTCGGCTTGGCCGGCTGGTGCGACGCTGGTAGAGGCGGGCTTGGCAAATGGCACGCCGGCGGCGTCAAACAGCGATGCCGTGACGGAGACCTTTGCTTCCTTCGCGGCGCCGTTCGACAGGGCCGCTTTCACTACCAGGTTGGCATCGCGATAAGCGTCATCCAGGTTCGTCCGGATCTCAAAATCGCGGAGGTGTTGCTGGGGCGTGGCCCAGAGATAGACGTCGCGGAAGATGCCGCTCATGCGCCACATATCCTGATCTTCGAGGAACGCGCCGTCGCCAAACCGGTAGACCTCCACCGCAAGCAGGTTGCTGCCGGGCTTGAGCTGCGGGGTGACGTCGAACTCCGCGGGCGTGCGGCTGTCTTCGCTATAGCCGAGCTTTTGGCCGTTCAGCCAGGCATAGAAAGCGGAGTCTACGCCGTCAAAGTGGAGGTAGATGCGGCGGCCTNNATGTCGAACCCATGCATCTGCCAACTCGCCGGCACCGGCATGGCGCCCCAGGATGAATCGTCATAATCCGCGCGGAAGAAATCGAGGGGCCGTTCCGCAGGACGAAGCGAACCGTGAAATTTCCAGGCGCCGTTCAGAAGCTGGAACCACGGAGACTTGGCGCGGTCGCCGCTCCTGGCGAGCGACGCCGAGGGATACACCATCATGGTGGCGTGCGGTTTTTCCGTTCCGACGTGGACGATGGCCGGATTGTCCCACTCGGGCCTTTCCTGAGCCGCGGCAACCGTGCAGAGCGCGATCAAAAGAGCGGTCATTCGCATACGGATCTCCTACTTTCCTGTTAGCAAGCCGCGGTCAAACATCCAGTCGCGAAAGCGGTCGATCCATCCGGCGACGTCAGGAGGATTGGTTTCGCGAACGCCGAATCCGTGCCCGACGCCGGCGTAGATATGCAACTCCGCGGGCACGCCCGCGCTCTTGAGAGCCTTGTACAAATCCGGCAGGCTGGCGGCAATCTGGTCGTCTCCCCCGCAAGCGAGAAAGGCCTGGGGAGTATCCTTCGAGTACTTCACATTGCCAGCGGCCGGCGGGTAGATCAAGGCCTGGAACGCGGGCTTCGCGCTCTGGCGATCGACTTCGTCGACTGGATGCTCTACAGGGTCGTCGTAATGAGTGGCGGCGAGCCACGATAGTTCCGCGCCGGCGGAGAAACCCATGACGCCGATCCGGTTTGGATCGATACCCCACTCCGCCGAGCGGGCCCGCACCGTGCGGATAGCGCGCTGCATATCGGGCAACTCATGGCCCAGGAGCGTGTAAGAAGAGCCCGATTCGCGAGCCAGACGGTACTTGAGCACGAAGGCGGCAATCCCGTGCTGGCTGAGCCATTCGGCCACCCGGTAACCTTCGTGGGTAATCCAGAGTTCGCTGTGGCCTCCGCCCGGGGCGACGATGACGGCAGCCCCGGTGGTTTTGCTTTTCGGTGGAAGGTACACCGTAATGGATGGGCTGTGAACCCCGGAAACGATTTGATCGTCCTGTTGCATTCTGACTTTTTCGGCGCCGGCTTTGCCTTCGGAGCCCGGAGCGCCGGCGGACCAAAGCAAGACGATGGGGTGCTGGGTGGCAGGGGTTTGTGCCCAAGCGGCCCCAACCACGGCCGGAATCATCAGTAAGTGCGCGCGCCAGTGGAACATTATCGGATGATATCATCCGAAAGCTGCCGCAGCCAAAAGGGCGGGCTGAAGGATGGAAAGCCAGTGAGGAGTGTAATAAGCTAAGGGGCAACTATGTCAAGAACAATGACTGCTGTTTTGCTGGGGTTGGTCTGCGCGGGGGGCCTTTTGGCGGCGGCGGGGAAGCTGGAGATCTATTGGATAGACGCCGAGGGCGGCGCGGCAACGCTGATTGTGTCTCCCAGCGGCGAGTCGATTTTGGTGGATACGGCCAACCGAACGCCAGACGACCGGGACGCCAGGCGGATCTTCGCCGCGGCACAGCATGCGGGACTTCAGAGAATCGACATCCTGCTCACCACGCACTTCCACAGCGATCACATCGGCGGTATGGCGGCGTTGGCGAAGCTGATACCGATCGGCATGTACATGGACCATGGTGAATCGGTCGAGATAGCCCGCCCACAGGTCGCGGCGGCCTACAAGACCTATGTCGAGCAGAGCGCCGGCAAACGCAGAATCCTCAAAGCAGGAGACACGATTCCGCTCAAGGGAGTCGACATTGACGTGATCATGTCGGCCGGCCAGGCGATTCCGAAAGCGCTGCAGGGTGCCGGCGCGCCAAACGCCGCGTGCGCGGACTTCAAACCGCATGGCGAGGAGCCCGACCCCGACAACGATCAGAGCGTAGGCTTCGTGCTGCGGTTTGGCAAGTTCCGCTTTATCGACATGGGAGACCTGACGTGGAATTATGAGCAGAAGCTGGTCAGCCCCGTGAACCTGATTGGCACGGTGGATCTTTTCCAGACCACACACCATGGTCTGGACCGGTCCAATTCGCCGCAGTTTGTGTGGGCGATCCAACCCAAGGTCGTCGTGATGAACGACGGCCCGCACAAGGGGGGTCCGCCGAGCGTGTTCGAGACACTCCGGCGCTCGCCCGGGCTGGAGGATATCTGGCAGGTCCATCTGGCGTTGGACACACCCAAGGAAATCAACACCGGCGAGCACATGATTGCGAACCTGGGGACCTCCGCGGAGTGTAAGGGAAACTGGCTGGAGGTCTCGGTTGACCCGGACGGCCGGTACACCTTGATCAATCAGCGGAACGGCTACAGCAAGGCGTACGAGTCGAAGCGGTGATGCGAGGAACGGCTGCAATCTTTTTGTGGATCTCGGCCGCCACCGCGGCGCTGGCGTTTCAGCCCGACACGGCCATGCTGCGGCAACTCTACCAGGAGGCGCTGTCCCGCCGCCAAATAGAGTATGGAAGCGCCGACGCCCGCACGGCTCAAGCTGCCCGCGACCTCGGCCTTTTCCTCTGCAATGCGGGAGACAAGCCTGGCGCCCGCCGCGCGATGGCGGAGGCTGTCCGCATCGATGAGAAGGCGCTTGGCGCCGCTGCGCCCGAGACCTTGGAAGATGTGGCGACGCTGGCTTCGGTCTCACCGCCGGCGGAGGCCGAACCGCTGCTACGGCGCGCTGCCGAATCGCCGGACGCGACCGTCGCCGGACCTGCGCTGACGTCGCTGGCCGAAATCCGCAAGGCTGCCGGAGACCGGACCGGCGCGGCGGCTTTGCTCCGCCGGGCGCTGGAGAAGGCTCAGGTGGCCGATGGCAAAGACGGCCTGACGGTGGCCCTCATTCTGAACATGCTGGCTGCAGTGGTGGAACCGAAGGAAGGCGTGTTGTTGCTGAGCCGCGCGCTCGCCATCGACAAGGCAGCTCTGGGGCCGAGCCACCCTCAGACGCTCAGGGACGTTCGCAAGCTTTCGAGCCTTCTCCGCGAGACCGGCCGAACCAGCGAGGCTACGCAGTTGGAACGGCAATTTAAGACCGGCCCTTCCCACTGACCGGCGTGTGACCGAGATTTTGTCGACGGTGCTAAAATGCGTGACGAGTTGAAATGGTCCGTCTGCGCGCAGTTGCGGCGTTAGTTTTGGGGGCGGCGCTGGAACTCCACGTGGCCACCCCGCGGGCGCTGCCTGACGGGTACACTCGACGTGTCTGGCAGACTCAGGACGGCCTGCCGGAGAATACCGTTCAGGCGTTTGCGCAGACACCGGATAACTATCTTTGGATCGGCACCAGCGGCGGGTTGGTGCGGTTCGATGGCGCGGGTTTCGTGGTCTATGACCGGGACAATACGCCGGCGATACACGAGAACAGCATTTTCTGCCTGATCGTGGGGCGCGATGGCAACCTATGGGCCGGAACCGATGGTGCGGGCCTGTTGCGATATCACGGCGGGGTGTTTCGTTCGTATCGGGCGGCACAGGGGTTGACCAACGATTTCGTACGCGCGGTCGTCGAAAGCCACGACGGCGTGCTGTGGGTCGGCACCGACAGCGGGCTCTTCCGCCTGGAGGGAGAAAGGCTGGTCCGCGTCGATGGCGCCGGGAAGGTCCCGGCGTTGGCGGTACACGCGATTCACGAGGACCGCGCCGGCAACTTGTGGGTGGGCGGGTCCACGGTGATCTCGATCCGCGGCGCCGATTGCCGGGAGTACCACCTGGAAGGGTACGGCAGCGCCAGCCGGGTCAAATCCATTTCGGAGACGGCCGACGGCACGATCTGGGTGGGCACGGTGTCGGGCCTGCAACGGCTATCGCGGGCGTCGCGGGATAGCGGGCGGTTTGAGAAAGTCCCGGAGATCGTCAGCACGGTTCGCGCCTTGTGGGAAGAGCGAAGCGGCGCGCTGTGGATCGGCACGATCGGCGATGGGCTGCTGCGTTATTCGGACGGCCGGTTCACCCACGTAACCGCGCCCGACAATCCTCCCAGCAGCACGGTTCTCGGGATCTTCGAGGACAATGAACAGAATATCTGGGCCGGGATGCAAACCGGACTGCTTCGGCTGAGCCGGGCCGCGATGAGCACATTTCCGCTGCCGGACACGGCCAACGCCGACTTTGGAACGGTGTACCCGGACCCGGACGGCTCGTTGTGGGTGGCCAGCGCGCACCTGTATCGCATCAATGCCAAACGCGACCACTCCGAACTGGTTCCGGCACCGGCGCCGGGGATCCGCGTGCGCAGCGTGTTTCGAGACAGGAGCGGCGCGCTGTGGATCGGGACCGAAGGCGACGGAGTTTTCCGCTCCGAAAAAGGACGGCAGGTTCAATACACGAAGCGTACGGGACTGGTCAACGATTTCGTGCGGGCATTTCTGGAAAGCCGCGACGGCAGCGTGTGGATCGGCACCGACGAGGGCCTCACGCGCTGGCACGACGGCATCCTCACCAACTATCTGGAGCCGCAGGGGCTGGCCTATTTCAGCATCCGGACGCTGGCGGAAGATCGACAGGGCGATGTTTGGATCGGGACGGAGCGCGGCGTGAGCCACTGGCACAACGGCGCCTTCGTGCAGGACCCCGTGACCGCGCGCCTGCGCCTGGAGAAGATCTGGGCCATCCATGAAGATGGCGATGGCGGGTTGTGGCTGGGAACGCGCGGCGCTGGCCTGTTCCGCTGGCGAGCGGGTAAGCTGACCGAACTGGGCACGGCCGAAGGATTGCCGACCGCCAGCATCTACCAGATTCTGGAGGATGCCCGTGGAACGTTTTGGATGAGCGGGCCCAATGCGATCTTCGCCGTGTCGCAGCAGCATTTGGACCGGGTATGCGACCATCCGGGATTCCACCCGGCGGTGACTCTCTACGGCTTGTCGGATGGAGTGGAGGCCACGCAGATTTACGGGGGCGTAGCACCGGCGGGCAGCCTGACGGCGAGCGGCGAAGTCTGGTTTCCCAGCAACCGGGGGCCGGTTCGCATCATGCCGCTGGAGACGCGGCCGGAGAGCTTGCCGAAGGTGGTAATCGAACAGGTCCGAGTGGACGGACGCGAGACGCCGGTAGCGGGCCGGCTGTCGGTGCCGCCGGGCGATGGGAAACTACAGATCGGCTATGCGGCGGTCCGGCTTCGATCGCAGGAACGGATCCACTTTCGCTACATGCTGGAGGACTACGACCACGAGTGGACGGAAGCGCTGCGGCGGCGCGAAGCTTTTTATAACCTGCCGCCGGGCCAGTATCGATTTCGCGTGCAGGCCTTCGAAATGAACATGCCGGACAGCGTGAGCGAGGCGTCGCTGGAGCTCGAGTTGCGCCCGCACTTCTATCGCACGGCGTGGTTCCTGGCGCTGTGCGCGGGGCTGGTGCTGGCTGGTGTGCTGGCGGCCTACCGGATCCGCCTGCGTCAGGTGCACGCGCGGTTTCGGGCGGTGCTGGACGAGCGCAACCGCGTGGCGCGCGAGATGCACGATACGGTGATCCAGGGCTGCGCCAGCGTTTCGGCGCTGCTGGAAGCGGTGGTGTCGATCGGGCCGGACGAATCGGGATCGCGCCGCGAGTTGCTGGATTGCGCGCGGACCCAGGTGCGGGTGACGGTGGATGAAGCGCGGCGAGCGGTTTGGAATCTGCGGCAGAGCGGGACGGCGTCGCCGGAAATCGGCCCGCTGCTGGACCAGATGGCACAGCAGGCGAGCCACGCCGCACACTTGCCCGTGCGGTTCGAAGCGTCGGGGAAGCCAGTGCTGCTCGATCCGGCGGTGGAACACGACATCCTGATGGTGGCGCGCGAGGCCGTGTATAATGCGGTGGAACACGCGGGCCCGACCGAGGTGCGCATCCAGGTTCATTTTGAAGACGACAAGATCCGGCTGTGCGTGCTCGACGACGGCTGCGGGTTCAACCCCGCGGATGCGCTGCTGGCGGCGGGTGAACACTTCGGCCTGGTTGGTATGCGCGAACGGACCGAGCGGCTGGGCGGGCGCTTCGACATCCGCAGCGCGCCGGGGACCGGAACGGAGTTGCTGGTGGAAGTGCCCGTGAGGTCGGCGGCGGCCGAGAAACTGGGTTTCGATCTGGAATCATGAATGCAGCGGCCAAGTTCGGCGTTCTGGTGGTGGAAGACCATCCCATCATGCGGCTGGGGATTGCCGCCATCATCAACGCACAACAGGATATGAAAGTTTGCAGCCAGGCCGAGTCGGGAATCGACGCGGTGAGGATGTTCCGCAAGCATCGTCCGGATGTGACGCTGATGGACCTGCGATTGCCCGGCATGAGCGGGCTGGACGCGTTGCGGGCCATTCGAAAAGACGATCCGTCCGCGCGGTGCGTAGTGCTGACTACCTACGAGGGGGATGAGGACATCCACCAGGCGCTGGCGGCGGGCGCGGCGGGATACCTGATCAAGGCCATGTCGCATGAAACGCTGGTGGACGCGTTGCGGAAAGTCCACGCGGGAACGCGCTTCCTGCCGGCGCCGGTGGCCGAGAGCCTGGCCCTGCGCACGCCGAATTCGGACTTGAGCCGGCGCGAGCGGGAAGTGCTCTCCCTGATGGTGCACGGCAAGAGCAACAAGGACATCGGTGGAGCGTTGGGAATTACCGAGGCGACCGTGAAGTGTCACGTCAGCGTAATTCTGGAGCGGTTAGGGGTGACTGACCGCACGCAGGCCGTGATTGCAGCGCTGCAGCGCGGGCTGGAGCATCTGTAGGGGGCATTTCCAACCTTATCGATCCAACCTAAGTTGGATTGCGCGGCGAGGCGCGGCTGTTAGACTTGGCTTTCGGCTGCCTTCCCCATGACCATACCGTCGGCATTCCGCCTGTTAGCCGGCCTCGCCGCCGCACTTGTGGTGGCGCAGGCTGCCGTGGTGGTCGATGCCAGCAAAGCCGCGGCTCCCCCGCAGGCATTGCCGTTCGCCGCCGGCGGGCGATCGCCGGATGGCCATGTGCTGGCGGTCAACAGCCGTTACCTGGTGCTGGATGGCAAGCCGTGGTTTCCGGTGATGGGCGAGTTTCAGTACGCGCGGTATCCGGCGGAGAATTGGGAACAGGAAATCCTCAAGATGAAGGCGGGCGGGGTTCGCATCATCTCGACCTACATTTTCTGGATTCACCACGAAGAGTGCGAAGGTCAATTCGATTGGTCCGGGCGGCGCGACCTGCACCGCTTCGTGGAATTAGCCGGCAAGCACGGCATGTTCGTATGGGTGCGCGTGGGACCGTGGGACCACGGCGAGGTGCGCAACGGCGGACTGCCCGACTGGCTGGTGCAGAAGACCAAGACCCGCGAGAACGATGCGACCTACCTGAAATACGTACAGCGGTTCTACGGTGAGATCGGGCGGCAGTTGACGGGACTCTTCTGGAAGGACGGGGGGCCGATTGTCGGCGTCCAGATTGAGAACGAATACCATTCGCGTGGTGCGGGCAAGGGCGAAGAGCACATTCTCACGCTACGGAAAATGGTGCGCGAGGCGGGCATGGATGCGCCATTCTATTCGATCACGGGCTGGGACGACGCCGTGATTCCTTCGCGTGACGTGATTCCGGTCTTCGGCGGATATCCCGACGGATTCTGGTACAGGCCTCTGACTCCTTTGCCTCCCAGCCCGGATTATTTCTTTTCCCCGAATCGCTGCGATGAGAACGTTGCCGAAGACCTTTGTGCCAGGCGGCCGGATATCGACGCGCGGGTCGCGCCGTACCCGTTTTTCACGGCGGAGATGGGCGGCGGCATGGAACTGGCGTATCATCGGCGTCCTCTGATGACCGCCGACGATATTGCCGCGCTCGATGTGGTGAAGCTTGGTTCGGGCGTCACTCTCTACGGGTATTACATGTTCCACGGGGGAACCAATCCCGATGGCAAGATGACGACCCTCCAGGAATCGCAGGTCACCGGATATCCCCAAGACCTGCCGGTGAAGTCGTACGATTTCCAGGCGCCGCTGGGCGAGTTCGGGCAGATGCACCCCTCTTTCCGCGACCTCAAAACCTTCCACCTGTTTCTGCGCGATTTCGGGCCGGCGCTAGCGCCCATGACGGCCTATTTCCCAGGGGAAATGCCAATCGGGAAACTGGATCGCGAAACACCGCGCGTGGCGGTGCGTTCCGACTCGCAAAGCGGCTTTATCTTCCTGAACAACTATCAGAAGGACCATCCGCTGCCACAGCAGAAGGGCTTGCAGGTGCAGTTGAAGCTGGCTTCGGGAACTATGAACGTCCCGCGGCAGGCGGTGGACATTCCAAGCGGCGCCTATACCTTCTGGCCAGTGAACTTGCCGGTCGGCGGTGCGGTTCTGGCGTACGCCACGGCGCAGCCACTATGCCGCCTGGAGGATCCCGACACCTACTTGTTCTTCGCATGGCCGGGTATCGCGCCCGAGTTTGTTTTCCAGCCGGGTGACGGGGTCGAGATTGAGGCACCGCAGGCGCGCGTGAAGCGCGAGGCGGGGCGGGTGGCCATTGACGGCATCAGCCCCGGATTGGCGACGGCCATCGAAATTCGCACCAAGGATGGGCACAGCACTCGGATCCTGGTGCTCTCCCGCGAACAGGCGCGCAATATCTGGAAGGCGCCTTTGGGCGGGCGTGAGCGGCTCATCTACTCGCTCGCGGACGTCTACTTTGACGGCGACCAGATTCATCTGAGCTCTACTGACGCGGCCCGGTTGAATTTTGCGGTCTTTCCCAGCCTGGATCGGGAAGTTGCCGGATTCCGCCGCACGGAGGATGAAGGGATTTTCAAGGCGTACGCGGGCGCGGTCGCGCCGATCCATGTCGAAGCCGAGGTCCGGCAGGTGCAGGAAGCCGGAAAAGCCGCCCCCGTCAGGATGGGCAAGGAAGTCGCCATGGCGCCGGAGGAGGCCGCGTTTGACGGGGCCGCGCGCTGGTCGATTCGTGTTCCAGATGTAAAATCCGCGGCGGTGGCCGAGGTGCTCCTGCGCATCACCTACCAGGGCGATATTGCGCGGATTTATGCGGGTGGCCGGCTTGTCACCGACGATTTCTACCATGGCGCGCCCTGGGAAATCGGGCTTCGGGGCATTCCCGCCGCCGACCTGAAACAGGGGCTGGAACTTAAGATCCTGCCCCTGCGGCAGGACGCGCCAATTTATCTCGCAACGGGAGTAAAGCCGGTGATTCCCGCCGGCGGCCAGGTGGCCCAGGTGACCGAAGTGCGCTTGCTGCCGGAATACCGGGCGGTCGCGGACGTGCGACCATGAACGCTGATCCTACTTTAGGTGGATTTCATTCCTAGAGATTGGCAATAGAATCGTTGCATCCATTTCCGTGTTGAAGGGGGTCTTATGAGGAAAGTCTTGGTAGAGTCGATAGGTGAGACGGCGTCAACGTGGACCCGTTTCCTGTCAATAACGATTTGCTGCTTGCTGTTGTCCGTGGCCGCGTTCGCACAAAGCGATCGTGGGACCATTACCGGGTCGGTTTCCGATCCATCCTCCGCCGCGGTGGCGGGCGCGAAGGTGGTCGTCAAGAATGTGGAAACGGGCAGTACCTTCGATGCAACGACGACGACCTCCGGTGACTTCACCATTCCCTCGGTGCCAAGCGGCAAGTACGACCTGTCCGTGACGGTACCGGGTTTCAAGACGGCCAACCAAAACGGGATTCAGGTCCTTCTGGCGCAAACCATCAAAATCCCCATCGTCCTCCAGGTCGGCCAGACCACGGACGCGGTTACGGTTACGGCGGAGGCGGAGATGCTGAAGACCTCCAACGCCGAAATCAGCATGAACGTCAGCGGCACCAAGGTCAATGACCTTCCGATCAACTTCGGCGGCGGCGGTACGGGCACCGGCGCCATCCGCAACTGGTTGAGCTTCGTATATCTCGCGCCCGGCGTAGCCGGAACCTCCGCCAACGCCGAGGTGAATGGCCTGCCGACTGGTGCGTACGGCAGTTTCAAGGTCTACCTGGAAGGCCAGGATTCCACCAGCACCAATGACACCAACTGGACCAGCACCATGGCAGCCGCCTCCGTGGAAGCCATCACCGAGTTCGCGGTGCAGTCCTCGAACTTCTCGGCGGAATTTGGCCAGGTGATGGGTGGCCTCTACAACTTCACCACCAAGAGCGGCACCAACGGCTTTCATGGCTCCGCGTACGAAGAGTGGGCCAACGAGGCCCTGGACGCTGCGCATCCCTTCAATCACCTGCGGGACAGGGACCGGAAGGACGACTATGGCTTCACCATTGGCGGTCCGGTCCGGATTCCCAAAATCTACGACGGCAGGAATCACACCTTCTTCTTTTTCAACCTGGAGAGGTTCCGCAACAACGCACTTTCCAGTGCCGCAACCGGAACGTTGCCCACCGCGGCAATGCGTAACGGTGATTTCACTTGCGCCCTCTATGTCTACACGACGAACTGCACGGGCGCGATGAACACTCTGACCGATCCCGGCAGCGGATATCAATATCTGCAGGGTGAAATCTTCAATCCGTTCAGTACCTACACGGACGCCAACGGGCGCGTGGTACGCCAACCGTTCACCCCGATGAACGTGATTCCGCCGAGCCTGATCGATCCGGTGGCCCAAAAGGTCACGGCGATGTTTCCGGGCACGATCAACAATCAGACCTCGTTGAACTGGGTTCCCAACATCACCACCAAGACGACGCAGAATGTCCCAAGCTTGAAAATCGACCAGGATTTTGGACCGAGCACGAAAGCCAGTTTCTTCTGGGGCCGCCAGGTCACCAACAACGTTGCCTATGCCGACGGATTGCCGTTACCGCTATCGGCCGCCCGTCCGAAGGTAAACCAGGGCGACCAGTTCCGGCTCAACCTGGACCGCACCATTTCGGCGAACATGATTGCCCACTTCGGCGCCGGATTTCTTCGCTTCACGAATCCCGACAGTGTGCCGGCAGAAGTGCTGAATTACGATGTGAAGGGCCAACTGGGCCTGGTCGGCAGCGCTACCGGCCTTGGCTTCCCGAACATTACCGGCCTGGGCGGCAACGTGGGTAACCTTGGTCCCAGCACGGCCGATCACCAATACACCGATATCGGATCGATCACCGGGAGCTGGACCTGGAATCACGGCAAGCACTCCTACAAGGCAGGGTTCGAGTTCAAGCAACAGGTCTATAGCGATCAGAACTTCCAGGGAGCACAGGGAGTCTATGCTTTCAGCGCCAACCAAACCGCAATTCCGTTCCTGAACAGCACCGCCGTGGGATCCACCGGCGGGACAATCGGTAACGGGTACGCCAGTTTCCTGATGGGCACCGAGAATTCGACCACCGTCAACCCGGCCAAGAGCACCCAACTGCGCAGAATTGCCGATGGTCTGTATTTCCAGGACAACTTAAGGTTGTCGTCCAAACTGACCATGGAGATAGGCATTCGGTGGGATCGTGTGCCGCTGGGCCACGAGCTCCACGACAGGCAGTCCATCGTGGGATTGAATACGCCGAACCCGAACGCAGGCAACCTGCCGGGCGGCTTCGTTTTCGCCGGCTACGGACCGGGCCGCTGTAATTGCGAATTCGGGAAAACCTATAACTTCGGCTTCGGTCCCCGACTCAGCGCGGCATACCAGTTCGACAAGAACACGGTGCTGCGCGCCGGCTGGGGCATCAACTATAGCGGCGGCGACGCCTGGGCTTACCTGCCCGGCGGATACTCGCTGAACGGCCTGGGGTACAATTCGATTTCGAACTCCGCCCCCGGCTTCGGGCAGGTCACGACGCTGCTGAAGAACGGACTGGTGTACGACCCCGCATTGCTGACTCAGCAAAACCTGAGTCCGGGCATCAATACCGTTGCCGGTCAGATCAACAACTTCTCGGCTGTCTGGGGCGGCTTATATATCGATCCCAATGGCGGGCGTCCGGCTCGCGTCAACAACTGGGACGTCGCGCTTCAGCGTCAATTGACGAAGGACATTTGGGTGGAAGCGGCCTACGTCGGCAACCGGGGTGTCTGGGAACCGTCGAACGGCCTGGTCAACCTGAATGCCATCACCCCGGCCCGGCTGGCGGCGTACCACATCGACCTCACCGACTTGAACACCAGAAACCTGATGACTTCGACGATTGGTTCGGCCGCTGCCGTGGCGGCAGGTTTCAAAGTGCCATACACAGGCTTCCCGACTTCCGCCAGCGTGGCGCAGTCGCTGCGGCCCTTCCCTGAGTACAACAGCAACCTATCGGCGCAGTTCATCAATCAGGGCAACAGCTACTACAACTCGCTCCAGGTGAAATTCATCAAGCGTCTTTCGCACGGGTTGGATGTCAGCTCCAACTACACCTTCTCAAAGACGATGAACGTCGGCGGCTACATCAACGCCGACCCCTCCAACCGCACCATCCAGAGAGGCCTCGATTCGAGCTACTATCCGCACATTTCGGTCACGGCGATCACCTACACCACGCCCAGACTGACTTCCAATAAGCTGATTCGAACCGTCGTGGGTGACTGGACGTGGGGCACAACCCTGCGCTATGCCAGCGGGAGCCTGATTGCCGCCCCGCAATCGGTGCTCAGCAGATGGAGCACCTATACGTTTGCGTCAGGCACGCCCATGTACCGCACCGGGCAGCCTTTGTACCTGACGGACATCAATTGCCGCTGCATCGACCCCAACAACATCAACCAGCGGATCCTCAACCCGGCCGCTTGGGGAGATGTCAACGCGGGAACGATCAGCCCCGGTTCCGGCTATTACAACGATTATCGTGGACCTCACCAAGTCGACGAAAACATGAACTTGGGACGCACATTCCGGATCCGTGAGGGTATCAGCCTGAACGTCCGCGCCGAGTTCTTCAACGTGTTCAACCGCGTGAAACTGGGCAACCCCAGCAACAGTAACCCGACACAGGTTACCAATGTCAACAGCCTGACGGGAGCGATTAGCGGGTTTGGCTACTATGGCATCGGCAGCACGAGTAATCTCGGCGGCCAACGGAACGGTCAACTCGTCGCGCGCATCCGGTTCTAAACCAGACAGCAGGTAAAGTGCGGCAAAGGCCCGGCATAGCGCCGGGCCTTTTGTCGATTTTGTCCAGGTCGTCGAGCCTGGTTTTCTAAACGGAGAGCGCGCGGACCTTGTACTCGGCCACGTAGAACCGGTTGCCGCAGGCGCGGCAGTGGCGGGGAACGCGGCGCGACATCTTCATAATGGCGTCCACTACACCGCGCGGCAGGGACGGCGCAATGTCCTGTTTGAAGCAGCGCGGGCAGCGCAGTTCCCCGGGTTTGACGTCCATCTTCGAGGTGACTTCCAATTCCGCAGTCTATCAGACGGCGCAGGCGTGCGTCGATGTTAGGGCAAGCGTGAAGGATGTTAGCCTGTAGATCGTGCGCAGCTTTTTCATTTTTCTCTCGCGGCGCAAGCTCTTACGAAGATGGATGGAAACCTCTTCGCTGGCCCAGCGCTTCGCCACCCGTTTTGTGGCGGGCCATGACCTGGACCAGGCGCTTGCCGCGTGCCGCGAATTGAACTCGGCCGGTATTACGGTCACGCTCGATCACCTCGGCGAAAGCGTGACGTCGCTTGAGGAGGCCGCCGCGGCCCGGGATGTCTATCTCCGGACGTTGAACGCCATCCACGATTCCGGAATTCAGGGCAACGTGTCGCTGAAGTTGACCCAATTCGGTCTGGACCTATCCGCGGAGGCTTGCCGCGCCAATGTCGGGCAACTGGTGGAACAGGCGGCGCGCCTGGAGAGCTTCGTGCGCGTCGATATGGAGAACACCCCGTATGTGGACCGCACGCTCGACATGGTATGCGACCTGCACCAGCAGTACGGGCACGTGGGGGTGGTGATCCAGGCGTATCTCCACCGCAGTGCGAAGGATATCGAGAGGCTGTGCCGGCAGGGAATCACCGTGCGGCTGTGCAAGGGCGCCTACCTGGAACACGCCGAGGTGGCCTTCCCGCAGAAGCCGCAGGTGGACGCCAACTACATCACGTTGATGAAGGCACTGCTCGACGGCGGCCCCTACCCGGCGATCGCCACGCACGATCCGAAGATGATCGAAGCCACTAAGGCGTACGCGGCGGATCGCAAGATCCCGCGCGATGCCTTTGAGTTTCAGATGTTGTACGGCATCCGCCGTGACCTGCAAGCACAGCTGGTGCGGGATGGCTACCGGATCCGGGTCTATGTGCCGTTCGGCGGGGCCTGGTACCCGTACTACATGCGGCGGCTGGCGGAGCGGCCAGCCAACGTGTTCTTTATTCTGCGTAACCTGTTTAGATCGTGATCCCGGATACGGAGGGGGGTGTTACCGTAGAAACAAAGGACGCGGATTGCTCGTCTAAAGGAGTATGCGCTACTGGGCTTATCTCGCCGGCAAACTGGTGGTGGCGGCGGCACCGCTCTACGGACTGCTGTGCTGGGTGGGAAAACAGATCCCCGCGAGCAAGGACCCGTATGCGCAGCTCGGCCTGGGAATGCAATTCCTGTTATGCGATCTGGAGTTGCTGGGCTTGTTTCTGCTGTGCGCCGGTGCGCTCTACGCGATTGTCTGGGACCAGCGGCGCCGGTGCAGGGTGTGTCTGACGCGGCTGCGGATGCCTGTGGAGACCGGCTCATGGGGCCACATGCTGCAACTGGGGCGGCCGCGCATCGAATCCATCTGTCCGTATGGGCACGGGACTTTGAAGGAAGACGAACTGCAGATCCTGGGCTTGACCAACGCCGAGTGGACACCCCATTCCGACGACATCTGGGATGAGCTGTGCGCCCCCGGTAGGGACGCCGGCCAAGACAAGTGAACCGTCTCCCCAGCTGGCGGATTGCAGCCGGTTGCCTGATTCTGGCGATACTGCTGTTGGCGGCGGCGCTGTTCACGCCGCTCTATCTGCGTAACCTGGCGCTGCAGAATTTCGTGGCTGGAATCACACATGACGTGAAGAATCAGGAGAAACCGGACGGTATCCTGCGCACCTGGGTTTTGGAAAAAGCTGAGCAGCTTGAACTTCCGGTAACGGAAGACAACGTGCACATCATGCGTGCGCCGGATGGCATGCGGATCGATGTGCGCTATTCCGTTCGGGTCAATCTGCCTTTGTACACGGTGGACCTGCACTTCTATCCGGGCGCGGGCAGCCGGTAGGCGCGTTCTGTTGACTTCATGCGAAAATTAGGACTAGTGGGAAAATCCGCGCAAAAACATGGGATGAGCCTGCGCATCCCGACCGATTCGGCCTTGGCACGGTTCTTTCTGTCGCCGGTCGGGCGCGGCGTGATCATGGGCGGGGCCCTGCTGGTGATCCTGATGCTGGGCGTCTTCACATTTTTCTACGCCCGGTACTCGCGAGTCATCGACCAGAAGCTGAATGCCGGGCCGTTTGCGAACAACGCCAAGATTTTCGCCGCGCCGGAATCGGTGGGAGTGGGAGACGCCATTTCCCCAAACGACATCGCGGCCGAGCTCCGGCGCAGCGGGTACAACGAAGCGCGCGGGAACACCATCGGCTATTACCAGATCCGGCCCAACGAGCTCGAAATCTTCCCGGGTACGGAGTCTTACTTCGACCAGGAAGCCGCGGTACTGAAGTTCGCGGGCGGCCGGATTTCGCAAATCGTCTCGCTGCAGGACAACACTTCGCGCAATCAGTACCAACTGGAGCCGCAGCTCATCACCAACCTCTCCGGCCTCGCGCGCGAGAAGCGCCGGCTGGTCAAGTTCGCCGATATCCCGCCGGTGCTGGTGCAGGCGGTGACCTCGGCCGAAGACAAACACTTCTTCCAGCACGCGGGCTTCGACCCGGTGCGCATCATCAAGGCGGCGTATGTCGATATCCGCCAGGGCCGCAAGGAGCAGGGAGCTTCCACTCTGAGCCAGCAACTGGCACGCATGTTCTTTCTGGACCAGGACAAGCGCTGGACGCGCAAAATGGCGGAGATGATCATCACGCTGCAATTGGAACAGAAGCTCACCAAGAACGAGATTTTCGAGGATTATGCCAACCAGATCTATCTGGGAATGCGCGGCACGTTCCGCATCCACGGGTTCGGAGAGGCGGCCGAAGCTTACCTGGGCAAGGACCTGAGCCAGATCAATCTGCCGGAAGCGGCCGAGCTGGGCGGACTGATCCAGCGGCCGGCATACTTCGATCCGTTCCACCATCCGGAACGCATGAAGGAACGGCGCAACCTGGTTCTGGGATTGATGCGGTCGAACGGCTTCATCACCGACCGGGACTACGCGCTGGCGACGGATTCGCCGCTGACGGTGGCGCGGGGCGCGGCGCAATCGGCCGAAGCGCCTTACTTTGTGGATGAAGTGAACGATGAACTGCAGGCCACGTTTCAGGATGCGGATTTCCAATCGAACGCCTTTCGCGTGTATACGACGCTCGACCTGCGGCTGCAACGCGTGGCGGCCGATGCCATCGCGGCGGGCATGAAGTCGGTGGACGACCAGATCAAGAGGCAGAAGCGCTTCCGGGGACAGACGCCGCCCGAACCGCAGGTGGCGCTGGTGGCCCTCGATCCGCACACGGGCGTGGTGAAGGCCATCGCCGGGGGCCGCAACTACGGTTTGAGCCAGCTCAACCATGTTCTGGCCAAGCGGCAGCCGGGCTCGATCTTCAAGCCGTTCGTGTATGCCGCAGCCATGGACACGGGAGTGGATGGCGGGCCGCGCGTGTTGACGCCATCCACCATTGTCGACGATGAGCGCACCACGTTCTGGTTCGACGGCAACCCGTACTCGCCGCACAATTTCAAGGACGAGTACTACGGCAACGTGCCCTTGCGATTTGCGCTGGCGCATTCCCTGAATTCCGCCGCGGTGAAAGTCGCGGAGATGGTGGGCTACGACGCGGTGGTGGAAATGGCGAATCGCGCAGGCATGAATTACAAGATCCAGCCGACGCCGGCGGTGGCGCTGGGGGCTTACGAAATCACGCCGCTCGAAGCCGCCGGCGCATACACCATGTTTTCGAACCAGGGGCGGTACGTGAAGCCGGATTTCCTCACCCTGGTGCGCGACCAGGCCAGCAAGGTGCTCTACCAGCACAAAGACGAACAAAAGCAGGTGCTGGACCAGCGTGTGGCTTATCTGATGACCAATCTGATGCAGGAAGTCCTGCGGAGCGGCACGGCGGCAGGCGCGCGCGAGCACTTCGGTTTCAACGTACCGGCGGCGGGAAAGACGGGAACTTCGCGCGACGGCTGGTTTGCGGGCTACACCTCCGAACTGCTGTGCGTGGTGTGGGTGGGGTTCGACGACAACAAAGATTTGGATTTGGAAGGAGCCCATTCGGCGGCGCCCATCTGGATGCAGTTCATGAAGAGTGCGCTGCAGTATCGCGAGTACCGCGACACCAAGCCGTTCGAAGCGCCCGACGGAATCGTGACGATCGATATCGATCCGAAATCCGGGATGCCCGCGACGGCCGCGTGCCCGGAGCACAGGCCCGAAGTTTACATCGCCGGGACGCAGCCGGTAGGGGCTTGCCCGCTGCACGGCGGACGGAGCGGTATTACCACGTCGGCGGGCTGGGATACGCCGCCGGTGGCGGCTCCGCGGCCGGCCGCGGGAGCGCCTGAGACACTACCGCAAATCAGCGGTTCGGGNNTCCGCCGATTGCTGAATGTGTTTAAATAGGGCCAAGGGGGCTTTTATCATGGTCCGTCCTCTCTCTGTCGTTGTTGCGGCAGTTGTCACCGCCGGCTGGTTGTTCGCGCAGGCCGGCAACTCCATGGTGGATGCTGGAAAGACGCCCGCGTCTTCTCTGCCTCAGACCACCGCACCCGACAAACCTGTCATTTCACCTGAGCTGCGCGGCGATATCTTCATGGCGAAGAAGCAATACCGCGAAGCTATCGAGGCCTTTCACGAAGGTTCACCCAAAGATCCGGTGATGTATAACAAAGCGGGAATCGCCTATCACCAGTTAACGCAGCTCGATAACGCTCTGAAGAGTTACCAGCAAGCGGTGCGTTTGAAGAAAGACTACGTGGAGGCGATCAACAATATCGGCACGGTCTATTACGCGCGCAAGAGTTTCCGCCGGTCTATCTCTTATTACAAGCGGGCCATTCAGATCGCGCCCCAGGCGACCAAATCAGCATCGATTTACAGCAACCTCGGGACGGCCTATTTCGCACGCAAGCAGTACAAAGACGCGACCGACGCGTTTCAGACGGCGATGACCCTGGACCCGGATGTGTTCGAGCATCGTAGCAATTACGGCATCCTGCTCGAAGAGCGCAATGTCGAGGAGCGCGCCAAATATCACTACTACGTAGCTAAGATGTACGCCAAGAACGGCCGCACCGAGCTGGCGCTGCAGTACCTGCGGAAAGCGCTCGAAGAGGGGTTCAAGGAAAAGAAGCAGATCGAGAAAGATCCCGAGTTTGCGTCCATGCGTGACCTGAAAGAGTTCAAGGACCTGATGGCGCTGGAGCCGCGTGTCTTATAGGGCCGTGTGGGTAGCGCTCGGAGCCGCGCTCTTGGCAGCGTGCTCACGGCAGACGGACCGGCCGGCGGTGCAGCGCATCGCCATCCTTCGTTTTGAAAACCTGGGAGAGGATCCGTCCGTGGACTGGATGGGCCGGGCGTTTCCGGAAATCATCGCCGGTGAGCTTGCGGGCACGCCGGACTTCTATGCCATGCCTTCTGCGCGCTTGCACAGCCTGGATGGCGCATTGGGCCCGCGGCCGGTGGCTGCGCCCGGGATTTCGGGCGAGCGCAGCCTGGCCATGGCGGCCGGCGCCAATCGCATCGGGTATGGGGAATATTGGGTACGCAACGGCAAGCTGGAAGCAAGGTTGACCGTCGAAGATCCGGCCATCCATAAGGCGCTGAGCAGCATCGCTGTCTCGGGCGCGGCGGGCGATATCGTAGCCGTGGCCTCTGCGCTGGCGCAACACATTTCCGGCAGAATCGCGCCATACGGCACGCGCAATCCGCAGGTGGTGAAGGCATATGCCGGCGTGATCGAATCGGCCGATCCCGCAGCGGCGGACACGTTGCAGCAGGCCATTTCGGCCGAACCCGATTTCGGGCCGGCCTACCGCGAACTGGCGCAGGTCAAGCTGCGCCAGCAGGACCGCCCCGGCGCCCTGGCCGTCCTGAACCAGGCGCTGGCGCGTGGAGGCTCCATCGGCGCCGTGGAACGGGCGCGCACGGAATTCGATGCCGCGACAATCCGGGGCGACCCAGGGGCGCGCGAGCGGGCGTTGATCGCCCTGACTCACGCCGATCCCGCGGATCCCATCGTATGGCGCGACCTCGGCTTAACCTACATGAGTCGCCACCAGTACGCTCAGGCGGCGGCGGCGCTGCAGCATGCGCTGCGCATCGAGCCCGACGATGCGGACTCGCTGAACCAGCTCGGATACGCCGCCGCGTACGCCGGAAATCTGGAGGAAGGCGTCCAGGCCCTGCGCCACTACCAACAACTGCAGCCGGAAAGCGCCAATGCGCTCGATTCGCTGGGCGACGTCAACCTGGTGACCGGCCGTCTGCGGGAAGCGGAAGGCTATTACCTGGCAGCCGGCAAAAAGAGCCCGGAGTTTTTTGCCGGCGTGGATTTCCTGAAGGCCGCCATGGCGCGGCTGATGAGCGGCGATACCGCCGGCGCGGATGACGCCGCAAGGCAATACTTCGCTGCCCGCACTGCGGCCCATGACCCGCTGGTGGAGTTCCGGCAGGCGGAGTGGCAATGGATCAGCGGCCGGCGCAAAGCCGCCTACCAGCAGATGGAGAAGCTTGCTGCGAGCCCGCAGCGGGACGTGGCAGCGCATGCCACTGCGGAGATGGTCCTGTGGGGCCTCATGATGGGGAATCGCGAAGCTGCCGCGGCGCTGGCGGAGAAATCTCTGGCCATGGCGACGCCGGCTTCAGCGCTGACGGCGACTGTGGCGCGCTTCCTGGCGCAACCCGCGGCCTCGGCGGCGGAATGGGCGGCGCGTGCCGAGCGGCTGGCGCCCAACCCGGCACAGGCAACCATCCGCAACACGGCTCTGGCGTATGCTCTGTTGCTGGCCAGGCAATATCAGGCGGCTACGCCGGTTCTCGAACAGTTGTACGGCGAAGGCCAATCCGCCGGAGAAGGCGTCTCCGTCATGCTCGCCTGGACCTACCTCGAAACCGGGCGGACGGCCGAAGCCGCGGCGCTGCTGCGCTTCAACCCGATTCCACCTACCGCCGGCCTGGGGCCGTTTACGTCTTTCTATTTCCCCCGGTTCTATTACCTCCGCGGCGCAGCCGCGGAACGGCTGGGCAAATCCGCGGAAGCGCGCGACAACTACGCGCTCTTTCAAAAGCTTTCCGGTCCCGACCCGCTCCTGTGGGGCGAGGAACAGAAGGCGCGATAGAGGGACAGCGCGGTTCCGGCGTCAGCCGCAAATGGCTTCGGCCGAGTGGATGCCTTCGGACTCCAGTACCACCGCCATCTTCTTCAGCGCGGTCTTGTGGATCTGCGAAATGCGGCTTTCGTTAACGCCGAGCATGTCGCCGATCTCCTTCATAGTCATTTCGTTGGTGTAGTAAAGGACGACGACTTTCTGGTAGCGTTCGGGCAGCGTGCCGATGGCTCGCGCCAGGGTCGACTCTAACTGGCGGTGTTCGCACATGCGGTCGGGCTGGAATTCCGGAGTGGCGGGGAACTCCATGACGCGGTCGTGGTCCTGATCGGGATGCACCGTGGAGGAAACCAGACCCACGTTGCGGAGTTCCACCAGCATGTGGCGCCAGCGGTCCACGGTCACGCCTAGCTCCTTGGCGACCTCGGATTCGGTCGGGTTGCGGCCCAGCCTCGCCGAAAGATCGTGCGTGACAGCATCCACCTGCTTCTGACGCTTGCGGAGATCGCGCGAAGCCCAATCGAGCTGCCGCAGGCTGTCGAGGATGGCGCCCTTGATGCGGTGCTTGGCGTAGCTGTGAAACACCACGTTCTTGGTGGCATCAAACTTGGTTACGGCGTCGAACAGGCCCAGGACACCGGCGTGGATGAGATCGTCCAAATCCACGTGCACGGGAAGGTTCTCATGCACCCGGATGGCGATGGCCTTGACCAGGGGAAGGTGCTCAATCACGATCCGATCGCGCACTTCCAGGGAAATCTTTGCTTTCCGGCGTAGAGACACACTTGGCACCCGCATGGTATCCGTCCTTTTTTCTGGATTTCGATTCGGACTCGGTTCAACTTCCGAATAACCTTAAGGGTGCAACCGTAGTGCCAAGTACTAATGAGGTATAAAGGTCTTGTTATCAGCAATTATGGAAGTCTGCAAGCGTTCCACAATGGAACGTGTTCCGAAATGGAACAGGCGCCTGGTTCAAAGGGGAATGGAGCGGGCTACCAGCCGGCTTTGTAAGCGATATACGTCTTGACGGCCAGTCCCGCGAGGAAAATCCAGACGACGGTGCGGATCAAACCGTCCAGGGTGAAGGTGGCCAGTATGGCCAGAACGGCGTAGGTGCCCATGGCCTTGAAGAAGCGTGGCTTCATGGCGTTATTCGAACTCCCATGGGCGGAAGCGGTGCTGGTGTTCGGCCATGTCGATGCGCTTGCCGCGAAAGCGTACGCCTTCCATCTCAAGCCGGATGCGCTGTTCCATGCCGGCTTCGAACTTGAGTTTGATTTCGCCGCCGGCGCCCACCACGCGCTGCCAGGGCAGGGAATTGCCCGCTCCTCGCAACAACTGGGCCACTTGGCGGTGGTACAGCGGGTAGCCGGCGGCGGCCGCTACCTGGGAATACGTGGCGACCTTGCCTTTGGGAATCTGGCGGATGGTCCTGCGGATGGCGGTCGAGCGTTGGTCGCTCTTGGGCGCGCGCATCAGGCGACGCGCCGCTTCACGCGCAGTGAGCCGGCGCGGTTTACGGGCAGGGGCCGGCATGCAACAGTTCCTTGTCGAGTTTGAGCAGATAACAACCGGCGGTTTTGATGCCTTCGAGCGAGAGGCCGTTCCAGAACAGGTCACCGGGCACCCAATCCCGGGGAATCGTGACGCGCATTTCCGTCACCGCACGGGTGATGATTTCTATCTGGCGGTATTCGGGCAGGTAGCGCGCCTGCACCCGCCCGGTCACCACCGGATCGCGGCGCGGCACCACGACGCGGGTTTCGACGCGGATGCGCTCTTTGCCGCGTTCCACCATCACGACGGCGGGCCTGGTTTCCGTGGCTCGCGAAAGCATCTCCAGGAAGTGGTGCGCGTTCTCGATAGGCTTGCCGTCGATCGCCACAATCCGGTCGCCGATGCGCAGCGGTCCAACATATTTTTGGGGCAGGAAGACGACGGGCACGCCGGGGCCGGGGTCGGCGGCATGGTAGCCGAAGCCCCCGAGATCGAGCGCGGCCGCGGATTCGCCGGCTACTACCGAAAGAGGCAGAACATCGTTGCGCTCGCCGGCGTCGAACCTGGTCATCTGAATCCAATAGCAGCTCGCGAAGGCAGGCGAGTTGGTCTCACAGTCGATGGTTAGTGGAAACTCGTCGCGCGTGTGAGTGGAGAGCCACTGCAGGATTTCGTTATTGGTGAGACCGGTGGCGGAGCGCCATTCCAGGTTGAGGCCGGCGGTTTTCAGCTTTTGGGAGAGAGCGTCATCGTCGGGGCCGCTCGAGGCCCAGAGGACCGGCGCATTGGTGAAGTTGGCGGAGAAGACCCGGTTGGTTTCGAGCGCCGTTTTGGGCGACCCGCCCAGTGCCACTCCCGCGGCCCAGCGGTCCGGAATGCGGGCAATGGTGTAGAAGACGGCGGCGGCGGATTCGTTGCGGCCGGCCAGATAGACGCGAGCTGGGTCCACGAAACCGCTCTTCACAGCCTCGGCGACGGCGGCGGCCAGCGCTCGCGCTCGCACGTCGGCATCCGCGTCGGGCGTAGCGGCCGCGGTGATCACTTGCCAGCCGGCGTTTTTCGTCAAGGTCTGCCACTGCGCGGCGTCGGCGGCGTCGATCAACGCGATGGCCGGCGTCTTCGTCTGGCCGGGCGCGATCGCACACGCCAGCAGACTAACGCCGCATACGAGCGCGGATCTTCTTGACCAGCTTTTCGATATCATCCGTTTTCTTGAGTGTGCCCATGGAGAGAACGAAGGTATCGTTCTTCTCGAGATCGGCTTTGAGATCCTGCGACAGTTCCACCAGGCGGGCCGCATCCTTGAGATTCTCCTCATGCTCCGCTCTGAGAATCTCGTCGCGTTGCGATTTGCCATTGGGCAGCTTGGAATCGTGCTCCTGGGTGTCGGAGCCGAAGCCCGGCGGCCGCCCGGCATCCTGCGGCAGCGCGAAAGTCACCGCGACTGCCAACCACAAGAAAAGCGCGTGGCGCTGTAAGACATGCTTCATGGAAAGGCCTGCTGATATGATAGCCAAAAGCCGGCTGCGGCTGTCTCGCGCATCGTGCCAGATCGTGTTGATCGAGAGCCTGCCGGACCAGCGTCTTGATGACCGTCTGGGCGGCCCGGGTTGTCAGACCAAGACGCGCAGGCCGAGATGCTTGGCGAACGGATCAAAATCCCTGTCGTTGTGCAGCAAGTCATACCCACTCTCGATGCAGCGGGTAGCAATCACCGTATCGATGGTCTTGCGAACGGTCACGCCGAGGTTGCGCAACGTCCGGAAGTTCTTCGCCGCTTGAATCGCGATTTCCTGCCCGCCCAACTCTATCACGATCAACGAAGTCAGCATTTTCCTGGCTTGGTTGAAGTCCCGGTCGTCGTCGAAGCCCTGGAGGACTTCCGTCAGAATCAAGTCGCCAATGGCCAAAGGCTCGTTACCAAGCAGCGCGTCGAGTATCTGGGTCTGAGTTGTGACCGTTCCCTTGAAGTAGTCGATCCACACGCTGGAATCGACCAGGATCAATTGTCGCTCCTCATCGCGTTGAGATCGCCATGCCAGTCCAGCTTGCCGCGCAGCCGCCGGATTTCCGCCTGTCTGCTCAGGCGTAGCAAGGTCCGCAGACCAGATTCCACGGCCGCGCGTTTGGTTTTCAGGCCGGTTGCGCGAAGCGCGTCTCGCATCAGCTTGTCGTCAATCACGATGTTCGTCCGCATCAATGTGTACTCAATAGATAATTATACACATTTCAGGCGTGAATGTTCGGGCTAATCCACCAGCCCATTTCTCACCGCGAATCGCACCAGTTCGTTGATACTGTGCAGGTTCAGCTTCTCCATGATGCGGCCGCGGTGGGCGTCCACCGTATAGACACTGAGGTTGAGGACTACGGCGATCTCCTTGTTGGTCTTGCCTTCGGCCAGCATCTGGAGGACTTCGCGCTCCCGGCTGCTCAGCAGATCGATGGGATCGGTGACATGCTTGCGGTAGTCGTTGAGGACGGCGTCGGAGACGGCGGGGCTCAGATAGCCTTCTCCGGAGGCGATCGCGCGGACGGCGGCGACCAGGTCGGCGGGGCCGGAATCCTTGAGGAGATAACCGCGGGCCCCGGCCCGCAGGATCTCGCGGACATAGACGGAATCCTTGTGCATGCTGAGGGCCAGGACCCGCGCATGGGGATTGGCGGCGGTGAGGCGCCGCGTGGCTTCGATGCCGTTGAGCTCCGGCATGGCGACATCCATGACCACCACATCCGGACGCAGTTCGGCGGCCAGATCGACAGCTTCCCGGCCGTTACCGGCTTCGCCGACGATTTCCATGTCGGGCTGGGCGCTGAGAATCATCTTGAAGCCGTGGCGCACCACGGCGTGATCGTCAGCCAGCAGGATGCGAATGCGTTTCATCGGGCAGCGGGACCTGCACATCAATTAGAACACCCTGGTCCGGGCGGGAGCGAACCGTGACGTCGCCGCCGGCGCTGCGGGCGCGGGCGCGCATTCCGATCAGGCCCAGCGGCCCGGGCTTGCGATTGGCCGGAGATGCCGCGGGGGCAGGGGCTTGCGGCAGTCCGTGGCCGTCATCCTGAACGGTGAGGTGGATGTGGTGGCCGGAAGAGGCCAGACGGACTTCGACATGGTGGGCGCCGGAGTGTCGGGCGATGTTGGTGAGGGCTTCCTGCGCGATGCGGAAGAGGTGGGTCTCGGTTTCGTCGGGAAGGCGGCCGGTGAAGGTCGAGGCGCAATCGACTGCAATGCCGGTGCGCGCGGCGAACCCTTCGCAGAGCCAGCGCAATCCGGCGTCCAGGCCGAAATCGTCGAGGATGGTGGGGCGGAGGAGTTGGGACATCTGGCGGACGTTGCCGATGGATTCGTCGACCAGGTGGAGGCAGTCGTCGAGGCGGGCGGGGTCGGAGCCGGCGTCGGCGCGGAGCGCGGCCAGATTGGTCTTGACGGCGGTGAGGGACTGGCCCAATTCGTCATGAAGTTCGTGCGAGAAGCGGCGCGCGACGGCCTCCTGATCCTGCAGCATGTGCCAGGAGACGCGGCTCAGTTCGGCAGCCTGCCACTCCATGCCGCGGATCAACTGGGAGGCCATACGGACGGTCAGGGCGGCAAACATGAGAGCCAGCAGCACGCCGCCGGAAGCGAACAGAGCGGAGGTCTCCAGCAGGCGGGCCGAGCGGCGATCGATCTGTGCCTGGGCGGCGGAGACGTTGCGGTAGTCGGATTCGATGAGGCGGGCGACCACCGCGGTGAAGGCTTCGTGATCACGGAAAAGGTCCAGGGAAGCGAAGGATGTGGGGTTCTCGGCGGAAAGGATGCGGCGGGCCTCGCCGGAGAAACCGGCAGAGGTTTCCCGGAGGCTGGTCCACAGGGCGCTTTGGGGAGTGTGAGCCCCTTCGGCGGAGATGCGGTCGATGTCGCGATCGGCTTCGGCCAGTTGGCTCATAATTCGTTCGTAGTCCACGGAATCGGGATCGCGGGCGAGGACGGAGAATACTTCGGCCAGGGATTTCTCGCGCGAGCGGAGCTCGTCGACGAGGTGGTTGGTGATGTTCTGTTCCTGGACCAGGTTGGAGGCGTTTTCCTGAATGGATTGAATGTTCCGCAGGCCCACGATGGCGGCGGCCACAAGCATCAGGATCACCAGGCTGAACCCGGCAATCAGGAGCCGGTAAATGTTCTGATGGGTGGCTTGGCGCGGAAGCATCGCGATTTCAGTATGGCGCGATATGCCGGCTGGGGCCATCCCGCAAACGGGCTAGACCGCAACCCTAATAAACATTAACCAGGATAGACCCGAATTGGGTGGCTTCTATAGCCTGCGCAGGCTATCGTGCTTCCAGGCGTTCGAGCGCAATATGGAACTGTAGGCGGGCAGAGCCCGCAGGGAGAGAGAAAATGAAAAAGACTTTACTCGCGATCGCACTAGCGGTTGCTTCCGTTCCGATGACGTTTGCCCAGGCGAAACCGGCTCCGGCCGCCGCTGGCACGTCGAGCGTCGCCACTCAGAGCACTACCAGGAAGGGCGGGGCGAAGCACAAGAAACACTCCAGGAAGGGCACGAAGAGCGTGGCCAGCGTAGCGCCCGTAAAGAAGTAGCCGGCACCCTGGATGAAGCCGTGAAAAGTGAAACCCCGCCGGTCCACAGCCTGGGCCGGCGGGGTTTTTCGTCTGCCGATTATCGATCCAGGCTTCTCGAACCGGCGGCGGCGGACGGGCCGTTCATGCGGGCGGCCCAGCGCAGATAGCGGAACAGATTGCTTCGCTCCCGCCAGGCGAATCGCCAGAAACTCCAAAAACCGATGGAGCGGGCATCCAGTCCGGAGTAAGTTTCGATGCGCCAGCGGAGATAGGGACTCTGCCAGGGGCGGAAGCGGTAGCCGCGGGTGAGGCGCCACAGGACGCGCAGCATTCACTTGCCCTTGTCGGGAGAGGCGAAATAGCCGGTACGGGTGCGGGGAGTGGGGCTGCCCGGCGCGCGAACCGTGACTTTGATGCGGCGGTAGGTGCCATCCATATTGGCGTTGGATGGCGAGTACTCAATGGTGTACTGGCTGCGGATATCGCGCGCCACCTGGTGCGCGATTTTGTCTACTTCAGAGACATCCTTGGGATAAAACGTTTCGCCGCCGGTGGCCTCGGCGAGTAAGTTCAACTGGTGCCTGGCGGCCGCGGCGTCGCGCTTTTCCTCCTCGGCGAGCAGGCCGACCGAATAGATCAGGACGCCGCTTTGGCGGGCGTTGCGCACCAGCTCTTCCAGGGATCGGCTGACGGTACTGGAGTTTTCGACGCCGTCGGTCACCATCACCAGGACCTTCTTCTCTTTGTGGGCGTTGGCTTTGAGATGGTCCAGGGACATCTGCACGGCGTCGCGCATGGCGGTGCCGCCGCGGGAATCGATGCGGGTGAGCGCTTGTTTCATCTCTTCGATGTCGCTGGTGAAGGCCTTGCCCCCGGGGTTGTCGAGATAGGCGGTGTCGTTGAAGTTGACGATGAAGACTTCGTCTTCGGGATTGGAATCCTTCACCAGAGCCAGCGCGGCGGCTTCCACCGAGGCGCGTCTGGCACGCATGCTGCCGCTGTTATCGATGATGAGGCCGAGCGACACGGGGAGGTCTTCGCGCCGGAAGACCCGGATCTGCTGGCGAACGCCGTCTTCAAAAACCGAAAACGCGCTTTGGCCGAGGTTGGTGACCAGGTGGCCGGACTTATCCATTACGGTGGTATTGCAAACCACCACCCGGGTATCGGAGTGAAACACAGTCCCGACATTCTCCTGGGAACCGGCGGTTACTGACAGAACACCGGCCAGCGGGAGGAGGCGCCACAAGATGCTGGACATCGATACTTCTATTATGGACGCAAATGGGACGCGCCTCCGGATTTCGGCGGCTGAGCCTGGTCCGGTGTGGCGTAATAACCGGTGCGCGTGCGAGGGGTGAGGCGGCCGGGCGCGCTGACGGCCACGCGGATTTTGCGGAAGGCGCCATCCATGGCGGTGTTGGAGGGAGTGTACTCGATGGTGTACTGGCTGCGAATTTCGCGCGCCACCTGGTGTGCGATCCGATCCACTGCAGAAACATCCTTGGGGTAGAAAGTTTCTCCGCCGGTGGCCTCAGCGAGCGCGTTCAACTGCTGTTTGGCCGCGGCGGCATCCCGCTTATCCTCATCGGTGAGCAGACCGACGCAATAGATCACCACTCCGCTTTGGCGTGCGTTGCGGACGAGCTCTTCCAGGGATCGGCTGACCTTACTGGCGTTTTCGACGCCGTCGGTCACCATCACCAGGACCTTCTTCTCTTGGTGGGCGTTGGCCCGGAGATGGTCGAGGGACACCTGAACGGCGTCGCGCATCGCGGTGCTGCCACGGGCATCGATGCGCGTGAGCGCCTGTTTCATCTCTTCGATGTCGCTGGTGAAGGCTTTGCCGTGAGGGACGTCGATGTAGGCGATGTCGTTGAAGTTGACGACAAAGACTTCGTTCCGGGGACTGGAATCCTTCACCAGCGCCAGCGCGGCCGCTTCCACCGAGGCGCGCTTGGCGCGCATGCTGCCGCTGTTATCGATAATCAGGCCGAGCGACACGGGCAGGTCTTCGCGATTGAAGACCCGGATCTGCTGGCGAACGCCGTCTTCAAAAACGGAAAATGCGCTTTGCGGGAGGTCGGTGATGAGGCGGCCGGATTCATCCGTTACGGTAGTATTGCAGACCACCACACGGGTATCGGAGGGGAGCGCAGTCCCGACATTTTCCTGGGAACCGGCGGTTACTGATAGAACACCGGCCAGCGGGAGGAGGCGCCACAAGATGCTGGACATCGATACTTCTATTATGGACGCAAATGGGACGCGCCTCCGGATTTCGGCGGCTGAGCCTGGTCCGGCGTGGCGTAATAACCGGTGCGCGTGCGAGGCGTGAGGCGGCCGGGCGCGCTGACTGCCACGCGGATTTTGCGGAAGGTGCCATCCATGGCGGTGTTGGAGGGAGTGTACTCGATGGTGTACTGGTTACGGATGTCGTGCGCTACCTGGTGGGCGATTTTGTCGACCTCCGAAACGTCTTTGGGATAGTAAGTTTCGCCTCCGCTGGCTTCGGCCAGGGCATTGAGTTCGCGTCGGGCACGTGCGGCATCGCGCTTGATCTCTTCGTTGAGCAGGCCGACGCAATAAATCACCACGCCGCTCTGGCGGGCGGAGCGGACCACATTCTCCAGGCTGTTGGCCACCTCGTCGCTGGAGTTATCGACGCCGTCCGTGATGAGGACCAAAACCTTTTTGTCCTTGTTGGCCTTCTTCATCCACTCGATGGATTCCTGGATGGCGTCGCGCATCGCGGTCCCACCGCGGGAATCGATGCGCGTGAGGGCCTCCTTCATCTCTTCCATATCGTTGGTAAATGGCTTGCCGTGGGGATTGTCGATGTAGGCGGTGTCGTTGAAGTTGACGATAAAGACTTCGTCTTCGGGGTTGGAGTCTTTCACCAGGGCCAGGGCGGCGGATTCCACGGAAGAGCGCTTGGGACGCATGCTGCCGCTGTTATCGATCACCAGGCCCATGGATACGGGGACGTCCTCGCGCTTGAAAACCTTGATATCCTGCTTCACGTCGTTTTCAAAAACGGTGAACGCGCTCTGCGGCAGGTCGGTGACCAGGTGGCCGGTCTTATTATCGACTACGGTAGTGTGGCAAACCACCAGGCGCGTATCGGCCCGGAAAACGGTGGGTGCATCTTGCGGAGCGGCCAGCGCGCAGGCCAGCGCGGCGGCGAGAACCAGGATCGGCGACTGGGACAGGGACATGGCCACCAGCCTCACCGGAACGCGTTCAGCTTTCCGGGCTTGATGCCCTGATCGGGAGTCGCGTAGTAGCCGTTGCGGGTGCGGGCGGTAAGGTGCCCGGGCGCGTTGACGGTGACCTTGATCTGGCGGAAAGTGCCGTCCATGGCCGCGTTGGAGGGAGTGTACTGGATGGTGTACTGGCTGCGGATATCGTGAGCCACGAGATGGGCAATGCGATCGACTTCCGACACTTCTTTGGGGAAATAAGTTTCGCCGCCCGTGGCTTCGGCCAGGGCCGTGAGCTCGCGGCGCGCCTTGGAAGCGTCGCCGCGGTCCTCATCGGTGAGCAGGCCGACGGCATAGATCAGGACTCCGCTCTGCTGCGCGGCTTTCACCAGGGCCTCTTGCGTGATGAGGGATTCGTTATCGACGCCGTCCGTCACCACCACCAGAACTTTCTTCTCCCGGTTGGCCTTTTCGTTCAGGTGATCGATGGACATGCGGATGGCGTCACGCATGGCCGTGCCGCCGCGGGAATCGATGCGCGTGAGGGCTTCTTCCATCTCACGGATATCGTTTGTGAAGTCCTTCCTGTTGGGCATGTCAAGGAACGCTTCGTCGTTGAAGTTGACGACGAAGACTTCATCCTCCGGGTTGGAATCTTTCACCAATGCAAGAGAAGCGGCCTCCACGCCCGCGCGCTTGACCCGCATGCTGCCGCTGTTATCCACGATCAGGCCGAGCGAAACCGGAACGTCTTCNNACCGTGGTATTGCAGATCACCACGCGGGTATCGGAGCGGAAAACGAAGGATCCGTCTGGCGACGGGGGCGGATTCGCCTGTTGTCCCTGGAGCGCCCAGCCCGTGAGCAGAATCGCGCCGGCCAGACCGGCGACGAATCCGCTATTTATCCGGCGCATGGTAGCCCATCCTCCAGAAAGCCCGCAGCAGCGGCATCTTGGGCGGTTGCACGAGCTTGACTTCCACATGGCGGTATTTTCCGTCATGCTCCTGGTTGGACGAGGAATAGCCAAGCACGTATTGATTCCGCAGCTCCACTCCGATTTTGGCGGCGATATCGGGCAACTCATTGGTGTTTTCGACCTGGTACTGGCGGCCACCGGTCTGGTCGGCCATCTCGCTCAGCAGGGCGGGCCCGTTGCTTTCCTCCGGGGTCCGGCTGCGCGCACCCATGGGTTCGTAGATCCCGATGGCATAGATTTGGACGTCGGCTTCTTTCACCAGGTTACGAAGTTCCCCTTCGGTGTAGCGGCTGCTGTTGTCGCCGCCGTCGGAGATGATCAGCAGCGCCTTGCGCGGGTTCCTGGCCTTCTTCATTTCATGGAGGCCCAGGTAGACGGCGTCCAGCAGGGCGGTCATGCCTTTGGAGTTGCTGAAACTGAGGCGGCTCTGAATGTCCCCGGTGCTGTTGGTGAAGGGTTGCACCAGGTCGGCCGTGTCATTGAACTGTACCAGGAAGAATTCGTCTTCGGGATTGGCGGTCTTCAGAAACTGGGCGACAGCCTCGCGGGACTTCGTGAGCTTCTGGCCCATGCTGCCCGAACAATCGAACAGAATGCCGATGGAAAGGGGGGCGTCTTCGCTCGAAAACTGCGAGATGATCTGCTGCTTCTTGTCCTCAAAGACCTTGAAGTTCTCCTTTTCGAGGCCGGTGACAAAGCGGTTTAAGGGATCCGTGACAGTAACCGGAATGAGGACCAGGTTGACATCCGAACGGATGTTGCTCTTGGGCAGAACCTCCTCTTTGGCGGTGGGTTTGGGACGCGGGGTGATGGTAACCTGAGGATCGCTTGCACCCTGATTCCCACCCCAAAGTGCGCCGGCCACACAGATGGCGCTGACCAGCAACCACTTACGGCGGGACGGCAGCATCATGTCGTGCCAGCCTTTCTTGCTCCAAGTCTAGCATAGGGGTTTTGTGGTATCATCCTCTGTGCCGCGTAAAATTTTGGGAGTAATTCCCGCCCGAATTTCTTCCTCTCGTTTTCCCGGCAAAGTTCTCGCCCCTCTAGCCTCCAAACCCATGCTCCAGCACGTCTGGGAGCGCGCCTGCCAGTCCCGCTATCTTACCAACACCATCATTGCGACCGATGACGCGCGGGTGTATGAAACCGCCCGGAGTTTCGGAGCCACGGTGCGGATGACCCGTAACGACCACACTTCCGGGACGGATCGCGTGGCGGAGGTGGCATCGTCGGAGAATGCCGAAATCGTCGTAAACATCCAGGGCGACGAGCCGCTCATCGATCCGGCGGCCATTGACGCCGCCATTCTGCCGCTGGTACACGATCCGGAGATCGTGATGGGGACTTTGATGAAGCGGATCGAGAACCCGCGCGAGATCGACGATCCCAATGTGGTGAAAGTGGTAACGGATCGGAACGGGGATGCGATTTACTTTTCGCGGTCGGCCATCCCGTTCGTCAGAGACTCGGCTGCGGCCATTCCGCTGGCGCCGCGCTTCAAACACATCGGGCTGTATGTGTACCGCCGGGATTTTTTGTTGCGGTATTCGGAGTTGCCGGTAGGGCCATTGGAGCTGGCCGAGCGGCTGGAACAACTGCGGGCCATCGAAAATGGGTTCTCCATACGGGTGGTGGAGACGGAGTACGATTCCATGGGCGTGGACACACCTGCGGACTTGGACCGGGCCGAGGCGCTGTTCGCCGCTTCCATCATGTTAGGGGTGAAGTCGTAATGGCGAAATTCATATTTGTAACGGGCGGCGTGGTGAGTTCGTTGGGCAAGGGCTTGACGGCCGCCGCGCTCGGCACATTGCTCGAAAATCGCGGCCTCAAGGTC
>PLZX01000107.1:16299-17521 GCA_003152325.1 Bryobacterales bacterium | reverse complement strand
TTTCATTCACCATCCGCTGCAGGTCGCGGTTGGTGGCGGCCAGCACACGCACATCCACGGTTTTGGAGCGGGAAGCGCCCACCGGACGGATCTCGTGGCTTTCCAGGAAACGCAGCAGCGCCAATTGGAAATTCTGTTCGATATCGCCGATTTCGTCGAGGAAGACGGTGCCGCGGTTGGCGGCCTCGAACACGCCGATGCGGTCGCGGTCGGCGCCGGTGAAGGCGCCGCGCATGGCGCCGAACAACTCGCTTTCGAGCAGGGAGGGAGCGATGGAGCCGCAATCGACGGGCACGAAGGGCTGATCCTTCCGGCGGCTGAAGCGGTGGATCATGCGGGCCACGAGGTCTTTGCCGGTGCCGGTCTCGCCTTCGAGGATGACGGTGGCATCGGTCCCGGCCGCGCGGGAAACGGTTTTATAGACCTCCACCATTTGCTGCGACGTCCCGATCATCTCGCTCTCGGGCAACTCCTCCTCTTCGGCCTCGTGTTCGCCGCCATCGCGCGAGGCTTCGGCCCGGCTGATGGCTTCCAGCAAAACATCCAGCTCGAAAGGCTTGGCGATGTAGTCGAAGGCGCCGCCGCGCGTGGCGGCCATGACGGTTTCAATGGTGCCGCGGCCGGTCATCAGAATGACGCAGCAGAATGCATCTTTGCGTTTGGCGGCATCCAGCACGTCCAGGCCGGTGCGTTCGTCGATGTAGATATCGGTGACTACGATGGGGTAAGCCTGATCGGCCAGGCGCTCGATGGCGTCGCCGGTGGTGGAGACGGCATCCACGGAATAGCCGTTTTCCTCCAAAGCCGTCTGGATGGTGAACTGGAGCGCGGGATCGTCTTCGACTAGTAATATTTTCGGCATTCAGTTTCGTTCCGCCGCCGTGGGGACCGCCGCCGGCAGCACCAGGGTAAAGCAGGAACCAGCGCCGGGCTGGCTGGTCACTTCGATTTGTCCGCCGTGCTGTTCCACGATCTGTTGGACGATGGAAAGCCCGATTCCAGTGCCCGCTTCTCCGGATTCTTCCGCTTTTTTGGTGCGGTAAAATTTCTGAAAGATCTGTTTGACTTCTTTCTGGTCCATGCCGATGCCCTCGTCCCGCACGGCGATCCGCACGAAGCCCTGATCTTTCGATGCGGCGACTCTGACCTCAGTGCGCTGTGGAGAATATTTCACAGCGTTCGTGAGTAGATTGTAACAGGCATACTCGATGAGCTCGCGGTC
>PLZX01000107.1:15731-16292 GCA_003152325.1 Bryobacterales bacterium | reverse complement strand
CGCTCGACGTGGAGGAAGACTTCTACCATGCGGGCGAGGCGCTTGGATTCGGAGTTGATGAGGTCGGCCACCTGTTTGCGTTTTTCTTCGGTGAGCGCGTATTTCGAAATCAACTCGCTCGATCCCTGGATGGCGGAAAGCGGCGTGCGCATTTCATGGGTCACGAAGTGCATNNGTGGAGATGATAGCGGCTGATACGGGTGTCGCGAACGATAGCACGCTTTGGCGGATGAAAAAGAGGTAAGGCGCAATCACGGAAGCCGCCACCACCGCCGCACCGCCGGCATAAGCCCCCCAGCCGGGCAGGTAACGGAAAGAGAGGCCGGCGGCCACCACTAAGCCGAGGCTGATCAATACCACCCACTGCTCGCCGGCCTCGGTAATGAACAGCGACTGCGCCATGGTTTCGAATGCGGCGGCGTTGATTTCGATTCCCGTGGTGCTCTGGCCGAAGGCGTAGGGGGTGAAGAGGCGGTCGCGCACTTCGGTGTCGGCGGTCACTCCGACGAAGACGGTTTTGCCGGTGAGTTGCGACGCCAGCGCGGGGTTCTCCAGCAGGCG
>PLZX01000107.1:0-15716 GCA_003152325.1 Bryobacterales bacterium | reverse complement strand
GAGCGCGTGATGGAGTCGTAATCGTCGGGCTCGGCGTGGACATGGCCGATTTTGGCGGCACAGCGTTTGAAATCGGGTTTGGGATCTTCCCACTGGACGGGTTTGTCCATCAGCAGCGCAGAAAGCACCAGGTTGGGAGTCCGGCAGAAGGCTTGGGCGAGATCCTGGTCTTCCTCGGGATCGTCTCCGCGGTCGGTGAGGATGACGTCCACCGCGACGGCCTTCGGGTGAGCGGCCGCCACCAGGAGCAGACCGTCGGCCAGCGGCCGGCGAATGCGGCGCATGCCGCCGATGCTGGCGAGGGTGGCCTCATCGATCGCGAGGATGGCGGATTGAGGCTGCCAGGGCTTGGGCTGGTAGAGGCGGAACATGTGGTCGTAGGCGGAATTATCCACCTGCCGTCCGAACTTCCAACTGCCCAACACGGCCACGAGGAAGGCCGCAGACAGGAGCCCGACGTACGATGCTGTTCTTCGCCAGCGTCGCTGTTCCACAGTTTTAGTATAGTTGTGCGCCGCTGGCTAAGACTGCGAAGCGGCGTCACTCACGAAAAGCTGATGCGTGCGATCGGCTGGATGTTCAGGTTCGGCGAGAGTTCCTGGTAGGCCAGGACCGCAAGCGTTGGGAACTCGTACTTGAGAAGGTCGCGCAGGATGGCGCGGACCTCGATGGTGGTCAGTATCGCCGGGATTTGGGCATATCGCGAAATGCTCTGCAGTTCCTGGCGCACAGCTTTCAGGATCTTTTCGGCTAGCTCAGCTTCGGGGCGCGCATCAGGAGTGAGGCGCGCTTCGATTTCCGGATCGAGCAGATAGACGATGAGTGTGCTCGCGCCTCGTGTGTACTTGTGGCTGATTTGGCGTTTCAGGCCAGAGCGGACCACGGCGGCGAGNNGTCCTTCACCACGATGTAGTCGCTTTGCAGCAGGAGCTCCAGAACCGTCCTGAGGTTCCGGACGGAGATCTCCTCGGCGAGCACCGAGCGAAGGGTTCGAGCAATTTGTTCCGGCGTGAACCTGATGAGCGCGGCATTCCGCAGCGCGGGGAAGGCCCGGCCCAACGATGAGAGCTGGGCCTGCACGGATTTGTTGGTCACACAGCGCCAACCCTGCCGTCTCAACTCGGCGGCGAACGCCAGGACAATGTATCCGATTGACTGCCAGGTGGTAAATCCGGCGCCCTCGGCGACCTGGCGCAGATCCGCGTCGATGATCGCGCATTCGTTACTATTGGCTGGGTTGGCGGCCGGCCTGCCGCGGATCTGGAGCGCGGCCAGCCGGTCTTCGCTTCCGTTGACCAAACACTCTTTGGGTCCCAATCCGCGTAGCGGCAGAGTAGCGATTTGGCCTAGCTTAAATCGGAAGCTGGATGGCTTGAGATCCTCTACCAGCACGAATTGGAAATCCGGGTAGTAAATCCCCAGCTCGTAGAACAAGCCGTCGCGCAGGAGCGCAAACTCACCCGGTTTGGTTTCCGTCTGCGCCAGCGTGATCTCGCGAAAGTAGTCGTGCGGGAGTTGGATCTCCCAGGCCTTGGGCTGCAGGGCGGCAATCAGGTCTTCCGCGATATCACCGGGTTCGCGTCCTGCCTCCAGGCCGCCCTGTAAGACCGTAGCAATCGCGGCCCGGCCGGCTAACGACAGCCCCATCCGCAGCAGGGAGTTGAGAAGTTCAGCGAAGAAAGCCTCGTCGGGCGGCCAGTCCAGGGGTTTCGGCTCTTTCGGTTGGATCTCGGCCAGGAAGTCCTCGCGCCAAGCTGCGATTTGTTCCGGACCCAGCAGCAGTTCGGGCTGCAGGCCGATGATCGCGGGAAGCGCGAGTTGAAAAAACTCGATCAGCGTATTTCGGGCCACGCCACTCTCCGCAGGCGCGGCGCAAAGGTCCTGGAGGTGGTGGAAGACCTCGGCGTCTTGCGCCGGTTGCAGTGGCACCTCCGTCTGGTAGCAATAGACCGCGGTGAGGAGTCCATCTGCGAACCGGCAGGGCATACCGTGGACGGCCAGGCGAATCCAATGGCCCGGCGCCGGGGGTTCGTCGAGCCCGCGGATCTCCACCTCGGGCGAGCCCGGAATGCCGAACCCGTCGAGCAGACCGGCTATGGAGTGAGCGGCGGCGGCCCGGACCGCCTCGTGGAGCGGATCCGTTGGATTCACGATTCGCTCCAGCGCGGAGTTGAGGATCAACACGACACTGACGGTTGGCTTGCTCATGTGACGACTCCCGCCTCCGCCAGCAACTCCTCGCGAGCGATCACCAGGAGCTCGGGGAACTCGAGTTCCACCAGCGACCGAAAGAACTGTCTCACGGATGCATCGCGAACGATCGCGACGGACTTCCGATGTTCGGAGCCAACCAACGTCCGGACTGCAGAGAGCAATTCCTGGACATCTCCGGGTAGAAGCGCGAAGAAAGTTCTCCCGGATTCGTGCCGGACAGCGTGAGCGATCTTCTCCTCGATTTCCGCCGGGACCTCGATCGTGACGGACGCCGGTCGATTGCCGGGCAGTTGCTCCCGCAAAGACAGGCGCACAGCGAGAACGTCGCGGGAGACATCATCGGCGGTCAGTCCGGAGGTCTGCACGGCCAAAAGAATTGCGGGGGTATTGGTGATGGGAACCAGGTCTCGCACCAACTGACGCAGCAGGCTGGTAAAGCGCCACCTGGAAACCGCGGTGGGAAGAGCCTTGGAGACCAGGGTCGCCAGAGATGGATCTTTCTTCCACTGTTCCACTAAGTTTTCGATTTCCTGCACGCCCAGGAAGCAATTGAGGTTGCGCCGCAGGACCGCTTCCAGGTGGCAGGTGATGAAGTAGTGGACATCGGGCCACAGTTCGCGTCCGGCCGCGGTCACCTGCTGCCAATAGTCGGGCTGGACCCAGCACCCGGGCGTGTCGTCCATGGGATTGGCAGACTCCTCGCACGCGGTGGCGGGTATGCCCAGCCCGGTAATGTCCTGCACAGGATGCGGGGCGTAGCGCCAGCCGGCATGCGCGTGTCCGAGCACCAGGGGTACCTCATCCAGCGTGATGATGTAGCTCTGATCGAGCTCGTGCATCTCGCTGCTGTCGCGGAAGCGGACGCCCGGTACGAGGACGCCGGCGCTTTCCTGGATGCGTTTGCGCATCTCAGGAACGTATTGCTTGATGAGCGCCGATTCGATGCCGGCTCCCTCCACAACGCCGCGGCCAAGCTCCACCGATATGGGCGTCACTACTGGCAGAAGCTTGCCGCTCTCGCCCGCGCGGCTGGAAAGCTGGAAACGTTCGCCGATGCTCCGCATGAGGGAAGCGCGTGCCTGATTGATGGCCGCACACTGGGACCGTCCCGGCTCTCCCTGTTTGGCGGCTTCCTCCGCCCACGCCTTCCAGTCGTCATCGAGCGCCCAGATCTGCGCGACTCCCGACAAGCGCGGTGCGCAAACGGCAGCCAGCCGCGCGCCCGGATCGACACTATCGCCGTAGTCCTGGAGAGCCAGGCGAAAATGCTCGCGAGCGGCCGTGAACTCTCCTTGCTCAAAACGTGCAAACCCGGCGCGCGCGCGGATTCCGGCCAATCTCTCGTGGTCTTCGGGCGCCAGGTACTGCTTAGCGGCCAGAATGCTCTCGTAGGCTGCGGCGGCTCGGCCGGACTCCGCCGGCGGCAATTCATCCGCATCCGCGACTAAGCCGTCGATCACCAGGTCCAGTCCGCGGCGTGCAGTGTAAAAGCGTTCCGGATAGGCTTGCAGTACACGATAGGCCGCTCCGGCTGAGTCCCATTCTCTGGCCTCGAGGCTCAAGCGCGCCGCGGCCGCCTGGGCGCCAATCCAACTCCAACTCGCCGTATCGCGATCCGCCACCAGCGAGTCAATGACGCCGCGAATTTCATCCAGCGGCGAAGAGGGAGGCCGCATCGCTTCGCGCCGTTTGGACGCTTCGGCCTTGTAGTGCTCCAGTATCTCCAGCGCCGCCGATTCGTAGGGCCGCCCGGCGAGCAGACGCACGACGTCCTCGGCCTCGAAATCTCGAAGCAGCCATTCTTCGCACTTTCGAATGGAAGTGGCACGACTGAGAGAAAGCTCGAAGTGGCTGCGGGCGGCGTCGAGATCGCCGCTGAGCAGGCTCGCGAATCCGAAATAACGCTGAAGGGTGCTCAAGCCATCGATGCGGTCGGCGGGCCGGGCCGCAAGGATTTTGATGGCGTCATCATTCAAGCCGGTCATGAGGGCAGCCCAGGCGTAGGACAGTTGGTTGTCGACATCCTGCTTGTCGGATTTGCTCCACAGCGTTTCCCACTCCTTTCTTGCCTCCTCGGCGCGGCCGGCCAGTTGCAACAGGCGCGCCCGGTCGATGCGGCACCATGGCTGAGTGAAGCCGGCGGCAAATGCGGCGTCGGAAGCGGCGAGTCCGGGCTGATGGGTTTCCGGCGCGGCTCCGGCCGGTGCTTCATACAGTGCGAGGTGCGCCTCGATAGCGCTCAGAAGGTCTTGCGCGGGCGGGTCCATGGCACTCCGCTTGGCCATCAGGGGTCTGGCCTCCGGGTAGCGATTCAGGTTGACGAGGAGGAACAGGCGCTCCTCGACGGAGGAGAAGTCATCCGGGCCGAATTCGATTGCCCGTCCGGTGGCGTCCAGCGCGTTGAGGTCGTTGCCGAGGGCGTAGTGCATGCGCCCGATGGTGGACCACGCAAAAGCGCGGGTGGGGTTCCACTGCAGCGACTGCTCGGTGAAGGCGACGGTCTCCCAGTTGCGCTCCCAGCGGTCGGCGTCCACCAGGCCCGCCTGGCGGTTCGCGATTCGGCCACGGGTTATATACGCCCAGCCGTACGCTTCGTCCGGACGCCCGATCTGCACACCCCGGTTCCAGATATCGAGGCTTAGCGCGATCTTCGCGGGGTCGACGTAGGGCGGCTGAGCGGTGTAGCTTGCGACCACGAGGGAGTCCGACCACTGCCAGTAGTTGGGGACATGGCTGGGGTCTAGCCGGTTGGCGCGCTCGTGCACCCTGCAAGCCGCTTCCGGGTTGTTTTCCCAAGCGTAATAGCGGCCGGCCTGGAAGAGAGCCTCGGCGGCCTCGATGGGCTGACTGAGGGAATCGAGAATATCGCCCCTCAATTCGTGGGCCGCGCGTTCGGGGTACTGCCCCGCTCCTTTGACGCCGAGCGCCAGCGCCTTGTCGACGGCGGCCAGCGCCGCGCGGGGATTCGTCTCGCGGACCGCGCCCGCCAGCAGCAGGCAGAGAGCTCCGCTCATGGGCGCCAGCAAGTGGCCAAGCTCGCCCAGCGGATCGAGCGCACCGGCGCGGGCGCGGACCACCTCGACGGCTTTCGAGTACCAGTCGTGCGCTTCGTCCCACCAGCCCTGGCTTTCGCACGACAGGCCGATGCCAACGTAGCCGTCCGGGCAGTCGGGAGAGGCGGCGATGGCATGGCGGCAGAGGTCGCGGACGAGTGCGTCGTCCTTGCGGGTCTCGTAATACTCGGCGGCCGCTGCGTGGACGCGGCCGTCCTGAGGCGCGGCCGAGCGCGCTTTCTCGATGCACGCCAGGGCGGCGGCATCGTTGCCGGCACGCAGGCGGATGCGTCCGAGGATGACCAGGATAGGCCCACGGGAGGCATCGTCAAGCGGCGATTGTGGCAAACCCGCGGGGTGGTCGGCGGTCAGCAGTTCGAGACCGGGGACCGCGGCCGCCACGTTACCGGAGCGCAGCGCGCGGATGGTGCGCGACAGCGTCTTGCGCAGATCCTGCAATTCCGGGGCGGAAATTGAGTCCGCGACAAGCCGCTCGCAGACATCGAAGTTCCAGGCGGCGAGCGCAGTGCCGAACGACTTGAGCCAGACGGCGATCATCTCGTCCGGCGAGCGGGTAGCCGCTTCTTTCAGGGACACCTTGAGATCCGACCAGTAGGTCTTGGAGGCGCCACCGGAGCGGCGTTGCGCGCGCTCTTCCTGCTCGGCCTGACCGAGCGCGTCTCGCAACCGGGTTTGCAACTCATCGATGGATTCGACGAGGCGGCGCACGGCGCCGGCGACCTGAGAGAAATCGTCGCGCTCGACGGCCTCAGACACGGCGGTTTCCAGCGCCCCGCCCGCGCCGACGGGCTCGGCGATGGCGCGAAGCTCGCCGAGCAGGCCGGCGATCCGGTCGGGCAGAGGCATGGGGGTTTGGGGCGCGGTACTCACATCAACCTCTCTGCCGCGGCGGACATTTCTTGCAGCACATCCCTCAACCCCGGGTCGCTTTCGTCCCGGCAGCGTTGCGCAAGCACCTGCTTCATTTCCAGTAGTGACTTGCCCTCAAGCTCCGACCCTATCGAAATGTACATGCTGTGGTTCAGCGACATCACCTCCTTCGCTTCCAGATTCATGCTTTCGATCTTGCGAGCGCCGGCGTCGAGGAGCTTGTCGCGCGCGATGGGACTGCCTGCGTTCGGCACCGGACGCGGGGGAGCGGCGGTCGGGGCCGGTGGTTCGGCGCTGGGCCGGGCTACATCGGGACTATCCGGTCCGCCTCCGGACGGGTTGGTGGGGGTTCTGTCGGCCGACGGCCGTGGTGGGGCGGCCAGCGCACTGACGATGGGCCCGTCATAGCCGTACATGTAGAGCACGGGCGTGCCGCTGGCCAGCGGATTATAAGTCAGTACCATGCGGCGGGCCGCCTGTACCGCCTCGCCGACGCTTTTGCCCTTGGCCAATTCGTCGTAGAACTTGGTGCTGATCTTGCCGGCGTGCACGTTCTTGATGGGGAACTGCATCGCCACCACGGCCTGGATACCCGCCGAGACGATCGTCGGGGCTAACCCTTCGAAGCTGGCGATCAGCTCGGCCTCTTCGACCACCGCGCCTTCGCACAACTGCAGAAACAGGAGCCGGGGATTACAGCCGGAATCGGTGAACAACCGCTTGAAGCGAATCTGGTCCACCCAGTCCGCCTGCGTGCTGTCCATCTGCAGCAGAGCCAATTCACCCTGACGCTTGGCCTTGTTGTAGCGGCCGTGGCCGATGAAGTGCATGAGGTGCGGCTGGTTATCCTTGTCTTCCAGCCGGGCCTGAACTTCGAGAAAGTTCTTGTTGATCAGCGGGTCGTCAAGGACAATCCGGCCCGGGTTGTCGTTGGCGAATGACTGAATGGCTTTGATCACGTCCTCGGCGGCGACCGACTTCAGATCGGAAGGCTTGGAGACGACGATTAGCAGGCGCAGCGGAGGCTCATTGGAGCCCACCGCCATGCGCTTGCCGTTGCAGGCAACGAAGCGTGTCAGCACCAGATCGATGTTGGTAGCGAAAAAGGAAGAGCTGGCGGAGTCGTAGAGAAACTCCCAGGGCAGGCCGGCAAGATCGGCCTGCGCCTCGTTGAATGCGAGCTGGACGCACATGCGCGTCTTAGCCGCGCGCGATTCCTTTAACGTGCGGAAAACCAGCTCTTTGACCAGAACGCCGCTGGTGGGGGGGAAGAGGAGTTGGTACAGCAGCTTGCCGAGCAGGACCAGATCGCTCTCTCGTTCGATCTGGAGCTTGCCCTGGTTGAGCCAGTCGCGGAAGGCGGCCAGCGTCTCGCGCAGCAAAGGGTTATCGTCGATTTTGCCGTCATGCTGCTCCTCACCCGGGACTTCGGCCGCAACCGTGCCGTCCCCCTGCACGGTGATTTTCAGCTCGGGGTAGTTGGCCTTATCTCCGGGCATCGAGACTCCCGGGAATCATCGATCCCGGCGCGGCGGCGGTCCGTCCCGCGGGACGGACCGGGCGAGGATGGCAGTCCGTCCGGCTCATAGGCTATCCAGCTTGTCGAGTTGTGCGGCCATGCTGCGCATTTCCTTCTCGGCTTCGGGCAATTTCTCGCCGTCCGCGGCGAGATGCCCTTCGTCGACGGAGTCCTTGCGGATCTTCGTCAGTTCGTCCAGGTATTCCTTGCGGAACCGCGCCGAGTCCGGGGCGGTCAGGTCGGGACTGTTCATCAGATTCCGCTTGAGGGTGTTGAACTGCGCTTTGGCCTCTTTCCAGAACTCATCGTCGCCGCGCGCGGCGAAGTCCTTGGCGGCGGTCCAGAGGGGGAAGAAGGGCAGGGTGCGCTCATCGGTGCGCTTGATTCCCTGGGCGATCCGGAAGAGGACAAAATCGCGGTCGCGGTATTCGGCACCACTGTCGTCATAGAGCTGCGACTGGCGCACTTGGAAGCGCTCGGGCTTCATGGTTGGCGCGGCGCTGTCTTCGTCAATCAGCACCATGTAGTCGGCACTCAGGACCTGTCCGACTTGCGGGTTGATGGTCACGCGGTAGCCGAGCACGGGAACAGTCTCTTTCAGGCCAAGGATGGCCTCGACGCCATCGACGATGGTTCCCGCGATTTTTAGGTAGGCGCCCAGGGTGTTCGACGGATCGAGCGACTTGGAGATTCCCTCCACAACCTGGAGCAGGCGGTCGGCGTTGTTCCTGCGCTGCACTTTATAGAGGACCAGAGTGAGCGTAAATGCGCCGCCTTGATAAGGATTAAGACCGGAGACCGGCGTGTCGCGGAAGATCATGCCTTCGGGCGACTCGTGTCCGAAGTCCTTCAGCAGCGCTGGACCGGCCACGAACGGAACCATCTCGACCTTGGTGTCGTAAATGTAGGAGGCCGCCGCCACCACCATGGGATCGTACTCTACGAACCACTCCCGTGACTTGGCGAGAAACATATCGTGAACGACGACCTGGAAGTAGTGGTTTCTTTCTTCGAACGGCGGGCCCAGTTGCGCGCCGTTGTCGGCGCGGCTTCGATCGATTGTGAAATGGGCGCGCGTGATGGCTTCGCCCGATTTCATGTGGTCCCACCAGCCCTGCACGGTTTTGACTAGATCGCCCATCATGTGCCTCCAAACCGGCTCCCCGAGACCCGCGATACCGCCTCGTGGAGGTCTACGATGCCGAGTTTTGAACTAGTGTTGCAGGTTTAATTCGCTAAGACAACTAGCCGGACCGGAGTGACCTCACATTGCCGTGACACACATTGCCGCGACCGTTCGACCTGGGCGTAGCGGCTTACTTCAAGCTCAGGCCGCCGTCGATCGCCAGGATCTGCCCGGTGACGAAGTTGGAGGACTTCAGGAAATAGACCACGGCGTCGGCGATTTCGGCGGGGGTGCCGCCGCGGCCGGCGGGGGTGGCTTGGATCATGCGCTCTCCGCGCTTATCGATGTCTTCAAACGGAATCACGCCGGGCGCCACGGAGTTCACCGTGATCTCGGGCGCGAAGGCCTTGGACAGCGCGCGGGTCAGCATGATGACGCCGGCCTTGGAGGCGCAGTAGTGCGCGTGCTCGGCCCAGGGACGGATGCCGCCCAGCGAGCTCATGTTGACGATGCGGCCGCCGCCGGTCTTTCGCATCAGGCGCGCACCGTTTTGGCAGCAGAAGAAGACCGCCTTGAGGTTGACCGAGTGGATGTAGTCCCAGTCCTTCTCGGTGATATCGAGCGGATCGAAGCGGGAGAAGCGAGCCGCGTTGTTGACGAGCCCATCCAGGCGGCCCAGGCGGGTTTCGACGTCGGCGAACAGGCGCGTAATGGCGTCGACGCTTTCCAGATCGGCGCGGAACAACTCGGCGCCGCCGCACTCCTCGGCGGTGTGACGTGCTTCTTTTTCGGAATGGCTGTAATGGATGGCGACGCGCGCGCCTTCCGCGGCCAGGCGCAGTGCGATGCCGCGTCCGATGCGTTTGGCCGCGCCGGTGACCAGAACGACCTGGCCAGCGAGGCTAGACTGTGGGCTCGCCATGGATCTCGATCTCCTCCGGGTCCACACCTTCACGCGCCGGTTCGGGCAACCGGCCGGTCACATGGGCCCAGCCCCAGAATATCGCGGTCGTGGAGCTGAGCGCTCCGGCGATGGTGCCAATGGTGCGCGGATCCCAGTATTGAGAGGCCACGCCGGCCCCCAGCATCGACAACATCATCACACTCCACGTGGTGGTCTCCATGGTGGCGAAGACGCGGCCGCGAAAGGCGTCGGGCACACAGCGCAACAGGTACGACATGTTCATCACCGAGCTGAAACCCACGCCGGCGCGCGAAAGCGCGATCAAGACGAGCGCCGCGTAGAAACTGCGCATCTGGCTGAAGAGGATATACGATCCGCCATGCACGATGTAGCAAATGACAATTGACCGCTTGTAATTCTGAAATGACAGTTGGCGGCCGAAGCGGTAGGCGCAGGCTCCGCCGCACAGCAGGCCGACGCCGGCGCAACCCCAGATGAGGCCCAGTCCATAGGGGCCGCGATTGAAGACCAGCTCGCCGAAAATGCTGAACAGGATTTGCGCCGCGCCGCCGCCGGTGGCCCAGCCGACGTTGACCATGGCGAGCCCGAGGATCAGCGGAACGGAGCGCATGTAGCGCAGCCCTTCGGCATATTCGTGCCATGGACGCACTACGTCGCTTTCGGTGAGCGAGCGACGGGCCGGACGGAAGCCGCGGCCCGGCAGAAAGAGGCGCGAAATGCACAACGCCGAGAAGACAAAGGAAAGCGAGTTGAACAGGAACGCCAGGGGATAGCCGAACTGCGCCATGATGCCGCCGAGGAAAGCGCCGGCGGCGAGCGTGCTCCACTGGGTGGTCTGGGTAAGCGAATTGGCGGTGTGCAGCTCATCCCTGGTGGCGATGGAGGGTAGGATCGACGAGCGCCCGCTGGTGAAGAAAGGCGAGGCCAGCATCAACAGAGCGCTGAGCGCGTAGAGCAGCCAGGTGGCATGGCCTTTGACGGTGAGGATGAAGCCGAGCGCCACCACCGCGCGGATGAGGTCGCTGGCGATCATGATGCGCTTGCGATCGAAGCGATCGAGCGTGACGCCGGCGAGCGGACCGGCCAGCATCGCGGGGATGGCGCGCGCCAGCAGCACGCCGCTGACCACCAGTCCGGACCGGGTAGTGGCGACGGCCAGGCTGAAGACCGCGACGTTGTTGAAGTGGTCGCCGATTTCGCTGACCACCTGGCCCATCCAGAGGTTGCGATAGTTGCGATTGTCGCGGAGCAGGGAAACGAAGGCGTTCATCGCGCTCGCTCCGTTAAGTAGACGCCCCCAAAGATGACGAGGCCTGAGACGACCAGCGCAAGCGTGACGTGCTCATTGAGAATGAAGATTCCGAAGATGGTGGCGAGCAACGGCTGCAGGTACGAGAAGGCGGCGAGGCGCGAGGCTTCCATGTAGGCCAGCGCGTAGAAATAGATAAGGTAGCAGATCACCGACGGCACAAGCGCCATGTAAAAGACAGCGGCCCAGGNNCCGCCGGCGTACGCAAAGGTATTCACGGTGATGGTGCCGTACCGTTTGGTAGCGGGCTTTCCCAGCACGGTGAAGATGGAGAAGGCCATCGCGCCGCAAAACGTGATGAAGTCTCCCGCCAGAGTGGCTTCCCCTTGCGGGCCGGCATCGAGCGTGCGGAGCAATACCACTCCCGTCAGCGCCACCATCACGCCCACCAGTTTCAACCCGGTGAGCCGTTCGAGGCCCCGCACGCTGGCCAGCAGCAGAACCAGGATCGGCGTCAGGTTGGCGAAGATCGAGGAATGAGCAACGCTGGTGCGGCTCAGACCGACCACGAACAAGAACTGGTTGAGGGCTACGCCGAACAGGCCCAGGACGACCAGTTGCGGCACGTCGCGAAGCGTCCATAAACGTTCGGTGCGGCGCCACCCCTCCCACCAGTAGGCGGGCAAAATCAGGATGCCCGCCATTGAAATACGCATGCCGTAAAGCAGCACCGGGGGAAACGCGTGGAGGGCGATCTTGCCGGCGATGTAGTTTCCCGTCCAACCGGCAATCATCAGGGCGATCAGGGCGTATAGGCCGGCAGTGCCCTTCAACCGATGGACTCCTCGCGCACCGTGATGCTGCGGATGAAATCGCGGTCGAGCGCGTAGCCAAAGCCGGGATCGTCGCGGACGGCGATCGTGCCGTATGCGGTGGTCTCGACCGGCGGTTCAATAATGTCCTGTTTCCAGTAACGCCCGCTGGCCGAAACATCGCCGGGCAGCACGAAATTGGGGAGCGTGGCCAGCGCGATATTGTGAGCGCGCCCGATGCCGGCTTCCAGCATGCCGCCGCACCAGACGGGAATTTTTGCGGCCTGGGCCACGTCATGCACGCGCTTGGCTTCCGCAAAGCCGGCCACGCGGCCCAGTTTGATGTTGATGATGCCGCAGGCGTGCAGCTGAACCGCCTGTTCGGCGTGGCGGGCGGTGCGGATGCATTCGTCGAGGCAGATGGGGGTCTGGAGCTTGGACTGAAGCTCGGCGTGATCGATGATGTCGTCGTGGCTGAGCGGCTGCTCGATCATCATCAGGTAGAAATCATCCAGCTTCTTCAGGTGCTCGGTGTCGGCGAGGGTGTAGGCCGAGTTGGCGTCGACCATCAGCTTGATGGACGGAAAGCGCTCGCGGACGCGGCGGACGTCGTCTATGTCGCGACCGGGTTTGATCTTCATCTTGATGCGCTGGTACCCCGCGGCCAGCTCCCGCTCGATCTTCTCGATGAGCTGTTCCACTGAATCCTGAATGCCCATGGAAACGCCGCAGGGAATTTCGCGGCGCGCGCCGCCGCCGATTTTCCGCCACAGCGGTACGCCGTCGAGCCGGGCTTCGAGATCCCAGACGGCGGTCTCCAGGCCGCCGCGCGCCATGTTGTGGCCGCGGATGTGGGCGGTGAGCGGGTACACGTCTTCCGCGCTGCGCAACTCGCGGCCGAGCACGCGCGGCGCGGCGTAATCGCGGAGGATCATCCAGGCAGATGCGGTCCACTCCTCGTTATAGAACGGGTTTTCACCGGCCGTCACTTCGCCCCAGCCGGATGCGCCATCGCCCTGCGCTTCCACCAGGATCATGTCGCGTTCGTAAGTGCGGCCGAAGCTGGTCTCGAAGAAGTGCACCAGCGGCATGCGAATCTGGCGAAGAGTGATGCGCTCGAGTTTCACGACCAGGGCTCCAGCAGGTAGGTTCCTTCGGTGTCCCCGCGTTCGAACCCGGTGGCGGCGAGGCCCTGTTCAAAGGCGCGGCGGAGTCTTTCGCCGTTGGCTTTCTGAATGGTGCGAGCCTGCACCGGATCCTCGCGGCGGATGCGCGCGATGTCGGCCGGATAGCTGACGCGCTCCACGGCGTTGCTTGGGCGTGGCTCGCCGGCCAGAATCTTTCTGACTCTGGGGGAGTTGATCCACCATTCCGCATAACAGCGGTCGGTGGGGAGGCCGCCGTGCAGCGGGCTGGCTGTGTGGCCGTACTGGTTCTCGTGGTAGCGCCGCACAATCGCGCCCAGCTTTTCGATATTCAAAAAAGCGTTCTTCAATTCCATTGGATCGAAGGTCCACTCGATCAACTCGATACCGCGCGCGAGTGCATCCTCGCGCTGCCGGAGCTTGAGGCGGCGCCCGATACCTGCATTGTGATACGCCGGCAGGACACCCAGCATGTGGCTGTGCAGGTAACTCTTGCCGGTCGGTTTGATGCCGGGAATCGCGAAACAAAATGCGATCATTTCCGCGCCGTGGTACGCGCCGAAGACGTGGCCACCAATCCTGCTGACCACTACGAGAAAGCGCACCGGCAGCAATTCTACATCGGCGAAGCCCCAGATGACTTTCTGCAAGCGGAGCACGTCTTCGAATTCCGCGAGCTGGTGGAGCTGGCGAATTTCGATTACAGCTTGGCTTGCTGCCACAGCTCCTCCATTTCGGCGATGTTGGAATCTTCCGGTTTCCGGCCGCGTTCGGCGAGCTTGCGTTCGATGTAGCCGAAGCGCTCGCGGAACTTGGCGTTGGTGCCCCTCAGCGCCTGCTCCGGATCGACCTTGACGAAGCGCGCCAGGTTCACCAGAACGAAGAGCATGTCGCCGAGTTCGTCTTCCATCTCCTGCTGGGACGCATTTTGACGCGCCACCTGGAATTCCGCCAGCTCTTCGTGGAGCTTGGCGAGCACCTGCTCGGGATTCTCCCAATCGAAGCCCACGCCGGCGGCGCGCGAAGCGATCTGCTGCGCCTCCACCAGAGCGGGCAGCGCGCGGGAAACAGGGGCCAGCAGGCTTTCGCTCTCCTTGCCCTTCTCCTGTTTTTCCGCGGCCTTCACCTGACCCCAAATGCGCTTCACATCGCTGGCCGTTTCGGCCGATTGCTCTCCGAATATGTGAGGATGGCGGCGGATCAGTTTTTCGTTGATGGCATCGAGCGCGTCGTCGATCGCGAAGAGGTTCTGCTCGGCGCCCATTTGCGCGAAGAAGACTGCTTGCAGCAGGAAGTCGCCGAGTTCTTCGGCGAGTTCGCCCCACGCGCGGCGATCGATGGCGTCGAGCACCTCATAAGTCTCTTCCAGGGTGAACGGCTTGATGGAGTCGAAGGTCTGTTCGCGGTCCCACGGGCAGCCGCCGGGAGCGCGCAAGCGGGCCATGATTTCGACCAATTTCTGAAATTTCTCGCCTGTGGTGGAAGCGTTTGGCATGGCCGGAGGAGCGTTTTCCCCAATGTATCATACGGTGCAGCGAAGGCTCCACGACGCGGGGTGATATGCTTTGAAAACGATGCGACGCTTCCTATTGCTTCTAATCTGCTTTTTGACGGTGGTTTCGGCCCAGGATTTCGAGCCCAGGTATTACTCCGGATTGCAGTGGCGCATGATCGGACCTTTCCGCGGCGGGCGCACGGTGGGCGCCGCGGGCATCGCCGATCAGCCGAATGTCTTCTTCATCGGCGTCAACAACGGCGGCGTTTGGAAGACCGACGATTTCGGCATGACCTGGAAGCCCATTTTCGACGACCAGGCCACGGGCTCTATCGGCGCCGTCGCCGTCGCACCTTCCGACGCGAACGTGCTCTACGTGGGCAGCGGCGAAGGGCTGCCGCAGAGGCCCGATCTCTCGGTGGGCGACGGGATGTATAAATCAGTGGACGGCGGCAAGACATGGCGGCACCTCGGGTTGCGCGATGCCCAGCAGATCGGCGCCATCCTGGTGGATCCCAAGGACGCTAATCGCGTTTTCGTTGCGGCGGTGGGCCACCCTTTCGGGCCGAACACCGAACGCGGCGTCTATCGCTCTACCGATGGCGGGGAGAACTGGCAAAAAGTTCTCTATAAGGACGAGCACACCGGCGCGATTGATCTGGCCTTCGATCCGGCCAACCCGCGCAACGTGTACGCGGTGCTGTGGCAGACGCGTTCCGGGCCATGGGAGAACGGCACTTTCTCCGGCCCCAACAGCGGGCTGTTCAAGTCCACCGACGGCGGCGACAACTGGAGCCAACTGACTGGAGGTTTGCCCACGGCCGCTCAGGGGCTCGGCCGCATCGGCATCGGCATCGCGCCCAGTGACGGCAATCGCATGTACGCGCTGGTCGAAACCACCGGTGGCGGCGGCCGCGGTGGGCGCGGCGTAGCGGGCGGCGCGGGTGCGGCCGGGCTCTATCGCTCCGACGACGCCGGCACTACCTGGAACAAGGTCAACAGCGAGAATCGCATCTACGGGCGCGGGTCGGATTTCGCCTGCGTGCGCGTCGACCCCAAGAACAAGGATGTGATTTACGTCGCCAACACCACCACTTATCGGTCCACCGATGCCGGCGCCAGCTTCACGGCCATCAAGGGCGCGCCCGGCGGCGACGACTATCACACGGTCTGGATCAATCCCAAAAACCCCAACATCATTCTGCTGGCTCTCGACCAGGGCGCGACCGTCAGCGTGAACTACGGCCGTACCTGGAGTTCCTGGTATAACCAGCCGACCGCGCAGTT